>CAKZVF010000205.1 GCA_937921995.1 uncultured Pirellulaceae bacterium
GGCAACTGCCACTGATTTTGAAACATCATTAGCCGGACTCATCTGAGTCCGGCTTCTTTTATGCAAAAAACGGAACAGATGCTTGGGATTAAAAGTCTTCTTGCCGCAACACGACAGCAAGAAGTGTAGAATTTACGTTTACAGCGCCGTCAGCAAAAACCAGCGATCAAAACGCATCCTCTTCTTCTTGAAACGAACTTCAATGAACTCGAAATCTCAGCCACTACTCTGTCTCACCATTGTGTTGCTGAGATTTTTTGCGTGCACCACAACCGTCGCTCAAAACGATCAAGAAAATCAGTCATCCGAAATTTTGAGCCTTACGGTAAGCGTCGCCCAAGACGAACAGTGGTGGTTTGGCGTCACCAGCGAAGGCGACCTAATGCCGTTGACCCAAGGCTACAGCCAAACGATGATCGCCAATAACCACGGAAATCAAATTCAGCCTCTGCTAATTTCGAATAAGGGCCGCGGCGTCTGGAGCGACAGCGGATTCAGCTTGGCCATGGTTGGCGACGAACTGAGGATTTCCGGCGGAGGATCGTAGATAAAAGAGTTTTCCCGAGGCGCGACGCTACGGGACGCGTTTTTGTATGCGTCTAAAAACTACTTCCCGCCAACGGCGACGAAGATTATGGCAAATGGGATTTTCATCGCGCCCGTTTCCCGGCACCCAAAGCGATGATGGACGAACTGCACGGCATGGGATTCAAAGTCATGCTCTGGATCTGCCCCTTCGTCAGCCAAGACAGCGACGTTTATCGCGCTGGTCAAAAGGACCAGATCTTTCTCCAACCGGTCGGCGATGCGGCAAGCAAAAACAGCCAACCGGTGCAGTGGTGGAACGGCGTCAGCGCGGTCCTCGACCTCAGCAATCCCAGAGCGGTGACCTGGTTTAAAAAGGAACTCGATCGCCTCCAGGCCGACTACGGCGTTGACGGTTTCAAATTTGATGCAGGTGATCAACATGGGCTTGATGGGATACAGTTTCTCTTGTCCCGACATGATTGGCGGTGGAGAATTTACATCCTTCCAACCCGGTGCCGTCATGGACGGGGAATTGATTGTCAGATCGGCGCAAGTCCATGCACTGATGCCAATGATGCAATTCTCTGTTGCTCCGTGGCGAGTGCTTTCGCCGGAGGAGTTGGATGCCGTGCTGAAAAGCGTGAAGCTGCGCGAGAAATTTAAAGACTACATCTTGGCCACGGCCAAAGCTTCGGCCAATTCTGGCGAACCCATTCTGCGACCGCTGGAATACAATTTCCCCGGGCAGGGATTTGAGAAAACGGTTGATCGATTCATGATCGGCGACCAATTGCTGGTGGCCCCAGTCACAGGGAAAGGGCAAACTGAAATTGCGATCACACTTCCTGAGGGTACCTGGCAAGCTTTCGACGGAAAGTCTTACCAAGGCGGACAAACGATTCAATTGCCGGCGGCGCTGAACGTTCTGCCCTATTTTCAGTTGAAGTAACGAAGCTTCGTCAACGAATCCGCGGCGCTTAATCGAGGTGCCAGAAGCGCTGTCTCATTCACCAAGGTGACCACGCTTCGGTTATCCAGCCTGCATCTTCCAGTACCAAGCCTGCACTTTCTTTCCATGAAGTTTTGCGGCGGCTGACCTGACCAAACGATAAGTGCGTACCATGTGCGGCACCCCCGTTTGCCCTCCGCCAAGGCTATCGTAGCTTTCTTTTATTCGTCGTTGAGCATTGGCGTAGCTACCATCAGGGCCAAGGCTCTCCAGAACCCCGATTACGTACTCATACTTGACTTGATAGTAGCGACTTAGCTCGGTCGGGTTCACATCCCGCACAAGCTGCAGGGCGGCTTCGGGGTTGTGTGAGACCAATTGAAATAATGCGGCCAGTAATCGGTGGTGCCCTGACGCGGAATCCATTGGAAGGTTGATCGCGTGTTCGGAGACACGATAGGACTCTGGCATTTTTTTCTCATTCCACAACGCCGCAGATAGTGAAAGCAGCCCCAAGCTCGAAGCGTCCTCCCGTTCCGACCAATCAGACATAAATCGACACGCTCGGTCACCGTATCCCGCCTGCAGCAACGCCCCGCCTGTGCTCTCCCAGAGCAGGGTCTTCGCCCTAAGTAAGGGCTCGTTATTCTTGATGAACTCCAAAACCCGCTTGCGATTTTTGAGTTCGTCACTCGCAGCTGCTTCTTCCAAAAACTTCATTGCCGCAACATCCCACAACTGCGGCCGGTCCCGCAAATCGTACAGCGTCCTCTCACACAATTTCCACTTCTTAAGCGAGGTGCTCATGTGGGCAAATACGTACGCCACCCCCGTAGTCGCGGTTGGCTTTTTCAAATGCTTCGAAATAAATTCCAGCGTCCTGCCGCCCCAACCGGCGGAGTACATCGCATGCACCGCCGCATCCACAGCCGTTACGTCTTCGCTCTCAATTTCAAACACCTTCCCCAGTTTCTCAAACGCGGTTTCCTCTTCACCGCTTAGGGCCGCGATGCGGATCTGTTCGGAAAGCACCCATTCAAGCGACAGATGAGGCGTAACGAACTCCAATATTTCATTCGCTTCGTCCCATTGTTTGCCGTCAACCAACAGGTCCAGCAAACGGTCTGAAGCGTAACGATAGGTCGGTGCCAAGTGCACCGCCTGTTTGAAATGTTCTTTCGCACCATCAAGATCGTCTAAGGCGATGGCAGATTCACCCAAATATCCCCATGAAATCGGGTTCTGAGGTTGAATGCGTACCATTTCACTGGATGCGGTTTGAAAATCAGCCTTCATTTCTAAATAACGATACCAAGTAGCCAACTCTTGCCACGCCCAGAAGTAATCTGGATCCACCCGCGTCACATCCTCCATGCCTGCAACCGCTTTTTTGAAGTTGCCTCGTTCTGCTTCCACCCAAGCAGCCCGGGCAAGCAACTCCAACGGAATATTGTCTTCAAATACAGCAGGCCGTGCTGCCCTGATGGCTTCATCGTATTCCCCCATCCGCGCGAGAAGCACCACTTTGTCGCCGTGGCAGTCCAAGCTTAACGGATTAAGCGTTAACCCGTGATCGAGCGCAGCCAAAGCCTCGTGCGTTTGATGCGGCTGATCAAGTGAGAAAGCCAGCATCCGCCAAGAACGAACCTCGTTCGGCCGCGCCGCGGTTAACTCATTTGCCACTTCCACATCAAAGTCTGGTTTCCCCAGCATCTCGCACCACGCCCGCAATGCAGACCAGCCTTGTTCAAATCCGGGCTCCAATCGCACGGCTTTTGCGATCAACTGAAGCGCTTCTTCCTTCTCGTCTTGGTCCCACATCATCCCCGCCAGATAACTCATATTCAAAACATCGCGCGGGTTAAGTCGCATCATCACTTCGATTTCTTGACGAGCTCCAGCGACATCGTTCTTTTTCTCGAGTGCTTCCGCCAAGCGGCGCACGGTATCGCCGGCCGTTGGGTTGATCCGTTGGGCTTTCTTGATCGCTTGGATTTCTTCATCGATCTTTCCGCAGGCGGAGTATGCCGAAGCCAATTCCAACCAGACATTGGGAAGCAGAGAGAACTTGCTGGCTGTTTGCTTGGCCAATTTAATCGCGTCTTCGTGTCGCTGCATATCGCTCAATTGGCGGATGACGACCACACGCGCCTGCCAACGCTCATCGCCGTCCAAGAGATTCTTTTTTAGAATCTTCAACAGTGCTTTTGACTCAAGGCAACTCTGAGCCAACGCATGATAGGTCAACAACCCGTCTCCGAAACCAACTTGCTTCTGAAGTTGCTCGAGGACGAACTGCAATTGAACTTCGCGATCCGTTTTTGCGTTACACAGGCCAATCAACCCGGATATCGCGTACTCCGCATCAATCGACAGTTTCAACGCCTTGCGATACTCCTCGATTGCGGCCGCATTGTCGTTGCGATCGGAGTGGATTCTCGATTTCAGCATGTGATTGGCCGGAGCATTTGGATCAACAGCCATCGCGCGGTCAACGTACTCAGCCGCGTTATCAAATTTCTGCACACGCATGTTCAAGATCGCCAATTCCCTCAGCCCCCACGGGTCGTCCGGATGAGCTTTCATAAACAGACGCAAATCTTTTTCCAACACCGCCGGCGAACCGTCCTTCAATGCTTCCACCAACATCGAACGCAGCGTATACGAATTTGGAAATCGTTTGACATACTTTCGGAGATGAGCAACCGCGGCTTCGACGCCTCCGGTGTCCGCCAATAGCTGAGCCACCATTTGATGGGCGAAGCTGTCCAGCGGATCCTGTTTTAACGCCGCTTGCCAGTGCTTCAGAGCGACCTCACTTTTGCCCTGGTATGAAGCAACCGCGGCTGCAATGCGAGTCCAGTCAGCAGAACGCGCCAGCGTCTTGGCCTTCTCCACGATCTCTTCGCTCTTTTTGAATTTTCCCCACGCCGCAAAACGTTCGGCGACGTACAGCAGAAAGTCGCCGTCCTTGGAATGGGTTTTGTAGGCAGTCTTAAGCACGCTCAGCGCTTCGTCTGATTTATCTAACTGCGAATATGCCCAACTCAGCGTCCGCACGGGCATACTGGATTTTTTCCCAAAACGGCCGACACGATCGGTCAAAAAACGCATCGCCGTGGACGTATCGTTGGTGACACGCGCGGCGTAGAAATATTGCTTGGCGCTTCCTTCGTTCTTTTCGTCAACGCAAGCCGCCAGACGCAACGTTTCAACGCCCAAGTCTTGGTTTTGCTCTTCGAAATAGAGACTGCCCAAGAGACCATACGCGGCACCGGAATCGCCACGATATTTGATTGCCCGATGCAGCAAGTACTTGACCGTGTCATGCTGGCGAGCATCTCCAGAGAGTTCCGCGGCCAACTGAGTCCAGAATAACGGATCACAATCGGGTTCGGCGTTTATCTCTCGCAGCGTTCTGACACGATCTTCAGCCTTTCCCAATTCAGCAAGACACGCCAACCGCATCAGTTTGAAATTTACGTCTTTGGGATACATCTTCGAAAGTTTGGCCAGCGCGGCTTCGGTTTTCGTAATATCCGAATCGTACCGTGCCAACGCGCCGTAGGCATTGATGGAAAGTCGATGCTTACGATCGACTTTGAACATCTTCTTGAGCGTCTGCTCTGCCTCGGCGCGTTGGTGCGATTCCAGAGACAACTGCATTTCGAAATACAAATCGTATAATTCGCAATCAGGAAAAACGATCGATTCGAAAAGATGGGCCTGCGCTTCAGGCACCAAAGCCATCCCTCGAGGCCCCGAAGAGGCGTAGCTTTCGAGCATTTTATCGGTTTGAAACTCGCGCGAGTGCCGATCGCCCGGATCACGGATCAACAGTGATTTTCGATAAGTGTCGTAACCCATCACCGCTTGCAGATGAGCGTTTCCCGAACCAGTCGTGGTCAAGGTAAAGGGAATGCCTTGATCGAGCAGCGCCACCGCAACTTCCCACGTCACCCGAAAATCGCGCGTCACAAACCCATTCTCGTTGGCCCACCTGCGCTCGCTATGGGCAGGAGTTCCGTCGTAGCAAATTTTCTCAACGATGTCTAAATGCTCCGCAGGCATTTTCCAATAGTTGGCGATCGACGTCAGCGTTGCCGGAGCGCAAGTGTCATGGTCCTGCCGCACAAATTCGACGGGCAGTTTCACCCGTTTCCCCTCAAAGCCTTTGTCAGCCAAACGCTGTGCCATTTCAGTGTAGAAGGGATCATCGGCTTTCTTGCAGTCCTTGATCGTTTGTTCGAAATCTCCACGGTAGTAGTGCATCTCGGCACTCATTGATGCAAGCCCTTGGATCGTTTTGGGTTCCATCTTCAAAAGCGGGAAATATTCCTCAATGCCCAGCATCAACGCTTTGGCTTCCTCGAATCGTTCAAGTTCCAGGAACAAAGCACCCAATTGCATCCGCAGTTCGCCACTTTCGGTCCGTGGGATTGCCTGCTGCAACAGTTCTATCGCTTTTTCATCGTACCCTCCTTGAACATAGCGACTGGCCAGGTTGGCAACCGAAGGCCGATACCAAGGCCTCAACTGAAGCGCGTGTTCGGCAACTTCGATTGCTTCCGCGGGACGGTCTTGTTGCTCCAACAGCGCCGACCGCTGAACGTATAGCCAAGCACGCTCCGGTGCTAACTCTACCGCGCGATTGAACCACTGCTCCGATCGTTCAAAGTCTCTGAAAGAAGAAAGCAACAACGCACGTAGAGCAAACCAGTCGGACTGCAACTCAGAGGGTGCCTCATCAAAGTCCCCAACTTGCTTCATGAATTGGAAAGTCTTATAAGTGCCCCAGCGATAAAGCATGTTGTAGGTGTAAAAGTAAAGCACCTTCGGATCGCGTGGAGCGTCGCGCTGCGCTAGGCGAAGCAACACCCGGCTAAGCCGCGCCGAACCCAACTGATTGGCAAGGCGAGCTCCAAACACTCGATCCTCCCGCGCTGTCCAAGTCTTCAAAGGGCCAGCTGATTTGGACAACTCGTAGGCCTGAAGATAAAGCCCCTGATCGTATAGATCTATTAGTTGCTTTGATTGCGAAGGGGAGAATTTGGAGGAATGGGCTTGAGGCATGAAGCAGTTCTCCTTAAACGCAATTGGAAGTGGGAGAGCTACCAAGTTAGCACATCCAATTTTCACAGTCACGCTTTTTCTCAAACGAAATCGCTGACACCAGCCAGACCTTCAGCAGCCGAAAACTCGTCGCGCGTTTTCAGTTGTGATCATCCCGAAGGCTTCGGGGCTGATGTTCTTGACGTCCGCTAAACACGCCGCCGTATGGATCAGATAGCTCGGCTCGTTGGGCCGCTTGCTGCGAAGCGGATGGGGCGAAAGATACGGCGCGTCGGTTTCGATCAATAGCCGATCATCGGGAATGGCCGCCGCGACAGCTCGCAGATCATCGGATTTCTTAAACGTCACCATGCCTGCGAAACTGATGTACATGCCCAACGCCAAACAGCGCTGGGCCGATTCAACGGACCCGGTGAACGAGTGCATGATCCCATTGATGCGGCCATCAATCGCCGATTTTTCGAGCATCTCGACGATTTCCAATTCGCAGTCGCGCATATGGATGACCAACGGCATTTCGTTTTGAAACGACAAATCTATATGTCGTTGAAACCATTGCTTTTGCACTTCAAACGTTGACGTGTCCCAGTGCAGATCCAATCCAGTTTCGCCGATCGCGACGACCTGAGGGTGCTGGCTCAATTCGACGATTAAATTCCAGTCATCCTCAGCAAAGTTTTGACATACCGTTGGGTGGATCCCAACGGCGGCGTAAACCTGTTCGAACTGCGCGGCGATCTCGACACAACGCCGGCTGGTTTTCACGTCCGTTCCAATCGCCGTCATTTGGCTCACCCCAGCCAACGTCGCCCGGTCGACAACATCTTCGACGGCGTTTGAGAGCTGTTGGTTATCTAAATGGCAATGCGTGTCAAAGTACATAGATCCCCGGTAGGTTTATAGCGACGCTGAAGCGCGGGCAGGGTGCAGAAGTCGGGGTGCCAGTAGAGAAAAAACAACAACGGCCGGCGACTTTGTGCGACGACTTAGAGGCTGCCCGAGAGTTCGTTTTTAGCCGGAACGAGACTCAAATCAACCGGACGACGATCACCGCAAGGCTCGTTGGGGAGGTGCCAATGCAGGATTTTGTTTTCGCCAATCTTCCAGCAAAGGCAAACATCTTGACCATCGTAGATCGCAGGAAAATCGACGAAAGGGCGGTCAATTTCTGGTGCCACCAAATTTAAGTCTTCCAGTTCTTTGACGCAGGCGTCTAATCGTATTTGTTTCGTGTCGACACTGGCAATGATGGACTGAACTTCGCGCGAATAAAGGTTTGCCTTGGGATCGCTGAAGCTTGGCGTGCGGCTACTGGCAGGCTTGGTAATGTTGATCGCCGACAATCGTTCCTGAGTTTCATCAATCGTTTTTAACAACTGGTGAACGTCTTTGGCGATCGAACGTACCAAAGGCAGCATCGCGTTGGCAGAATGAAACGAAAACCGGTGTTCCTGCTTGGCTTGGTTTTTCGGTGCTTCGCTCATCGTCAACTGCTTTCGATTGTAAATCCTCAACGGTGCGGTAATCACTGTACCGTCGCTTAACTGTCTCTAAATCTAGGGTATAGTCGGCTTTTCTTTCGAAATTTGGCTAAATCAATCAAACCGCGGCCACTAGGACGCCAACGATTGACAGAAACAGCTATTTAGTGGGGCGAAATCTGGACAACTTACCTGCAAAGTCCAAGCCATCACAATACTAAACAGTTTATTTAAGAATTGCTTTCGCGGGAGGGATGCGAACGAAAAGCCCGACCGATTTAATGCTTTATCGGTCTTGCAAGACTGAAAAGATCGGTTTTATTGGCAAATTGATCTAATCTGCGTCGTGAGTGCTTTTTTGAAAGCACATTCACGAAAAATTTTCGACCCATTGCCTCGAAACGCTTGTTTAATTCCTGATCGTTCGCAGCTTAAGCCCTACTTTGGGTGAACTATTAACCGTCACAAACGTCCTAATACTGTGGGTAATTTGGACGTCGGTTAGCTTGCATCACCTGAAATCGTGGGTTGTACACTTAACACCAGCCCCAGACAGCCTATTTGACACATTCCACCTGTTTTTTTCCGATTCCGGCTGGGATTGGGAATTTGGCTTCATTGACTATAGGGGCCTCCAGCGTAGAGTATTAACGTGAGGTTTACTCGACTTGTTGCGGTTTTTGCGGTGATTTTGACTTTTCTAGCGCCCTACCATGCAGCAATCGAACTCTTGCATTGTCAAATGCAACAAAGGAAAGATGAATGTTAGTTCTCTCTCGAAAGAAGAACGAAAGTATTGTGATCAACGATGATATCTGTATCGTCGTCGTGGAAATCCGTGGAGACAAGGTACGTTTGGGAGTTGATGCTCCCAAAGAGATTCCGGTTCACCGCCGCGAGATCTATGATGCGATCAAGAAATCCGTTGAGCAAAGCAATGCTCAGACTTTTGGAAACGATACAGCGGCTGCCGAGTAAGAATCGGTGATTCGTCGCTTTGGTTTCTGTGCGCCTCTATTTATTCGCCAGATTCCAACGGTAATAGAATAAGAGGCCTCGGCTCAAGTGTTTGCGTGCTTCTGGCCCGATTCTTTTCGTCCCCAAAATTTTTTCGTTTGGGCCGCTTTCTTGGCCAGTCAAAACGGGTCTTTCGTCCCTCAGATCAGCATTGCCTGCCCCAGATTTTAACTATCTGGGAATTTGAGAGCAGACAGTTAAAGCAGCCCTTGACGGGTAGACGAGTAAAACAGTATTCTGTGCCCCTTGCTGCGGTGAGCAACTTTGGGTCAGCGGTTTTTCATTCCTATTGAGGATATGAGATTCCTTTATTTCCCAGATCATCGACGGCCCCTTCGTCTAGTGGTTAGGACACCGGCCTTTCACGCCGGTAACACGGGTTCGAGTCCCGTAGGGGTCACTATTGAGGCAGTCTCGACTACCTCACCAACTATCAAACCTCGCTTTTTTGGCGAGGTTTTTTAGTGCGCTCATTTCATTCTGATCGAGATGCAAGCTTTGGACAACGAAGCGGCAGACGTTTTGAAAACGATTGGCGAATTAGCATAACTTCCAAATCATTCAGCCGATGGGCGTTAGCCCCGGTTTCTATCGCCCGAACACGTACTGCTCAGGTTTCGGCTAAACGCAACCACGCAAACACCGGGGCAAAAGCCCTTCGGCCGAACCTTTAGAATCTACGGAGTCCGATTCATGAATAGTAGCGATCCGATTGCTTATTTCATTACTTGGACGGTCTACGGAACGTTCCTTCAAGGCGATGATCGTTGGTGGCGAGACCGCACCGAAGGTTCCACACCCCCGCAGCCGAAGCTTGAACGATGGCATCGAGATCGTTTGAATCACGACGTAATTTTGTTGTCAGATGCTCAACGTGAACTGGCGGAGGAAGAAATTGAGCGGTTGGGGAAGTATCGAGGTTGGCGTATCTGGACTGCCGCTGCTCGGACGAATCATATTCATGTTATCGTTACCGCCCCCGAGCATTCGCCTAAACAAGTCCGCGACCAATTGAAAGCAAACTGCACACGCGTCTTGCGTGAGGCATATCCAATTTTTGTGGCTCGTCCTATTTGGACCGTAGGCGGAGACCGCAAGCCGATCTACACCAAAGAAGCTTTAGACCGGGCGATTATCTACGTCAGTGAAGCGCAAGACCGAATGGAGCGAGGCAAATGATCGCCGCCAATACCGAAAAACGTTATCACGTCATTTAACCGTTTGGCTTTATCGCAGGTCATGGATCATGACATTGCGGAAGGAACCGGGGCTAAC
>CAKZVF010000206.1 GCA_937921995.1 uncultured Pirellulaceae bacterium
TTGGATATCGAAAAAGTTCACCACACCATCTAAGTTGATGTCAGCTTGATCTAAAAAAGATTCCGATGCCAAAATCGCGATGAACGAACTGATATCCTGAAAGTTCACGACACCATCTCCGTTACAGTCCCCCAACAGGAACGGAGCGACTAACGTCACAGTAACGGTTGCGTCGGGGCTGAAAAAATCTAGGTTGCGAGCAAAATTTGAGTTGAGGCTGAGGCTGAGCGTTTCCCCATCGGCCGACACTGCCGAAAGTACTACATCCCGGTCTGCGATCGTGACGGTTTGGCCGGGCTGCAAATTATTAAGCTGCGTAGCACCAATCAAAAAGGCAGTCCCGCTGAAATTCACGACGCTGCCGGGTCGGGCTCGAAAACTGTCGCCCACCGTGCCGCCGCTGATGTTCACGACGCTGCCAAGGCGGGCTTCGAAAAAATCGCCAATCATTCCGCCGCTAATATTAACGTCGCTTTCGGTGCCAGCCCTGAAAGAATCGCCCACCGTTCCACCGCTGATGTTAACCACGCTGCCGGGTTCTGCAAAAAAAGAATCGCCTACCGTGCCGCCACTAATGTTCACCAAGCTACCGGACTCGGCCTCAAAGCGCGGTCCTACCGTTCCACCGTTAATGTTAACGACACTGCCAGATTGAGCATCAAACGACTCGTCCACAACCCCGCCGCTAATGTTAACCGCGCTGCCCGAAGAAGCATCGAAGGCTTGGCCTACTGTTCCACCGCTGATGTTGACTGTGCTTCCGGCGAGGGCTCGAAAGGACGCTTCTACCGCACCACCGCTGATGTTCACTGCGCTGCCTTTAAAGGCCCTAAAACCGCGGCCCACCTGTCCGCCTCTGATGTTGACCACACTGTTATAGGCTTTTGCGTTCGCCCCCACTGTACCGGCTTCAACGTTAATCGCGGCATCAATTATCGAGATGTAATTACCTACGTCCCCACCTTCGACCACCGTGAACTCTTGGCCCGGCCGCAAGCCCCACGGGCCATTGTTGATCGGAGTGTCAAGAACGATTGGGTTGAGATCCGCCGGAGGCAAACCGACCGAGGTTAGTGTCAAATCGTTTGAGTCATCAAAATTCAAATCACTGAAGAGAAAGGAGGAGCCATCGGCTAATGTTCCAGTGAAGATATCTCCGGCGGTCAACGAAATGGTGCTTCCAGTAAAATCGGCGCCGTTGAGACGGAACTCGCCGCCGATCAACTCGACTGCGCTGCCGGACTGGGCACTAACACTACCGCCAAAGGTGCCTCCGTTGATAGTCACTGTGCTTCCCGGTAGAGCAGCAAAACCACCAGCCATGCTCCCGCCGCTGATATTCACTGTGCTGCCAGTGTGGGCCTCAAAAAGGCCGCCGATCGTCCCACCACTCATATTTACGACGCTGCCGGACAAAGCGTTAAAAAGAATGCCCACCGTTCCGCCGCTGACGTTCACCTCGCTGCCGGCGAGAGCTTCCAAGCGAAAACCAACGTTCCCGCCGCTGATGTTTAGTTCGCCACCAGATTCAACATCAAAGTGATCGCCAACTGCACCCGCGCTGACGTTCAGCTGCATCGTTTGCCCATCCACACCGCCAACGCTTTCATCCAAATTGCCGGCAATGACCGCTTCGTCACCGGGCAAGTTGAGTACGGCATCAAATAGGCTCGATGGGGAAGTTCCGAGTCCATTGACTTGAGCCGACACCGGAGAAATGAGGAGGACACTCGTCGCGATGCAGCAGACGAGAAAAATTTGTGTTTGTCCAATCGCATGATTCATCAGTTGGCTCCAATGATTAAGTCTCAGTATGAAAATTAATAACTACGTCCGGTACCTAGCGAGGGACCAAAAATAGGGGAAGTACGATAGCCACTTCCGCATAGGCAGTGTCCTTCATAATATCACATGAGCCATCCGGCTGCCGCAGGTTTCTCATCAAGCGACATCATAAGATCCACAATATCAACCGGATGCTGAGGATAAACTTGGCCCACGATGCGATGTCAGATTCTTACTACTTCGGCAAATCAGCGTGGGTCAGCACATCAAATAGGTTGGGTGATGTCACTGGCCAGCACCTCTTCGATCTGACTTGCAGTTAGCAACTTTGCCGAATCACTGGGATTCAACAACGTCTTCTCCACGCCAAATGTATGCGTGAGTCCAAGATTGTGCGCAACCTCGTGGGCAAATATTTTGGCAGTCCAATCGCGCTCGAAGTCGACGTGCCAAGAAGAAAAATTCTTGGGATTTGTTGCAATGTTTCGCTACAAGGGGCGACCACCCTCTTGTTCTTACCCGTTGTATGACCGAAACCTTCGTTAACGACAACGAATCTACTCCCTCGGAATCGAAAAAGCAAACCATGAAACTTCTGATCTTCGGACTGCTCATCTCATTTGTCTGTGTAACCAACGCTTATGCTGACAAAGGCGAATCTGCAAAAATGGACCTCATGTTGCAAGCGTTTGACAAGGACGATGCACCGGGGTTGGTTGTTGCCGTCGTAAAGGACGGCCAAAGCGTTTACAGCAACGCGCTCGGGATGGCGAATCTCGAGTATGCCATTGAGAATTCTGACAACACTGTTTTCGATACGGCTTCGGTCGCCAAACAGTTCACTGGATTTGCCGTCGCGACTTTGATTAAGGAGGGGAAGCTGACTCTAGATGATCCGGTGCAAAAATATCTGCCGGAACTGGAAGAACCGTACGACAAGATAACCCTTCGCCATCTCGCCCGTCACACCAGCGGTGTTCGAGACATCGGTGAACTTTACAACATGGGTGGTTTTCCGTCACCACTTACCTCCATAGAGGCTTTGGAATTAATTCGGCGACAGTCGAAGCTGAACTTTCCGTGCGGCTCAGAATACGATTACTCCAACTCGAATTATGTCCTACTGGCGATTGTCGTTGAGAAGATCACAGGGGAATCGTTACGCCAATGGAGCGCAAAGAACATTTTCAAAAAACTAAACATGGAACAGTCGTTTGTTAATGACGATCCGAAATTGGTGATCAAAAACAGAGCGGTGGCTTACTACGGCTCGGAGAAAGAGTTTTCTTTCGATCAAAACAATGGGATGGCGTTGATCGGGTCGAGCGCCGTCTATAGTTCGCTGGAAGATATGCAGAAATGGTTGAAGTTTCTAATGGCGACTTCTGGCAACGCCTCCCCCACACAACTCATGCTCGATCTCGGAAAGCTGGACAACGGCGAACCGGTCCCCTATGGCCTTGGTTTGAGTATTCATCCCTACAGCGGCACAACCATGGTCGAACACTCAGGCGCTACGCCGTCTGGATTTCGTTCGCAAGTCGCCTTCTTTCCCAAGGAAGACGTCGGATTTGTTGTGCTTAGTAATTGGGGTGACGTCGATGTGATTGAGCAAGTCGGGAAGAAGATAATTGATATCTATCTCGGAGAAACGCTCACGGCAACGCGTGTTGAAAAACCACAACCGGACAATGTCCAACTTTCAACCGAGCAACTGCAACGCTTTGTGGGTGATTTTCTTTTCAACGAAGAAGCAAACGTTAGTATTTCTGTCGATGAAGATCAGCTAATTCTGGAACTTGAAGGCCGCGGTAAGATGCCAGCCAAACCGATCGCAACCAACGCGTTTTTCCTAGCACCGCTGCATTCAAAAGTTCAGTTTATTGAAGACGGCTGGGATCAGGCCGAAGTCTTCGAAGGCGGTGATCAGATCGGGAAACTAAAACGAAAAGTGGCTGGTGAGGCCGGAGCGGACGCACCTTACCTCCCTAAACCCGACCTTGCTGGGACTTACTTCAACGATGAAATGGACCTCCTGTTTTCGGTCGAAGTGACAGCAGACGGGCGTTTGCTTTTGCATCGGTCCGCCGTATCTACCGTTGAGTTGGTCCATCGTGCTGGGGATCTGTTCAGGACCAAAGGATGGGAACTGAGCCGAGTTGAGTTTGCGCGTGATGATTCGGGGCGTCCAAGTTCGCTGTCGATTGATAGCGGAAGCAGATGCCGCGACGTTCTGTTCAAACGCCGTTAGGTTAATTTTTCAAGAGAAACTTGGATCAGCG
>CAKZVF010000207.1 GCA_937921995.1 uncultured Pirellulaceae bacterium
CCCTCCGGTTGCGTTTGGTTTCCACGGCGACGAACCGGGCGGCTTGCGCCACTGCGCTACTGATAGCTTTACGGATCATATTCAACAAATGCGACTTAGGACAAATCTTTTTTGCTTAATCGCCGAGGATCCAATTGAAAATCTCTTCGGTGACCGTGGTCTGTTCGGGAACATGTTCTTGCAGGATGAAGTCCAGGGGGCCAATGTTCTTTTCGATGGGTTTGAAATTAAATATTTGCACATCGTCCTCGTAATTTTCAATCGCGTCACGATGTTGGTTAAGCGAATCGCTTCGTAAACTTGAAACGAAAAATGATTCTTCGTCGTCACCGTTATACATGATGATCAAGGATGCTTTTGACCCACGTGGGACCGCGAATGCAAACTTCCCGTCTTTTTCGACAACCTTTTGATCGTCACTTGTGCCGTGTTGATCCGAGATCGCCACGAAAGCCTTCTTTGGAATGCGTCCATCTTCCAGCGATACCGAACCGGCTATTAAGAATGTTTCCGCTTCACGAAACTCAATCGGTTTGACGGCTTCGCCAGCCCGCAAGGTGAGCTCAACGGGTCTCGCGGTGAGCTTCCTGCCGGTGGAATTAGTGGCCTTTCCATCGGGACCGATTTGTTCATTCAGTCGGACGATCACTTTTCCCAAACGCGGGGCGAGGTCGAACTCTCCCAAGGCATCGGTGGTGGCGATGGCGTGAATATACTGATCATCCAAACGCTGGAGGAGATAGACCGATTGGTTCTCCACCGGGGATCCGTTGCGCGTCAGCACAACACCGGAGACGGATACGCCCTCAGGCAATTCGAATTCGCCCAGATTCTGCGCATCCTTGGCGGGATCGAATTTCTCGATGGTGATCGTCCTTGAAATGGCGGCGGCGTTTTGGCTGTAGGCAATCATTTCCATTTGACAGTCTTCGGGCAAAGTGGCTTCGAAGGTTCCGTCTTCAGAAAATTCGCCTCGTTGTGGATTCACTGGTGCGTGGGACTTCGTAACCAACGTAAACCTAACGATCGGTTCCAGTAGTTTTTCGTCGTCAGCGGAAGCGGGCATCACCAGGCGTCCCGTCACTTTCACTGCGCGTTTAAGAGAAATCTTGCCAAAGTTGCCATCGAACGCGGCGATCTCTTTCCGCCGAAAAAGTCTCTTAAGCTCTGGTAGATAACCTTCGGCGGTGACCCTGCAAATCAGTCGCGTGTTGGGCTTAATGGCGATGGGCTGTTCAACGTCGAAACTGAATTTGCCTTCGACATCTTTGGCTTCCCACTTACCATAAAAATTTATGGGTTCGCCGTCTTTGCCGATGGTAGCGGTGGAGTCATAGAGCGCGGCATTGACAGAAAAATTTTCGACTTTGTTTCCTCGGCTGTCGACGACTTCGCCGCGTAGCGTTTCAAACTTCGTGAGAATCTCGTCAGCCGGTTTCTCCGTTTGCGCAAAAACTGCACCGGTAGCTGCGGTGAGAAGAACAACACACAGAAGCAAAACGCATGATTTCATTGGAAACCCCTCATGCTGAGATGGGCGGCAGCGAAATGTAGATGTTCAATTATAACTTTTGAACGGTCGCAATGCAGCAAAGTCGATCTGCAAACAGCAAGGGATCAACAAAAAAACCTGCTCGAACGTTGGTTCGAACAGGTTTGCAAATGGAATCATCAAGGCTTCTAACAGCCAAACAATTGATGGCTTTTCCCGATACTTCTAGCGCGGGTTCACCGGGTTGTTGGCGCTCAGCTGGGACAGCAACTGTAGGACGCCGTTGAGGTGAGCCAAACGCGGGCCAAAGCGATCGACAAATTCGTTCATCACGAACTCGCTGTCGACCATACTTTCGGCTTGGTCATTGACCTCGCAAGTGACGTTGTGCAGGAATTCGGTTTGGACTTTGGAAAGCGATTCGGCTGCGGCGCGACAGCGTTTGGCTAAAATCGGATTGGCTTCTTTCCACGAGTTTAATTCGTGTGCGCGCTGACGCTGGGTAGCACCCATCTGTTCGACGACTTCTTCCAGCAACTCGTTTTGACGATCTTGCCCGACCACCAACTGTTGAAGCAGCGCGGTCAGCTCCGAATGTTGCTCGCTTTGACGCGTAGAAACGGGCGTTTCGCTAGCATTTTGGCCGACGTCGATGCGAAAAACGGGAGAGATGTCGTGCGATTCGTTTGCCATATTTTCGCTACTCCGAGATAAATAATTTGGACTTTTTTATGAATACCGCTCAAGTATAAACGCGGGCTTGCCGAATGTCGAGCGCGCGGTCTCTATATTCATCAAAACAAAGAATTTGTGAAGTGCGCAATGGCTGCGATCGGCAAGCTTTCCCAACGCTCATCGGGACATGCCAGTTATGCCGGCAGTAGCAGTTGACCCGAACCGCACGCCCCTAAAAAGGCCCGTCAAGCGGGATTAGAGATGCTCCGATGACAGGTTTCAGGTGGGTTGCGCCTTCTCCGTTTCGCCGTTATCGAAGCGATAGACGCCAGTTCAAGCGATTCTAATTTCGTTGTTACTGCACCACGAATAAACCACGTCCTCCTGGATGATAGCAAGTGTTCGAAGTTTCTGAAAATACAGAACCAGCGACAGAAAGTTCAGAGCCAATTCAACGGTTCGGGTTCATCACCGTCGTCGATGTTCCTGAACTTGGATTCGCCGGAGGAATGCTGGTGGTTTCTCCACGCGGTCGTCCTATCGAGTTTCATTGCACGCCGCCGGTTGCCGAGAACCGGACGCAGAAGATTCTGTACGGTCAGACGTATCACGATTTTTTGTTCTGTGACCAAATCGCTTCGTCGATCTTTGAGAAATCAAAGGCCCGTCCGCAGCTGTTGGTCACCGACCGCTGTGAACTGTTGGCGTTAGATCAGATTGCCCATACGCCGGTGGTCATGTTGTGTGCTCCGGATCAGACAGAAAATCGTATTGCTGGTTTTGATGTCGGAGGCGAACAAGTCATCTCACAGATTGACGATGCCCAATTGTTGTCGTCGGTGAAGCTCGCATGCCGTGAATTCAGCAAGTCGTTGCCTTTGGTGGAACCGTTCGAGCGGATCCGTCTGGCGATCGAAGAGGCTCAAGCGGTTGCATGATAGAACGATCTAATCGTTGTTCGAAGTAAAGCAAAGTATTAAGTAGTGGTGTGTCGCGCGTCGAATACGACAGATTCTCAGTCCCCATCCAGATGCTCTACTCAATATGGACAATGCTTCTTCACAGATTGATTGGCAGAGCAACATTGGTCAGCCCATAAATTTGCCGGTGGAGTCGGTCTCGGTGGATTCGAACGTGGTGTCTCCGGCGATTGTGTCGGCTCGGTTTCGCAAACGCCGACAGAAGGTGAACAGCTACTTCTTCTCTGAGACGGGCGTCCAAGAGAAGGAATCGGCAACGGGAACACCTTCGCCAGCCCGTTTCTTACAGCCAGTTGCTGAACCAGGCGCGGACGATCTGCCCGCCGAGTTTTCGAAACAAAGCCGAGTTAAAAAGGACGACAAACGGACTCATCTAAGAGCCCCCAAAGATGTGATCAAGATGGGCGACCGTTTGTTCTATATGCTCCAGCCGCCACTGGAGTCGCTGTTGTCGGGGGAGACGATGGAGTTTCCGTTTCCGCCATTCGACTTTCAATACGCGGGCGTCGGTTTTCTGTTCACGCGTTACAACGCGATTCTGGCCGATGAAATGGGGCTGGGAAAAACGATGCAAACGATCACGTCGATTCGAATGCTGCTGAGGACACGCCAGGCTGCCAATATTCTGCTGATCTGTCCCAAACCGCTGGTGACTAACTGGTTGAGAGAATTTAAGACTTGGGCGCCCGAAATCACCGTCGCCGCAATTCAAGGCAACAAAAGTGAACGAGCGTGGCATTGGAAACACAATCGCGCGATGGTCAAGGTCGCCAACTATGAACTGCTGATTCGCGACGAAGCCATCGTGACCGACGATCAAGCGCAGTACGACCTGTGCGTGCTGGACGAAGCACAGCGCGTCAAAAACAAACAGAACTCGACCAGTAAAGTCGTCCAAAACATCAATCGACGTCGGTCGTGGGCGCTCACAGGCACGCCGATTGAAAACAGTATCAATGATTTGGTCGGCATCTGCGAATTCGCATCACCCGGTCTGGTCAATCAAAACATGACCGTCCGCGAGATCAAACGAAACGTCAGCGACTTGATCCTGCGCCGCACCAAGGATCTTGTGATGACGGACATGCCTCCCCGATTGATGCGGGACGCGGAGCTGGATCTTTCGCAAGAACAATCCGACCAGTACTTCGCCGCAGAAAACAACGGCGTGATGAAGCTTGGCGAAATGGGCGATGAAATTACGATCAACCATGTCTTCGAGTTGGTGTTGCGACTGAAGCAAATTTGCAACTTCGATCCGGTCACCGGGGCCAGTACGAAAGTGGATCGCCTGAAAGCGGATCTTGAAGAGGTCGCCGCCAGCGGACAGAAGGCGATCGTGTTCAGCCAATGGGTGGGTGCGATCGAAAAAATCGCCGACCAAGTGCAGCGATTCAATCCGCTACAGTATCACGGCCGGATTCCCAGCAAACACCGTGATCCCATCCTGCAGGAGTTCAAGGAGAATCCTGACCGGACGGTGTTGTTGATGAGCTACGGTGCGGGAAGTGTCGGGCTGAATTTGCAGTTTTGCCGTTATGTATTCTTGTTTGATCGCTGGTGGAATCCGGCGATCGAAGATCAGGCGATCAATCGGGCGCACCGGATTGGTGCCGCCGGCAGCGTGACGATCACCCGCATGATTATGGCGGGCACAATCGAGCAACGCATCCACGACATCTTGGAAGAGAAACGCGATCTGTTCAACGAAATTCTGTCGCCCGATACACAGCCAAAAAATCGAGGCTTGAGTCGCGACGAGATTTTTGGACTCTTCGACCTAACGACGCCTAAAGGCAAGATTGCTAACCCTGCTGCGTGACAGGTTGGGCGGTTTGAAAGACCAGAAGTGAAAAATATTCCTCGCCCCTGCGGCCAGCCCAGCGTACAATCGGTGCTGTCGAAAGCCCCTCTGGTCGTTTGAAGAATCGCAAATGCTGAAACACAAATTCAAACAACACCGCGCGTTCACGCTGGTGGAACTCTTGGTCGTGATTGCGATCATCGGGATCTTGATCGGTATGCTGCTGCCGGCGGTTCAGTCGGTGCGGTCTGCGGCTCGTAAAACGGCGTGCATGAACCAGCTTCGTCAGTTTGGCCTTGCGAATTTGAATTACGAATCATCGCACAGTCACTTTCCTCCGGGGATCACCGACGACGACGTTGATCATCGCGACGCTTTGCATTCTGGTTTTGTGTTTCTGCTGCCGTTTATCGAACAAAACAATCTGTATGACCAGATCGACCTCAATCAAGCTTGGACGGCCGCGGCAAATCTGTTCGTTGGCGATGTTGATATTCCCCTTTTCAGCTGTCCGGAGAATCAGGGAACGGTCCAGCAGAACGGCGGCATTGAGGGACAGGCGAACGACTACGCTTTCAGCAAAGGCAACGACGCGTTCCTGACCAGTCGCGCTCCCAGCGGCATGTTTGGAGTCAACAGTAAAGTTAGCTTCGGTCAGATTTCAGATGGATCGTCAAACACTTTCTTGATGGGAGAGGCGGCCAGCAATCCTAATTTGCCGGCCGAAGCGACCTGACGCTGACCTAATTTATTCATGGGCCAAGTTTGGTTCAAAGCCGATTGCGATGGGATTAACGAAGCGTCATTTCAAGGCGGACGCGGCAGCGCGTTTGCCGTGACGGCTCAGAACGCAGGTGCCGATGGCGTTTGGGAAACCGATGATGACCTTGAAGAACCGCTGAACACCTCTCCAGCAGAAGTCACGATCGACTGGACGCCCGGCGATGAAAACGAAGATTTGCTCGACCGTGTGAGAGGCTTTTACAGTTATCATTCTGGCGGTGGCGTTTTTGTTTTTGCCGACGGCTCAACACATTTTGTCCCAACCGAAATCAACACCAGTGTCTACCGCGCGTACAGTACGCGCGCCGGGGGAGAGGTTCCAGCTGGATTTTAAGTAACGGCACGGCATGGCTACTTTGATTTTTATTGGCCTCAAGATAGACTGCTGAAATGCCCGCCGCGAAACCTGCTAAAACCAACAGCTACCCACCTTGGGCGCCCCGAATCTGGAATGGGATGTCGGTTGGTCACTATTTCCGGATGCTCAATGAGAATCGGTTCCAAATCCATCCGTTGAAGTACCCGATGACGGGGTTGGTCGGAGGATGTAGCGTTATCAATTCGGTGCTCAACCGTTGCCAGCGGCTGAGGTTTGAAGATCGCATCGCAAACACTCAACTGGCGGCACCACCGATTTTCATCATCGGACATTGGCGATCGGGTACGACGCTGATGCACGAATTGATGTCTTTGGATCGGTCGTCAGCCTACCCATCTAATTTTGAAGCCTTCGTTCCCAGACACTTTTTGTTTTCGGGTTGGTTCTTTTACCCTTTGATCAACTTGCTGATGCCTCAAAAGCGTCCGATGGACAGCATGACGATGTCCGCCGATTCGCCCCAAGAGGATGATTTTGCGCTGATTTCTGACGGAGCCGCAACGCCCTACCGCCGCATTGCGTTTCCCAATAATCCCGACAAGCATCATCAGCAACTCCGGTTCGATCAAGCTGAAGAGGAACAGCAAGCCTCTGTTCAGCGGACGCTGGATCACTTTTTGAAGTCGCTGACGCTTCGATATCCTGATAAGCGATTGGTGCTGAAGTCGCCTCCGCACACCGGACGTATTGCTCAACTGGCCCGGTGGTTTCCCGACGCCAAGTTCATTCACATGGCGCGTCATCCGCACAAGCTGGTTTCTTCGACGATGCGGTTGTGGAAATCGCTGGACCACACCCAATCGTTTCAGCTGCCCAAGTACGATGATCAGTGGCTGAAGGAGTACGTCTTTGATTGCCAACGGTTGATGTACGAATCCTATTTTGATTTTCGTGATCAATTGCCGAGTGAACGATTGATCGAAATCAATTTTGAGGATCTGGTGGCGTCGCCAGAAGATACGGTCGCGCGGATCTACAACCAATTGAAACTAGACGACGCTGAGGCCATAAAACTTCAGGTCAGGCAGTACTTCGATCAGCGCCTGGGCCACAAAACGAATCCAGTGAATTTGGATGACGGGCTCAAGGCAGAAATCGACCAACACTGGCAACCCTACGCCGAAGTGTTCGGTTACAAAAGTTGACAGCCTGAGGATCGTTGTCTTACGCTCAGCGGCTGTCACTTTAATGGCAACCCGACGCGTGACGGGCTGTTGATTTAGTGTGGCATAGGCTTCTAGCCTGTGATTTTAGTCTTCAGAGAAGACTAAGCGATACAGATTAGGTGAGCCTCACAGGCTAGAAGCCTATGCCACGCCCCTACGGCGACAAAATTAACAGACCGGTGAGCGAGAAATAGTAGGAATCATCGAGGCTCCTCGTTGACGGGGCGGGTTACCATTTGCACTTGTTGCTCCAAGCATTTGATGAGATGACAGCTTCGGGGCAAATGGCGACGCTCTTGTGCATGATCAATGGTCACGCCTTGTTGTTCTGCATGTCACTATCGGATAGTGGTCATCATTTCAGGGTTCGTCGGGCTTTAGTTCTATCGCATTGTCTTTGCACCACTGCTTGAGCGCAGCTTCGATTTCAGCCTGCTCGTAGTTGAACCAGTTTTCAAGCAGACCGTTTCGACTGAGTAACGATTTGAATCCTCGATAGGCCCCCTTGCGTGAGAAGACCTCACGCACATCGTCGAGAAGGTTTGGTGCGTGGGCGCGTGTAAAATCGAAGGCCAGGTCGCTTCCGAGATCGAGTTCGTTCTTGTGGGGGATTTCAATGTAATCGTCGCTGGTTTCGAAATCGTCAGGAAGTTCATCGTAGATCCCGGTTGCATCGTCAAGGTAAAAGATCTTGCCACTGTTTCGACAAAGGTAAGCTGTACACATGGACGGCATCTGGGATGAAACCGAATCGAATGCCAATTCAATCTTTGGAAAGTCGTGTTGCATGGATTCCTCCGTTAAGGCTTCAAGTTATTTTTCAGTTTTGGTTTGGATCGAATGTCTGTGATTATATACATCAATCAGCAAAGCACAAAAAGCACCCGTCACACAACAAACGACATCCGACCAGATGAAGTGATTGCCGAGAATAAAACCGATGACGGGTTGTTGACGCAACCAAAGGAGCACCGGCGGATTCCAGAGTTGGCCAAATTCCAAAGTCAGCGTGATCGCAAGTGTAGCGCTCAGCAGTGTCCAGCGTGATGCGTTCGGTAAACAGAACCGTCCCATGAAATAGAACAAGATGGGCCAAAGCGTATCTCCGGTATAGGTTGCCAAGAAACCGATCGGTGTCGACGCGTCTGCGTCGTCTCGGCAGGAGCGCGCGAACAGGCCAATAGGGATAACGGTTGCGATTACAATCGCCGCGAACCATCGACTCCGAGTTTCTTTCAGCATGATCCATCCAGATTCAAATAGAGGAACACTAATCCTCACTAATCGGCACTAATTTTAGAACCGGAAAAGCGGCGGTTCACTCACTTTCTGATTAGTGAAGATTAGTGCCGATTAGTGTTCCCACCAACAGCACCGGGTAAGCAGCCTTTCGTTAAAGTCATCGTTGGTGCCGGCCCAGATGTGTGGACAGCCGGCATCTACTGCAATTCAGAATAAAGCAGATACGTTACAGCAGAAACCCCTGCTACAGTTGTAGCTAACACAAACAATGTCCATGCAAAGAATGCGAAAATTCGACTGTTCCGTTACCCGCCGTATTTAGTAAAATACGCAGAAAAAAGAGAAGCTCATGTCTGTTGATATTCCGCTGGAGTTTGAGTAGTTGGTTTCGAGTCGCCGCTATTTGTCGGAGGGAGAGGTCCTAAGAGAAGGACTTCGATTGCTGCAAGCGAAAGAAGCGCTGTCGGAAGAAGTCCAGAAAGGATTTGAGCAAATCAGCAATGGTCAGTCTGTTGATGGCCCTCAAGCATTTGCGAAATTGAAAAGCGAGTTGTTAAGCCGAAAGCAGTCGTGACAATGCTGCCAACTTACACACTGTCACTTGACGCTGAAGCCGATTTGTCGGGAATCATCGAGTACATCGCAGATAAATCTGGATGCCGCGATCGAGATGCTAGGCCGGATTAAAAGTACTTGTCTAACACTTGCTGAAAACCCGAACCTAGGTGAGCTTAGAGAGGGCTTTGGCGTCCCCTATTGTCGCTCCTTCACTGTAAGTCGCTACGTAATCTTCTTTCAGCCCAACGGAAGCGGAATTGATGTGGCGCGAATTTTACATGGGAGTCGAGACCTTTAGTCCAATCTGGATGACGAACGCGCTTTTTGTCCAACGAAAGACCGAAAGATGCAACGCGATTGTTCGTGGTGCGTATCGTCGAAACTCTTCCGTGGAAAGAAGGGCTGTAAAAATTTTGACAGAAAGATGTGGACAGAAAAATTTTGTAAGCTGAGTCCGCATTTTTGGGCACCTGGTATTTTCTGTCCCCATTTTCCTGCCCAACCTTTTCCAGACGTGGCCCTGTCATTTCAAAACGTCGTGGGCTGTTGAGACGTTGATTGCGGCGGCGATTGAGACGTAAGAGGAAGAATGAAGTTCCCCAAAGTTGGTAGACAGTGAGTCTCCGTTTCTCGTCCTTAGCCATAGTACCATTCCCATTCGTTCGATGCTAATTCGCGAACGTGCTTAATCGTCATTCTAGGTTCGGTCTTAGATAATTCTTCAACGCGAAACTCATGTTGTCCCCCACCCAACTTTTCATCGCAAAAATTTAGTACTTGATAGGACGTGGAATAATGAGGATCTAGCCGAGGTACAGAAAGCCAATACGGAATCTCCGGACGTTTACACACATCCATCCTAGCGTGAATGATTTGGCCAACCACTGGAGCAACGTCATCGCTGAAAGAAATCTGGAAGTCAATTCCCAAGTCATTTAGCCCAAGTTTGCTGTGCATGCACCTCGGGCAAAGCTGCAGTTCTGGTGGAGTCGTCGACACACGCGACCAGTCGACAACTGGTTTGTAACTGAGGTAGGCCGGCATGACTCCAGTATAAACTCGGTCTTGGCGTTTAAATTTTGTCTTACACTTCGAACAATTGGGAGTGTCGAATACAAAGGGAACTGGTCTAGGATTATCAATCTGTTTGCAGCGTAGACAACGATATAGGTGCTCAGTGTGATAGAAGGGGGGAGCTTCAAATCCACATTCACAAATCAACGTTGCTTCGCCGGGCGGTGATTCTAATTCCGAGTAAACACGTGACTTCTTTTTGCATTTTGGGCAGATAGCGTTTCTGCCGACCCATTCATCAGGAGCCGCTTTCGAGAACCCACAAGCTTCACAGTCAAATTTTGCCATCTGAAATCCAGAGAGGTCAAAGCGTGATAACCAATTTAACTGTCGGCGAAAGCTTGTCGGTAGACTCTTCGTTCGAGCTTTTGTCGCCTAAGTTGTATTGATTATGGCGGAGGCTTTGCAACGCTGCAAACAAAATCGTATTTTGGGAAATCGTAAACTTGCCCCGTCCCCGTTTCTTGTCTTTGGTGGTTACAGATTTGCGTCGCTATTACGCGGCGATCGTGGTGGTTCATCTGGGTGTTTAGCCCACTCTACGCTGTCAAAACCCGCACCACATCCGATTGTGGTCAATTTGTGATATTCATCGTCAAACTTTGGGTGATTTCTATCAACTGGGAGTATAACCAACACCCTCGGGTAGTAGATTGTACTTTGTATTTCATTTACCCGCTTCACGAGGTGTGTTTTCAAGTCCGCCGCATTAAAGACAACCCCATCAATTTTATACTGGCCGGGTTCGACAAGATGGACGCGAACGGCGGGGGGAAAGAAGCGAGCTCGGGTAATTGCAAGCGAAGCGGATAGAATGAGTACGACAACCAGAAGAGATTTGAGGGTGAAACGCATTTTGTCTTCTTAGAAACCTTTCAGCGTGATAACAAATTTAATTATCGGCGAAGGCTAATCGGTAAACATGTCGTTTGCCGGCACGTCGCCTCAGTGGTTTGGTTATGGCGGAGGCTTTGCAACGATGCAAAGAGAATCGCAATTTGGGAAATAATAAATTGGACTCGTACCCGTTTCTCGTCCTCGTCGCAATAGGTTGCAAGACCGGATCTATCTTAGTGACAAAAAGTAGCGAGTACCACGATGCCCCAAACTATGTTGCCGGCGATCAGGAAGGATAGTCCCGCGGCAAATGCGGTTGCTTTTCTCTTCCAACGGTTGACAGCGAGCGACAGGAACATTGAAGTAAGAAAGACAGGAAGGCTGACCAGCAAGATAAAGTAAGAAGCACCAATTACCAAACCTACTAACAACATGCCGAAAAAGCCCGATTCGGGTGACGAATTTCCAGGGGCGATGCTAGAAACATATACGAAACCCACGATCATCATTGCAAAAGCTGCAACGCAATGGGGCATGAAGCAGAACCAATTTGCTCGGGAGTAGACAGGCAAGTGTTCATCTCTCGGCAGTTCTTTCATCGGTTACTCCGAGTGCAGTTCACATAAGCGTGATAACGTCCGCGACCACCGAGTCCGGACAGAAAATCTTCCATTTCAAAACCACGCGCAAGCCGGACTTCGCGTGCATCGCACTGTTTGAACTTCGGCGGGGTCAAACGACCTTCAAGCAGGCAACTTCAAGTAGACTCCTCAACAGGTTCAACTTCCAAAAAGTGCTCCCGCGAAGTCAAACACTCAAATGTTATCACGCGGTTGGTGGCGATTAGTAAAGTGGTGGTTTGTATGGATTATTTTCATCGCGCTGCGAGGTTGAAAAGTCCGCGCCCTCCTTTTTGTTTGATGACAGTTTTGCTCTCACGAAGCAAACAAAGCGAATCCCCCAGAACACGAATGAGGCGGCAACCAAATTGATAAAGCAGTATATCCCGGATACCGGAATTGCCGCCAGCGGTGCAAACGGATTGTCACCTGAAAAGTCTCGGCGTTCTTCGTTTGTCTGCATGTGTACCGACTTTGCATGCTGAACCAACTCGAGATGCGTTAGTGTGAGCACCCAGAAAAGGATACATCCGGCAGAAAAACCCGAAGCAATTATGATGTGTCTCTTGGGCAGCGGTGGAACGGGGCGAAAAAGAACAGTCGACCAGATAATTAACAGTGGTAAACCAAACGTGGCCCAAAACGACCAACCCCAGCGAACCGCGTCAACAGCTTCAATATATTCCGGTCTCATTCTCGACAGCTTTCGGGGGGCGGTGCAGCGTGATAATGAATTTTATTATCGGCGAAAGCTCGTCGGTAAACATCGCGCTTCCGGACGTATCGCTTGAGTGGCTTCGATTATGGCGGAGGCTTTCGGGCGATGCAAACAAAATTGTGATTTAATCCTTGCTGCTGTTGGCCACAAGAGTCACGCTGGCAATTCAAGCATCGACGAAAAAGCCACGCCGCGCTATGTGAGCTCGATCTGCAGACCGTCCCAACCGACTTGCACCCCCGCGGGTAGCGTGGGGTTTACTGTCGCGTAGTTCATGCTACAGGAGCAGTGGGTGAAGTACGTCTGCTTGGGTTGCAGCTGATCGACGATCTCTAACGCTTGTTCGATGTTGAAGTGGGTGACGTGTGCATCGGGGCGGAGGGCATCGAGCACTAAAACATCTAAGCCTTGCAGCAACGCCATGCTGCTGTCTGGGATGTGACTGACGTCGGTGCAGTAGGCAACATTGCCGACGCGGAATCCAAGCACGTCGAAGTTGGGACCATGTTTCATCGGCACCGGCGTCAATGTTGAACCGAGCACATCAAACGGTTGCTGAGGGTCGATCGAAGCGATGTCCACCGAAGGCGCCGCGCCTTGGTGCGTCCGAGGCTTTTCGGAGAACGCGTAATCAAACGCTTTCTCCAACCGAGCTTGAACCACGGGCGTACAGAAAATGGGGACGGGATGCCCCAAATAAAATTGAAATAGCCTCAGGTCGTCAAATCCCATCACGTGATCGCTGTGTTCGTGGGTATACGCCACGCTGTGGACGATGCCGATCTTCTCACGCAATAGTTGCTGACGCAGATCGGGCGATGTGTCAATCAGAAGGTTTCCCTCGGGCAGGCCCATGATCACGCTGCAGCGCGTCCGATTGTGCTTGGGATCGGCGCTGGTGCAGACTTCACAGCGGCAGCCCATCGCCGGCACGCCGACGGAGGTTCCCGTGCCCAGCAGAATCATTTTGCCGGTGATGTCAGTCGTTAATGGGTCTTTTTTCACAGAAGGTTGTCGAAAAGAGCGTTAGGTTTTGTCCAAGATGTGCCCGAACGGAGAATGATGAATCTTAATGGCAGCCAAGTTGCCTTCCTACCGGGGAGAAATATGGAAAAAAGCGGATGGCGATCAGCCGCCACTCGCAAATCTGGCCACGCCGCTTAGTGCGATCGCTTCGTACGATGTCAGCTTGTATAAGGCCGCCTTAGCCCACGTTACCCCGTGTTACGCCCTGTTACGTAAGGCACGCAACTTGCGTAGATGATCCCACGGGTTCGTTTGGACTGCCAAAAGTGGTCAAAGCGGGGCTCAACGAGTCGAAACGGGTTCGAAACCGCCGCGATCGCTGGGATTTTTTCGCCTGATCAACAGAGACGATCTCCGTTGACCGGGGCTTAAAATCACTATAATCTGTTGGCGGATCCGGACTTACCTAGATTGATAAATTTGGCGTCAAGCGAAAAATTCGCCGACGTTTGAGAGTGCGTTGTACTCAAATTTAAGCAGCGTATTCCTCCACGGCACTGGTGCCGACTGACAATTTCGCCCTACACAAAAAGCAGCCGGGATTACCTGACCGGAACAAAACATGGACATTTTGGAAAAAGCCTGGGACAACATTACCAACGTCGGGACCGGTGTTCTCAGCGGCTTTGAGCGGACCGTCACGTCGCTTTTCGGCTCATCCAACGCTCGACAAATCAAAAAGTTCCAAACGCGCGTTGACGCAATCAATCAATTGGAATCGCGATACGAAGCGATGTCCAACGAGGAACTGGTCAAGCAGACCGAGCTGTTCAAGGAACGATTGTCCAACGGCGAAACGACCGACGACATTCTCACCGAAGCCTTTGCCGTTTGCCGCGAAGGTGGAAAGCGCTTTCTGCAGATGCGTCACTACGACGTGCAAATGATCGGCGGTATGGTGCTGCACGGTGGTAACGTTGCCGAAATGGTCACCGGTGAAGGTAAAACGCTCGTTGCGACTCTGCCGACGTATTTGAACGCGTTAGAAAGCCGTGGCGTTCACGTGATTACGGTCAACGATTATCTGGCTCGCCGCGATATGGAGTGGATGGCTCCTTTATATATGGGGCTCGGGCTGACCGTTGGCGCTATTCAATCGGACATGTCTCCGGCGGATCGCCAAAAGGCCTATGCCTGTGACATTACTTATGGAACCAACAACGAATTTGGTTTCGATTACTTGCGCGACAACATGCGTCCGGCGGCCCGTGACGACGACCGCTTTCCCAAACAAGCCCAACAGGCTCAAGGTCCACTTGCGTTCGCGATCATTGACGAAGTCGACAACATTTTGATCGACGAAGCGCGGACGCCGCTGATTATCTCAGGTCCTGCGCACCAAAACCCGTCCAAGTACGCCGAAGCCGACCGCATCGCCCGCGCCCTCGAACGAGGTGTTCATTATCAGGTCAACGAAAAGGATCACACCGCGACGTTGACCGATGAAGGTATCCGTGTGGCCGAAAAAATGGCCGGCGTCGAAAGTTTCTACACCGCCGGCAACATGGACTGGCCACACTTGATCGACAACGCGCTCAAGGCTCACGGTCTATACATCGCCGACGTTAACTACGTCGTCAAAGATGGTCAGGTCGTCATCGTGGATGAATTCACCGGTCGTTTAATGGACGGGCGGCAGTGGAGTGACGGCCTGCATCAAGCGGTCGAAGCCAAAGAAGGCGTGAAAATCAAAAAGGAAACGCAAACGCTGGCGACCATCACGCTGCAAAATTACTTCAAGCTGTACGACAAGATCTGCGGGATGACCGGTACGGCGATGACCGAAGCCGAAGAGTTTCACAAGATCTATGGTTTGGACGTGGTTGCGATTCCAACCAACCGTCCGCTCCAGCGCGATGAAGCGGCAGATTTAATCTACTGCAAAGAGGAATACAAATGGGAAGCGGTCGCGGACGAGGTCGAGAACTATCACAAGCATGACATGGTGTTCTTGAAGGACGGTGAATTCTACGCCGGCAAAATCATCAGCGAAACGGATTCTCAGGTAACCATCCACGACCGTTACTCTAACGAAGAACACGTGGTTGACCGATCGAAGATCCACCGGATTCAGTTGCCAGGCCGGCCGATCCTCATCGGAACCGTCTCGATCGAGAAGAGCGAAAAGATTTCGAATCTGCTGACCAAACGTGGCGTCAAGCATGAGGTGCTCAACGCGAAGCATCACAAGCGCGAAGCCGACATCGTTGCTCAGGCCGGTCGCTTCGACGCGGTTACCATTGCGACCAACATGGCCGGCCGCGGTACGGATATTATCATGGGCGGCAACCCCGAAACGATGGCGTGGGCGCGGTTGCAAGACAAATACGCAACGCGTCTGGACGTGCCTCAAGAAGAATGGGAAGCGCTGGTCAAATCGATTGACGAAGAACACAAGATGTCCGAGATGGGCGAAAAGGTCAAAGACCGCGGCGGGCTGCATGTGATCGGCACCGAACGTCACGACGCTCGGCGGATTGACCTTCAGTTACGCGGTCGTTGTGGACGTCAGGGTGATCCCGGCAGCAGCAAGTTTTACTTGTCCTTGGATGATGACCTGATGCGGATTTTCGCCGGACCGTTCGTGAAGCGGATGCTGGAGATGGGCGGATTCAAAGGCCCCGAGCCGCTGGAAAGTTCGATGGTCTCACGCCGTATTGATGGGGCTCAGAAGAAGCGCGAAGAATTCAACTTCGAACAGCGCAAAAGCCTCTTGGAATACGACGAAGTGATGGACGAACAGCGGAAACGCGTTTACCGTTTTCGCCAACGTATTCTCGACGGCGTCAATTGCCGCGAGATCGTGCAAGACATGATCGAAGATCAAATTGATCGGACACTGGACACGTTCTTGGACGATGGATTTGGACGCGAATCGTTTTCAAAATTTGCGGCGCAGCAGTTGTCGGTGGAGTATCTCGAACCGAAAGCATTTCGTAATGTTCAGCCTGCCGAAGCGATTAAGATCGCCAAGGAAGAGGCTCATCGGCAAACCGAGATCGACATCCTTAGCGAGATCGAACAAGACCTGCCATTGTCCGAAGATGAATCGGAATGGAACTGGAGTGCGTTGTCGGCGTTCATGAAGAATCGCTGGGGCGTTAAGATCAACGAGCACGATTTGAAAAAAGAAGGTCGTGCGCGGTTGGATGAACTGTTGATCGAAAAGGCTCGCGCGGCCGTCAATGCAGTCAAGATCGAAGGTGCCGACGTGATGTTGGATCCCGATTACAACCTGCAATCCGCGGTGGCTTGGGCCAAAGCAAAATTCGGGATCGAAGTCCCGCTTGAAGAGATCAAGGAAAGACCTGCCGCCGAGGTTAAAGAGCACTTCTCGAAAAAAGCGGTCGCTCAATACATCCAAAAAGAAGCCGCCTATCCAGTGATGGCCGGTTTTTACAAATTCTCCGAAGCCGCCACGCCCAATAGCAGCGCTCGGCTGAACGCGGACGGATTGGTCACTTGGGCCAGCCGCCGGTTCAATTCGGAAATCTCTGTCGACGACTTGGTCGACAAAAGTGGCCAAGACATCCACCAGATGTTGCTGGACAAAAGTCAGCAGCGTCAGAAGGAAGCTCAGTCCTCGATCGCGACGCTGCAGCAGCAGTTGGAAACGATGTCCGCTAATGGCGAAGTACCGCTCAAAAACGCCAACGGGGCTGCTTCCACTTTGACGCAGTGGTTCAAGGAATCGATTGACTACGATCTGGACCTGAAGCCCTACGAAAAAATGGATCAGGAACAACTGGAGCAGCGGTTAGAGGCGATCGTCGAAGATCACTTCCATCCTGAGTTCCGCCGGATGGAGCGGATGGTGCTGCTTGAGATTGTGGATAGTGCTTGGAAAGATCACCTGCTGGCGATGGATTACCTGCGTAGCGCCGTCGGGCAAGTCGGGATGGCACAGCTGGATCCTAAGGTCGAATACAAGCGACAAGGCATGCAGATGTTCGATGTGCTGTGGTCGTCGATTGGCGAACGCGTCACCGATTTGGTTTTCCGCGTCGAACAACTTAACGAGGATTTCATCAGCCACACGTTGAATGAAACTTCTGCCAAGCACGAAGCTTACGAAACGAAGCAGGAACCCGTTTCTGAAATGCAGCAACAGCAAGAAGAAGCGATCGCCAATTCCGGTGGCGAAAAGAAGCAGATGAAATCATTGCGTAATACGGGTGCCAAAGTCGGACGTAACGATCCGTGTTCTTGCGGAAGTGGGAAGAAGTATAAATCGTGCTGCATGAGAAAGTAGCGTCGCGGGCGCCGGCGGTTTTTTGATTAAGGCGTCACTTGGCCTTGGCCAATGATGGCCTAGATCGAGAACCTTGGACGGGCAGGAGTGCCCATCCTACGTCGTTAATGGCCACTACCGGCGGAGCCGGATTGAGACGAACGATTGTTGGGAAGGATCCCATGAGCATTCTGATGAATTTGATCTACCTGTCGGTCTTGGCGATATTTTCGCCTTGGTTGATGTGGCGTATGGTCGTGCAGAATAAGAATCGTCGGGGGTGGTCGGCCAAATTTTTTGGCCATGTGCCACGCCGGAATTCGGACGCCAAATGTTTGTGGTTTCACGCGGTCAGCGTTGGCGAGGTGAATTTGCTCAAACCGGTCATCGCCCGCATCCGCAAGCAGCATCCCGAGGTCGACATTGCCGTTTCTTCGACGACCGAAACCGGCCGAAAATTGGCGGCGGAGATTTTTCCCGATGACACCACGTTCTTTTGCCCTGCTGATTTTTCTTGGGCGATCAAACGCACATTGCGGCGATTGCGTCCTGATCAGTTGATATTGGCCGAACTTGAACTGTGGCCGAACCTGATCGGCATTGCATCCAAGCAGTCGATTCCCGTCAGCGTGATCAACGGCCGATTAAGTGAAAGAAGCTCGCGCGGATACCAGAAACTTGGTTTCCTATTCCGCCCCATTTTTCAGCGGATTGATTGGGTCGGAGCCCAGTCCGAGGATCATGCTCAGCGTTTTATCAGCAATGGTTGCGACGCCAAAAAAGTGACTGTGACAGGCAGCGTGAAATTCGATGGTGTGCAAACCGATCGCAACAACGCCGCAACTTTGGAGTTAAGAGGTGTCGCGACGGCTCACGGGATCACGAAGAAGGACTTTATCTTTGTCGGAGGCAGCACGCAGTTGGAAGAAGATTTGCTGTTGGTGGACGCTTATCAGCGACTGCGGCAAACGCATCCAGAACTTCGATTGATTTTGGTGCCTCGTCATCCCCAACGCGTGGCTCAGCTTTGCCGCGCGCTTGAGAACCGCCATCAGCAGTTCGCGTTGAGATCGTCATTGAGTACAGCGTTTGAAACAGACACGATCCTGATCGTCGACGTGATTGGTGAACTTTCGGCCTGGTGGGGATTGGCGGATGCGGGGTTCGTGGGAGGCAGCATGGGATCGCGCGGCGGGCAGAGCATGATCGAACCTGCTGGGTTTGGAGTGCCTGTTTGCTTTGGCCCCAATACGACGAACTTCACCAGCACTGTTTCGGCGCTGATCGAAAACGAAGCGGCCGAGGTCGTGAGCAATGAACGCCAAATCGAAACCTTCATGAAGTGGGCGATGGAGATGCCGGGGCTGGCTCAGGCCATGGGATCGCGGGCTCAGAAAGTGGTGGCCCAGAATACAGGGGCTGCTGATCGGACGGTTGCCGGGATTCTCGCATTGTCCCAACTGGCTCCAGTTGAGAGCCCGGCTCAAACGAAGCCCTCGATCGTTTCGGCGGCTTAAAACTGTCGCGGTTTACGCGGAAACCCATCGCTTACGTTGAAAGCCGTGTCTTATGTAGGCCGCCATAGCCTAAGTGGACCGGCAGATCTTCCCGATTGATGCCCAGACCCCCGAATTTGATGCGCAGAACCCTGTCGTTTAGCGTATTGGAATTCGAGATTCTTTTGCTAAAATGCTCGACTGGCATCGAAACACCTGCCTTTTATTACTGCCGTCCATTGAGATATTGAGGAGAAGATTGTGGCTTCTGGAAAGTACTTATTTACAAGCGAATCTGTGAGCATGGGGCACCCCGACAAACTGGCGGACCAAATCTCAGACGCGATCCTCGATGCAATGCTTGAGCAG
>CAKZVF010000208.1 GCA_937921995.1 uncultured Pirellulaceae bacterium
TCGATTACGTCTGTCTTGGATCTCATCACTCCAGTTGATCAGATAGCACAAGCACAACTCAAACACTATCAGGCACGTTGAAAGACGTGCCTTTTTCTATGCGCAAATCTGTGCGCGCAAATGCCTATGAGTGCGGACACAGCCGTTTCTCGTTCATTTGCGTCGCCTTACTAAGGAGAAACAAATGACTGACAGAAATGCGATTCCGACCACAGATTCCAATCTGGAACTCGAAATCGAAAAACTAGCGGATTTATGTGCCGTGGGAGCCATGCCGATCCCCGACGACTTGCCCGATCAACAGCAGCGTGAGCTGTTCGTTGCTATCGCGGCTCGACGTCGAAAACGGTTAATCCATTTATTCGCGTCCGCGATCGCTGAAGATATTTGGCGAGACCGGCAAACTAAGGGAAACCCCAAATGTTAAAGAGAACTTTTGAGCTAAACAAACCTTACACGATTGTCCTGTATGTCCGAATGTCGGACAAAAAGCAGAATGAACGATCTCCCGATCAACAGATTGCTGAGATCAAACGCACGATCAAGCGATTGAAGTTGCCATGGAAAATTAAAGTCGTCTATCGTGATGATGGCGTCAAAGGCGCATTGATTCGCAAGCGGCCTAAGTTTTATCGCATGCTCAACGATATTTACTCGGGGGCGATCAAAGTTGACTTGATCGCAGTCGACACGACCGAGCGATTTGCACGCGCCAAAGAGATGAAGTCGATCCGAGAAAAGCTATGGGAAGAATATGGTGTCCTTTTGGTAACGGCGGAAAACAATTTCGCATCCCCCCTAACGCCGAAGGGGGAAATCTACGCAGCTGTTGAAGCGATGCGTTCGACAGAAGAAAACCGTATCAAAGCCCATCAAGTTCTTCGCGCAAAACGCGACACGATCGAACTGGGTCGTTGGCCGGGTGGCCCTGCTCCACGAGGGTACAGACTTAGCAAGATCATCGGACAAGATGAAAAAGGGAATGATCAATTTCTCGGTTCCAATCTGGTGCTTGATTCAAAAGTAGGCAATGTTGACATCGTTCGGGAAGCATTTCGAATCTGCCACAAAACTGGTAAGCGCGGATCTGATCTCGCCAAGCACCTCAAAGCTTTGCCACGGTTTCGCGAAGAGTTCAAAAACCTAACTGGCTCCACCGTCAACAACTGGCTGGAAAACACGATCTACAAAGGCGTGCTTACTTGGGGCATCTACTGCACTGGTATTGTCAAAGACGTCCGGCGGCTTGAACGGAATGACGAAGAAGACGTTATTGTCAAAAAGGACTTCTGCGAAGCCATCGTTGATGAGGAAACTTGGAACCACGTCAACCTTGGGCGTGAACGACGGGCAAAGTCTGCTGGCGACAATGGATCAGATAAACTCCTGACACCCTTGGCTCCCGGCTTTAAGATCAAATACATGCTCACCGGTCTCGCTCGGTGCGCTTGCTGTGGCAGCAGCATGAACCCGGTTGCCAACGAGAGTAAAACTGGCGTGCGCTACACCTACTATCGCTGTACGCGGACTTACGACGATAACTGCGATAACCACGCGTATATCCATGAACCGTGGTTGCGTGGGCAGGTCGTTGGCTACATCACTTCGCAGTTGCTAGGAGATGTTTCAAATGGTGACGAAGCTTCTCGGAAACTGTCAGCCGACGAGACAACCGGAGAAATCTGCTCCTTAGTGGAAGGCTATCTGGAGAAACAAAGTTCATCCGAAAACGACTCGCGTCCAGCGATCAAAGCGACGATGGCCGAAATCGACGACCAGATTCGAGGTTGGACTCAGACGCTGGGTAATCCAAAACTACCTCATGAAGTCCGACGTTCGATTGAGGCTGAGTTTGACAAGGCTATCGAGACACGTTCTGAGCTGGAAGAGTCGCTATCTGAACTGGACTACCTATTTCAAGCCCAGTCGTTTCATTTGGATAGTAGCGCTGTTTCAAAGAAAATGGAACGATTGTCTGACATCCTCGCTGGAGCCAATCCATCGTTAGTGAACATAGAACTTAGCCTGCACATCGACAAGATTTTATGCAAGGCCGACGGCACCGTCACTGTCCGGTTTTGCAAACTCGGACTTGCCGGCATGGAGGTTGTCAATGCAATTGGACTGGTCGGAATCAGCAATAATGTGAGTAAAGCCGAAGACGACGCAACTCAGGCCTGCAAACCACGTCGCCGGGCTCGCCTCTCGGCATCGTCCGACCTTTACAGCACGTGGGATCTCGAATCGCTTGCCCATTGGGCTACCGATCCACACCGATTTGAAGGGATGGACGGCTGTTGGTTCGAGGAGGTGACATTTATCCGTCCCGAGCAAAAATCTTGGTCGGAGGAACACGCTATCACCGTCTGTGAGGCTCGGATGACTGGCAAGACTCACCAACAGCTTGCTGACGAATTTGGGGCATCCATTCCCACGATTCGGAAAGCGTTAAAAATAGGCAAGGAACTTGATCCAAAGTTCATGGTTGCACCACGCAAAATGGCCCGTGCTCGCTGGCACGAGGAAAACGCCGAAGTGGTCTTCAAAACCAGCAAGTCCATGATGATGAAGGACATGGTTAAACACTTTGCCAAGTCCGATGTGATCGGACGAGAGTCGACAACTTCTACAGTGGCTTCGTTTTCTTTGAGCCCGATCGACGAAAGCTTCTCAAGCAGCTTCTCTATTTTTGACTGAACGACATCCTTTTTCCAAGCACTGTCGCAGAATGAACGCCAAGCCCAAGTGGTTTGAGGCACAAAGTCGATGACCGTCAGACGCGAGCCCTCGCGTTCGCGAGCGAGGTCTCTCGCAAGAGTTAGGGCTCGAATCGAATCTGATTCAGCGCGATGAACTACCAAAATGTTTCTAAATCGAAGCTTCATGCTCAAATCTTCCCTTGTTGAATTCCGTTCAAACTTGCGTCCAACTCTTTGCGAGGCTTTTCACGCTGTTCCACTCGCGCAAGCGAACTTGCGAATTCGGGACTGGCAGTTCGAATGTGCAAATCACGTTGTGGAAATGAGATCTCGATGCCGGCCGCTTTGAAGGCGTCGTCGATTTGGAGGTTAATATCGTCCATCGTTGGCCACCAAGAGTCAAAATCTTTCAGATGAATACGAGCTGTCAAATTGAGGCTGCTATCGGCGAATTCTTCAAATGTAACGAATGGCGTCGGATCGCTCAGAACCGCGGGTTGCCTTTCGCAAATATCAAGAATGATCTTCTTCGCTTCACGAACATCCGAACCGTAAGCGATGCCAACTCGCAGAGTCTGGCGAACGACTTTGTCGGATAGCGTCCAGTTCAGCAATCGCCCTGTGATAAACTCCTTGTTGGGAACGATGAAGTCTTTTTGGTCAAAGTTGCGAATGGTTGTCGCACGAATTCGAATTCGAGTCACGGTGCCTCTAACTTCACCGACTTCGACGATGTCGCCAATACGAATCGGTCTTTCGAGCAGCAATATAATCCCGGCAATGAAGTTTGCGAAAATCTCTTGCAGGCCAAACGCCAAACCAAACGTCAATGCGGTGGCGAGCCATTGGATTTGACTCCAACCGATATACATGACTCGTCCGGCTGCAATGATTCCGATCATCAGAATGATGTAGCCCGAAATTGCCCGAATAGCGTGACGGAGAGACTGTTCCATCGGCAAGTGTTTCAGGAAAACAAGCTCAACGAAGGCGGGCAAGTTTTTCACTGCGAATATGGAAATCCCAAGCACAACGATTGCAAGCAAAAAGTTACGTAGCGTAACGGCGCGAACTTCTTTAATCGTTGGCTGCTCGACTACTGCAACCACTTCCGCGGACTGACTTTTGGCGACGAGATTCATCGCCGGGTTAACATTCGAAAATGAAGAAGTCGGGCCAGACTCGCCAGGTTGGCTTTCGGCGACTCGCTCTACCGTCGTCGTCCAAAAGACAAACCGGTCCAGCCCCTTTAACGCCGGGAAGACATCTGACCAGATCATGAATAGCGACAGAGTGCAGGCAATCGCAACGCCTGCGGTGACAAGCTTTTGACTTCGGATTACGTTCTCGTCGAGAGCTTCGTTTTCGGACGCGATGAAGGCTTCCTGATCCGCAACGCGTTCAAGTTCATTCGCTTTTGCCGTTTTCGTTGCTTCGTTTGATGATTGAGCGGCAAGCCTTGCGCGAGCTTGTTGAATGCGTGCCCTGCGGCGGCTGAGCGAAACAAACTTCATCACAAGAGATCTGAGAAGCTCCAACCCGACGACAAACACGACGGTCCAAAACAGTCGACTGAGCATCTGAATTGCTGAATAGTAGTATCCGACGACGATCATGACGATCAACGTCGCGGGGACAGCGAGAAGCATCCAAAACCACATCTTGTTGGTTTGTGTCAGCCACATCTTCGGGTTCGCAGCGAACCATTCCCGGAAAACGCCGATTGCCGGGTGGAAGCTTCGGTACAGAAAAGTGGTTAACGCTCCGAGAGCTACGATGTAAACAACTCGTTCGATGGTGTCTGATTGATGAATCGTGTCGATCGTGTAGAGCAGCGAACATACAAACGCAAAAATTGCCGCGACAGGCACGAACCATGACATTTCGCGATTCAACTTCTTGAGGCCGCTTTCAGGCCAGCGGAAATGAGCCTCTGCAAGTCCCTTCGGGCGAACGACTTGTCTGAGCAACTCCGCCAAAAAGAAAAACATGCCCGTCGCAATCAACGCTTGCCCGAGCGCGAATGCAAACTGATTAACGGTGCTGGTGGCAACCGCCGTCATTCTCCATCCGAACATGAGCAGCAACAAAGGAATTGGAAGTGCAATGACGACGGTTAACAGAACCGTCTCGAGCGTCGGCAAGAAACTCGTATTGGTTCCTCGAAGAACAATCTCACTTCTTTCAGTGATTGCGATTCGAAGGCGGCCACGTCGAAGAAACAACAAAGCGACGGCGAGTGCTGTGAACGCGTAGAGGAACAGATGTTGCTTGACATCGGAAACAAGTCCGACTGCAGCACTCTGCCAGTTTTTGGTATCGCGGAGCTGATCGTCGGAGTCGTCTGACTTAAATTCTGAAAACAACAATTCGTTGCTGCGGATCCAAAGAATTCGTTCGTTAATGTATTCATGAAATTGGGAAGTCAACTGGTCTAGTTCGATCTCTGCCTGCTTCCGTTTTCCTAGCGAATCCAGTAAGTCCTTGTGCTTGGAGATCGCTTGAGTCAGCAGTTCGCGTCGCCGAGCAACCAGCGGGACGGCCGCCTCTTTGACTTTTTCGATCTCGAGAACGTTTTCTTTTTCGGGCTTTGATTCCAACCCTTCGATTGCCTTGGCAACCACCTCGTCGGTCAGCAGATTTTGCAGCGACTCCTGCAAGTCGAATTGACTACTCTGGAACGTTTCAATCTGCGACAGCTGGTCAACCATCGTACTCGCAAGCCAGTCTTCTCGTGGAATCTCTGCCTTTCGGTTGCGAAGGTAAGCACCAACAGACGACGTCAAACCAACGGTTTTAACGCGGTTTTCGGTCGACTCGAATTGCTTACGAAGTTGATCAAGTTTCAGCAACTCGACTTTCAACTCTCGCTTGGCGGTCTCAATGGGTTTCAGCAATTCCTCTGCGCGTTCGGCGATCTGGGCTGTTTCTTCGGCAAACGGACGAAGCGAAGCAGGGACATTGTCGACTTCCGCCTTTGCATCTGTGACCGACTTCTTTGTTTCCTGACGACGAAGGTCTTCGATCCTGGTGTTGAGTTGCTCTTGAGTTTCGCGAAGCCGTTTGGAAAGCGCAGACCAATGCTCATTGGCAGCGACAAGCCAGCCAGCTTTCTCTTCCGTAGCGAAAAGTTCGTTTTCAGTCTTGAGTCGCTCCAACTCGGCCTTGGTGTAGGCGATGGTCGATTGAAGCTCCAGATTTTTGGCGTCGTTTACGATCTGGTTTTGCTTGATGTCGCCAGCCGCCTTCTGCTGCGTTTCAAGTTCGTTGACTTGCTGAATCAGTTGGGATATTCGCTGCGTATTTGTTTTGGCCACACCATTGCGAGTGCTCAACGCTTCCTGAACTTTTTTTAGCTCCAAAATCGACTCAGAAAGTTGCCCGTCAATCCTTTCTTTTGCCGCCTCCAGTTCACTCAAGTCACCTTTGGGGAATGGAGCAACGGTCTCCTCTGCGGCTTTCTTCCGCAACTTTTCCGTTCTGGAGTCTGCGTCGGAAAGCAATTTGCGATTGGCGTCTGCCTGAGAGGTACTTGCCGCCAATCGCCCGACGTTGGACTCAACGATTGCCAAACTCGCTGTTGCTGTTTTTGTTTGCTCTTCATTCAACTGGGATGAAGACGCTTCAATTCTCGCCTTTAGTTCGACAGCCCGCTGGCCAAAATCTGTCGCTGCAGGCGCAGCTTTATCCTGACCGTGCAATGCAATGTCGCCTTGAAGCAACGGCAGTAAGAACGCGGTAGCAATCAAGGCTAACGAGCGGCATCGGGTTGGTGGAATCAGCATAGCTATCGTTTCTCTTGGTGCTTTTAAGTTGATGATGGAAACAGATTCCAGAATTTGCTTTTGGGTTTCTCAGATTTCAGTCTATCGCAGAGACCGCTGCCCACGACCTGCGTTTTGACACCTTCCAAGAACGGAAACAAAACTGCGTGGTAGCTCTTTTCGAGTTTGCTGACTCGTTTCCCGCATTCTTCCTGTTCTCGGCGGCCAAGAGCGTGATCACAGAAATTTTCAAACAGGTCAAAAACGTAGAAGAATTTGTCGACTTCTTCGAAATTGTCGATCAGCTCGAATTCATGAGCCGAGATTGATGGATTGGGTGCGTCCGATGTCAACCAAATTTCCGTCGCAAATCCACCGCCTTCGACGGCAAAGACGGCTCCATGCAGCTGGTATTTGACTTGTTCATCCCAAACAAACGAGAACTCGAAACGACTCAGCTCTTCACCGACAAAGCTGACTTCGCGGTCGCTTTGAACGTTAATGGTGATGGTGTTCATAGCTAGGTTCCTCTGAGGGAATGGGTCAGGCTCAACCTCGACGATTGAGCTTTGGCACAGTTGATGCAAGCGTTGTGCCAAGATCGTGACTTGCCAGTTGAGAGGGGCAACAGCGACAATCGAGCCCACGCACCCATCAGCGCGATCAAAGGTTGCCCGAATCGGTTTAAGGCTGTTCGGTCATTTGCCAAAAGCAGTAAACATCTGTTGAATTGAGAAACGAGAAGTCATGTCGCCGAAATCGAAAAAGAACCGTTCCCCAGTGAAGCTAAAGATGCGACATCGACGCTTTCGCAAGAAGCACGCTGCCATCGGATCTCGCCCCGGAGAACTGGTCAAACATGCGATCAAAGATTGTTCTGCCCGATTAATCGAGTTTGCACCGGGAACAGACGAATACAACAACCGGGAAATTGCGGAGGCCGCAGCGCTTCCCGAATTGGATTCCGATCGGGTTCGTTGGCTTGATATTCAGGGATTGGGAGATTTGCCAACCATCGAAGCCGTCGGCAAACGCTTCGCCATTCACCCGCTTGCCTTGGCTGATGCAGTTAACGTGCCCCAGCGTCCCAAGGCCGATATCTACGGCGACCAAATTCTGGTTGTGATGCGGATGGTGCGGTTGGCAGAAGACCAATCAGTTCAAGCTGAGCAGGTCACATTGCTGATCGGCAAAGGCTATGTGGTGACGTTTCAGGAAAAGCCCGGCGACATCCTTGATCCGCTTCGCAAGCGCCTTGCCGATTCCACCAGTCGCGTTCGCAACAGCCAATCTGGATTCCTCGCCTATGCGATCATCGACACGATCGTCGATGGCTATTACCCAGTCATTGACGCAATTGGCGACCATATCGAGTCGCTCGAGTCGCGCGTGATGAACGATCCGTCGACCGAGACATTGGTCGATTTGAACCATACGAAGAACTTGCTGGTCGACCTCCGCCGCTCAATCGGGCCTCAACGCGAAGCCATCAACTCGTTGATTCGCGAGCCCCATCAAGCGATCTCAGATGACGTACGACTCCACCTGCGAGACGTTTACGACCACTGCATTCAGTCGCTCGACGTGATCGAAATGTATCGTGAAATGTCGACGGGCCTAGTCAGTATTTACCTTTCCGCCGTTGCCAATCGTTCGAACGACGTCATGAAAGTGCTAACGATCATGGCCAGTATTTTCATTCCTTTGACGTTCATTGCCGGGATCTACGGCATGAACTTTGAACACATGCCCGAGCTTAAATTTCGCTGGGCTTATCCATTGGTTTGGTTGGCAATGGTTACGATTTCCAGCGGGATGTTGGCGTTCTTTTGGAAAAAAGGGTGGATTGGAAAATAGCTTGGGCAACTTTGCTTTTGCTGATTTTGGCACGGCGGGTGCACCTGGCTAGTGAACCATTCACCTCTACTTGGAACCCTAAAATGGAAAATCGCTTGAACTCGTTACTTGTCTTGCAGGATGCCTACGCCGAAACCATGAAAGCCCTCGCCTTTGCGGCCGAGGTTGGCGAAGGCGCCGAACTGTCAGAAGTCAAAGTGCTCGACATTCAGCCGCCGCTGTCGGCGTTCTGGCAGGAGCTAATCTCGGATGAGCTTGAGGAAACGCCATCGTACCATCGTCATAAAACGCTTCGGGAAATGGTTCGCGGGTTTGAGTTTGGCGACGCGGAAGTCATGACCCAAGTCAAAAGCGGACGAGCCGTCGTGCAAGCGGTTCGCACCGCGGTCGAAGAAGACCGCCAAATGATCATTAAGGCCGCCGGCTCGCAGGTTTCGGATTACCTGTTCGGCAGTCTGGACTTCCGACTGGTGCGATATAGCCCCGTTCCCGTACTACTGGTTCACCCTAAGGCCCCAATCCGACCGCAGCGTATTTTGGTTGCGCTAAATCCTGAGGCCGAGGGAGAGGAGACACAGCTCAATGCGGATTTGCTTACCAAGGCTTCCGAGCTGGCGACGCACTTTCATTGCCGGCTGGGCGTTGTGTCGGTGTTTTCTTCACCGCGTGCAGTGATGGGTCACGTTGCGGACACCGAGTTCCTTGAGCGTATGGAAAGGCACGAAAAGAACAAACGAAAGCAATGCCGCGAGCACCTTCTTGAATTGTTGAGGTCGGCGTCCAAGAAGATTGATCCCGACGACGTATTCGTTGACACCGGCCGCCCCTCGGAAGTCATTCTTTCAGCTGTGGACGAGTTCGATCCAGACCTGCTGGTGATCGGAAGCGTTGCGCGTCAAGGGATCGCTGGCCTGCTGATCGGTAACACTGCGGAGCGGGTCATGCGCTCGATCGACTGTTCGCTATTGACAATTAAACCCAGCCGTTTCAAGTGCCCGATTCTCGAGTAGCCTTGATCAGCCAACTAGTTGCGTCTTCGTTATCGCTCTGCATGCTCAGTTTAACGACTAGCCGGCAGGCGACGGCGAGCGCAACAGTATCAAACGCCGACGCCTGCCGGCTAGTCGTTAAACTCATGGCGGGAACGTGAGTTCCACGTCAGTTCTGCCGGAAATAAACGTACTTACATTTGCGTTGAATCTTCCACCGTCGTCAGTTATCTCAAGGTCGCGGCATTCGTATCGAATACCAACGGCGTTGAAATTCTGTGGCAAATCGAATGGTGGTAATTCTGCGAAAACCTGCTCTCGGTATCGGAATGACGCGACAAACAGTTGAGAATTCCTAACGCAATGATAGTCCTTCAAAAAAGACCCTCGAATTTCAACTGATTTAACTCGCCCTTCTTGATCTCTCGACTGCTTTATGACCGTTTCGTAGGCGTGGAAAGGCGAGGCTTCTTTTCAGGCGACATGTCAAACCAATCAAAATCAAACATCATGACTCTCGCTAATTCGGTTTCGCATTTGGTTGCAGACTAGTCTAATAATCGAAGATGACACGATTGGAGCGAGTAGGTTTAGGATTCTCAATGTGGCACCATAACTTGCAAAAAAGGAAAATGCTATTTCGAACCCTAATTCTGAATTTATGAAATCGTGAAACTCAGAATGCTGAAGAATAAGAACTGTTTCGTTCGCATCGACTAAAGCGTGGAATAACCAATCAGCCACGCTGTATAGGCAACATAGGCCCCAAGGAATAGGCCGCCTTCCCAGCGATTGACCAAGCGGCCTGTCAAAAAGATGGGAAAGCAGGCCGCTGCTGCGCTCAACATCACTGGAAAATCAAATCGCAGTGCGGCCTCCGACACAGCCAAGCCAGAAGGCGCAACGATCGCAGAGACACCAAGCACGCCCAACAAGTTGAACAGGTTTGACCCGACGACGTTGCCGACAGCCATGTCTCGTTGTCCTCGCAAACTGGCGACGACTGATGCAACAACCTCCGGAAGTGACGTTCCTGCCGCGACGATGGTTAGCCCGATGACTTCGCGACTCACGCCAAGATTTGCTGCCAACGTGATGGCACCGACGACGAATAGTTTCGAACCAAACACCAACATGCCCAGTCCGGCCACAATCCAAACGATGTTTTTCCATAGTTCGCCGTTGGTTTGGCTCGATTCAGCCGCTGAATCAAATGGTACTTCAGTTGCGCTATTTTCCGAACCAATCTTCAAAATCATCCAAGTGTAGGCGACCAATCCGCCAATTAGCACGAGGCCTTCCAGCCGTGACAGTCCGTTGTTTAATGCCAACAGGAACACCGTCAACGAAGCAGCCACCATGAGCGGCACGTCGACGCGGAGTAGTTGCTGTGACACCGTCAGCGGCGTAATGGTTGCGGCCAGCCCAAGGATAAACAGAATATTGAAGATGTTGCTACCAAGCACATTGGCGGTCGCAATCTCAGTTTGACCCTGAAAGCTTGACGTCGCACTAACGATTAGCTCAGGCGTACTCGTCCCAAAGCCGATGACCGTCAGTCCGATCACCAGCGTTGATACTCCAAATCGCTTTGCCAGTTGCGACGCGTGTTTTACAAGCCAATCTGCTCCAAGGATCAGGAGCGCCAGCCCGCAAACAAGTTGGAAATATTCCATGGACGTTTCACTTGATTGTGAGGGTTGTCAGGTCGCTCATTCGGAAACGCAAACTCGAAGAGTTGATAAGGCATCACGAGAACAGGAATAGAAGAATGGCCCAGCACTTCGTAGCTTGTCCACTCCTCAACGACACGCCCATTGCTGGCTCCCATCAAGATTAGATTGATCTCATGGTTTTCGGAATAGCGATTGATCTCTTCCGCCACGTGGCCGAGTGCGGTCGCTTTTCGCACGAGAATATTATTCTCTTCAGCAGCAAGCTCGAACATTTGAAAGACATCCGAGCAGTCAGCTTGACTCTCTTCGTCCGCGAACACGTGAAGCAAATGAACTTCCGCCTTGAGCACCGACGCAATTCGCATAGCATACTCAGCGGCTTCATAAGCCGATATCAAACTCGAAGTAGGAACTAAAATCCGTTTCATGGCTAACCTCAGTCAAAAATCTGGTAAGGAATAACGAGTACTGGAATCGACGTGTTGTCCCGCACGTCGGAGCTGATCCACTTGTCAACGATCGTACCTTGGCTGGCTCCCATGACGATCAAGTCGACACCGTTGTTTTCAGCAAAGTCAACGATCTGGTCCAGCAACACTCCTTCGGCGAAGTGAGTCTCGACTTCGGTACCATAGTTTTCGGCCGCTTCCACGAAATAGGATAGCGTCAGTTCTCCCGCCTCGCGATTGTGCCCGGGCCGCATCACATGAAGCACGATCAGGTGCGCGTCAAGCGATTCAGCAATCTGCAACGCGTAGTCAGCGGTTTCGGCAGCCGCTGAAGGGCCAGTGGTAGGAATAAGGATTCTGGTCATGTTGGTGGCATTTCTTTGGTAAGCCGTTGTTAGTATCCGAGTTCGAGTTCACTGTTGCATGCCACGTGCCAATTGCGAAGAATTGCAAATGTCTATCGTTTCCGCCAACTTCCGGCGAAAGAGCACGGCGGGGCGACCAAGGTTTACGCGGCGCGGCTAACCATTGCCCAGGAAGAGGCTTGCGAGCCAAATGATTCCGGCCAATCGAGGGTTGAATCCTTTCGGTTGGCATGTTTTCAAAGTTTGGCACTGCAGTTGCAAAACAAACACGCTCACAGTCGACGAGTTGATTTGGCGAAAGTCCAGAGCTTGTCTGCTTTTCTTTCTAAACGGAAACCAATCCAGTGTCTCAGCTCCTCACTTCAGAACGAAATTGCCAGATCAATCGAGCTAAACTGTTCCGTGACATGGCCGGTGAAATTGCCACGCCGCAACTTCCGGTCGACGGGCGGCAGAAGACGTCTCGGGAGAAAGCTGATTCATGGTTACAGAAGCTGGAAACGCGATTGGGACTCGATAAGCCAATGAAGCGTCCATCGCGAAAGGCGTTGATTGTTATCGGTATCGCCTGCGCAATCGCATTCGCCGCATCGAGCTATCTGGGCTGGGTCGCGCTGACATCATCAAAAGTCGCCGGTTGCGGGGGAGGAAAGCTGTTTAACTGCGGCCACGTCATCAGCAGTCGTTGGTCGTTGTGGATGGGCATCCCAGTTAGCCTGATCGCTGCGGCGACCTACGTTTGGATGTCGATCAACGTGGCAGTCGTTTCTATGGCCAACGCCCCGAAATGGGACAGGATGGTCCGATGGTCATGGTTTGCCATTTTTACTTCGGCATTGTCGGCCGGATTGGCTGCAATTTGGTTTGTCTCCTTGCAAATTTTCGTGCTCAATCATTTGTGTACTTATTGCCTTGTCGCTCACGGTTGTGGTCTGGTCGCTGCGGCTACGGTGCTGATGACTCGTCCGCTGGGATGGAAAGTCGTTCGTTCTGCCGGCAGCTTGGCCGCGTTGGGTTTTGTTGCACTGGCGGGCGTTCAATTGGTTTCCGAAGATCCAGCCACCTACCGGATCGAAACTTTCGAGGCTCCCGCAAAAAGCGATGCCGCAACCGAGTTCGAGGCACCCGTCTTTGAAGCACCAATTTTTGAGGCACCCGTTTCGAGGCTTGACCTTCCTATCATTTCCCCCAAAGCTGCGATTGCCTTTGTCCTCAATTCATCAAGCTTGCTAACTGGCATGGTGCAAGCTCCGACTCACAATCCTGCGACTACGCAAGCATCTTCGACAAAAAGCGTTAAATCAGCGAACAATGCCACCAATGAGGCCAAGGCACAGCAAGCGGCGAAAGCTCGACGATTCGTTGAACTTAACGGAGGCGTCATCAAGCTGGATGTCACTCAGTGGCCGATCGCGGGCTCGACTGAATCGAAGTATATCTTTGTGGAGATGTTCGACTACTCCTGCCCGCATTGCCGTCAAACTCACGCCGCCATCAAAGAGGCGTCAAAAACACTTAACAACGACGTCGCCGTCATCGTGTTGCCCGTCCCGCTCAACGCGGCTTGCAACCCAGCCATCCAAGTCACTGATCCAAAATTCACCGAATCCTGCGAGATCTCGAAACTGTCGGTGGCGGTGTGGCGAGTCAACCCGACCGCTTTCACGGACTTCCACAACTGGATGATGTCCACCGAGTCTGCTCCGACGCTTGCGGAGGCTCGCGCGAAAGCCGATTCATTGGTCGACGGCGAAAAGCTGACCGCCGAATTGGCGACTGAGATTCCACAAAAGTACCTCGCTCAAACTTCTGAGCTTTACCGCCGAGTCGGATCGGGCAACGTCCCGAAGCTGATCTTCCCAACGACTTCGATCATCGGCGAGTTCACTTCTGGCGACGGGTTGGTGCAAGTCATCAAACAGCAAACCAAATAGCAACCATCGCCGTCGGCGTGGAAACACTCAGCAGCCATCATCGCAATCAAGCCCTCTCTCTGAATCGAACCGGACCTATGAAAACAGACGCTCAAGGAAAATCAGATGTCGGTCTCAAACGCGAGACCAACGAAGACTACTTCGTGATCGACAACGAAAGAGGGATCTTCATTGTGTGTGACGGAATGGGCGGGCACTCCGCCGGCGAAGTCGCGTCGCATAAGGAGGTCGAGCACACGCTCGGCTACTTGATCGACCATTGGTCGCAAGTCGAAGAGGCTCGCAAACACTCAATCGGAACCTTCAAAATAAACCAATTGATTGAGCGAGCCGTCCACCACACTTGCCACGAACTTCACTTGCTTGGCCGACTCGATCCAAGTCTAAAAGGAATGGGCACGACGTTAACGCTGCTGTTGATCGTCGATGGTCAAGCGTTCGTCGGGCATGTTGGTGACTCGCGGTTGTACATCAAACGTAATGACGAGGCCTTTTTGCTAACGACTGACCATACGCTTTATAATGAAATGGTGACCGAGTTCCAGTCGGTCGATGAAGTCGACATTCGCAAGTTCCGTCATTGCTTGACGCGATCGGTCGGCAGCAACGATTCGGTGGCCGTCGAGACGCTTTCCTTCGAAGCGCAAAAGGGCGATGTGCTGCTGCTTTGCACCGATGGCTTGAGCAACTACTTCGAAGACGGCGTCGACTTGGCATTGTTACTCGGCGGGGATCACGTGAGCGAGATCGCTGACTCGCTTGTCGAGTTCGCGATGTACCAAGGAGGTAGCGACAACATTACCGCACTTGTGATTCGCTTGCTGAATGTTGATGACTTTCTGGTCAACCCGCACCGCATCAAATTGGACTTTGAACTCAATGTAAATGCGGGCGAGACACATTTGGGTGTCGACTTAGATGAGACCGGCCCGTTAAAATAAGCAAAGCGAAACATAGTCGCTTTTTTTGATCGTTATCCAAAACTGAAACAAAGTAAACGCATGAGCCAACTGTTGGTCGTTGACGACGAACCTGCCATCGTCGCGATGTTCGAGCACATCTTCGCCGGATCCGATGTCGAGATCCTCTCTGCCGGAACCGCTGCTGACGGACTGAGCATTATCCGCGACACCAAACCGGACGCAGTCATGTTGGATGTCGTGCTACCGGACGGCAACGGACTAGATGTCTTCGAGCAAATCAAATCGCTCGACGCTCAACTGCCTGTTGTCGTCATGACCGGCGGACAAGACAGTCAAACTGCCATCACGGCGATGCAGCAAGGGGCGCTCGATTATCTGGTCAAGCCGCTGGACGTTCGGTCGCTGAACAAAGTGGTTCGCCAAGCCATCGAAGTTCGCCGTTTGATGGTCGAACCGATTGAGATTGAGCAGCCGGACGAATCGGCAGCAGCATCGTCGATGATCGGCAGCAGCCCGGCGATGCGCGAAGTTTATAAAGCGATCGGTCGCGTCGCATCCCAAAGCATTTCGGTGCTGATCCGAGGAGAAAGCGGCACCGGCAAAGAATTGGTTGCTCGCGCCATCTTTCAAAACGGAGACAGAAAAGACAAACCATTTATCGCGCTCAACTGCGCCGCGATCCCAGAAGCGTTGCTCGAAAGCGAATTGTTCGGCCACGAGAAGGGCGCTTTCACCGGAGCCGACCGCAAGCGTATCGGCAAGATCGAACAGTGCGATGGTGGAACGCTGTTCCTTGATGAGATCGGCGACATGGAGGCTCCGCTGCAAAGCAAATTGCTGCGTGTGCTTCAAGAGAAGCAATTCGAACGAGTCGGAGGGAGTGCGACGCTGTCGGCCGACGTGCGAATCCTTGCCGCCACGCATCAGGACATCGAGTCGATGTGCAAGGAAGGCAAGTTCCGCGAAGACCTCTACTACCGCTTAAACGGTTACACGATCAGCTTGCCACCGCTTTCCCAGCGTGAAGGGGACCTTGATCATTTGATCGAGTATTTCCGTAAGTCCGCCAACCGCGAGCTTGGCAAAGAGATCAGTCGCGTCGCACCGGAAGCGATCGAGCGTTTGCGTGCTTATTCATGGCCGGGGAACGTGCGTCAGTTGCAAAGCGTGATCCATCAAGCCGTCGTGCAATCGACGGGCACTGTCCTGCTGCCTGATTTCTTGCCGCCATTGTCCGATGACGCGGCGTCCAGAGGAACAACCACAACCCAAACGAGCAAAGCTGAATCACCCGCCTCTTCGACCGAAGCGGTCCCGGCAAACGGTTCAGCAGAAGCCTCCGCTGATCCCACGTCGGACGAGTCATTGGCCCAGTTGATCGCTCGACATCGCTCGCATCATTCACCAACGCTCTACGACGACGTAATCGAAGAGGCCGAGCGCACTTTGATCGCCAGCGTGCTCAACGACTGCAACGGCAACCTCACCGAAGCCGCCCGTTTGCTGGGCATCACCCGCACCACCGTCCGCACCAAAGTCAACAAACTCGGCATCGGCATCCGCAAAGTCGTCGAGTAAACGATGATGGATATTAAAGGTTACCGGCGTATCGACTTGTTGAATTTCCGCTGTTCTGGATTTTGGTTTCGTCAGTGCGGCACCACCTTCTCGAATCAGAATCAAGCCGCCCATGATGACGAGAAAAACTGCAAAGGCCTGCTGCAATGCTGTTTGATTGAGTTTGCTGTTGAGTCGCTGACCGACAAGACCGCCGACGATTCCAAGTAAACTGAAGATTGCGATCGTGCTCCAGTCAACGCTCATCGCGTGCTCGATGAGGTAGTGCTGATACTTCGCAAAACCAATAACGCTTTTCAAAACTGTGATCACAAGACTGGTGCCGATGGCCAGCCTCATCGGTAGTTTCCCAAACACCATCAGCGCTGGCACGATCAAAAAGCCACCGCCCACCCCGACAAATCCAGTCAACACGCCGACTGCTAATCCCTCGAGCGTGATCTTGACGGTTTCAGAAATCGTATAAGTGCGATTGGGTTCAGGAATCTTTCCGTCAGCCTCGTCTTGTCCGCTGCTGAAGAAAGCTCTGCGGATCATGAAGCCAGCGGCGAGGAGCAGAACAACTCCGAAGACGGCCAATTGGATTGCGTCGCTGGAAAAGCCACCCAACCACGCACCGACAAATGTTCCAATCATTCCGGGAATGCCAAAATAGATGACACTTTTCCAGTCGATCTGCTTGGTGCGTGCATAAGGAACTGCTGACACCACGCCGATCAAGCCAACGATTGCCATGGATTCGGCAATCGAGATCTTGGCGTTGTGGCCAACCAAATAAACCAACACAGGAACCGTCAACACAGAGCCGCCTGAACCGAGCAAGCCCAAGGTGACGCCAATCAGCAGTGCGCCGAGAATCAATATCAGCATCGTGGTCATCGGGTTCATTCCCTTTAGTGAGGCAACTTGGTTTGTAGGAAAGCGTAGCCGTACATCCCAGCTATTGCTCCGGCAAGAGTGAATAAGGAAATCCACGCGCCGCTGCCGACTTGAGCGTAGATCGGGCCGGGGCAAGCCCCAGTGATCGCCCATCCAGCTCCAAAAATCATGCCGCCAATAATGACTCCCTTGTGGAACGGTTTAGGTTTGTAAGTGATTGGCTTTCCGTAGATGTCTCGAGCTGAAAATTTGCGAATCAGGAACATCGCTATCATGGCAACCAACACACCGACGCCAATTATCAGATACATTTGGGCTTCGCGAAAAAGAAACATGTCGTGTACGCGCTGCCATCGCACAACCTCCGATTTGGTCAGCACGATTCCAAAAAACGTTCCGATCAGCAACGTCATCGCGTAGACGAACGTACCGCTGGCCGTTCCTTTTGATTGGCGTGTGTTCTGGTCAATTGGTTTTGAAGTTGATTCCTTGGATATGCTTGTGTCGGTCAATTGAGCCGATTGGTTTTCGATTTGCGTTGCCATTGTTTCTTCCTTCGATTTGCAAACTTTTGAGTAGAGATTGCGGAACTTGATTGCATTTGAGACAGAATCATGCCCGCTTTCTAAAACAGGATATTGCCAAGCCCCCAAGTGACGCCAAGACCGCCGACGAAAAAAAAGATCGTTGCGACAAGGCTTGCCCAATTCAGATTGGCGATTCCCGTTATCGCGTGCCCCGATGTGCAGCCGCCCGCGTATCGGGTGCCAAAGCCAACCAGCACGCCGCCCACGAACAACTTGATTGCCCCCGAAACACTACTGAATTGTGTCGGCAAAAACTCCACCGGAACAGCGGACAGCCAGCGGCTGGCGATCAAGCCGCCCAGCCCAATTCCTATCGCAAAGACAAGCGTCCACATGCCTTCGCGACGATCAAAATTCTTCAAGTAGGGCAAACTGCTTTTCGTCGAACACATTGCACCAATCTGTTGAAAGCTGGTGGAAATGCCAAAACTCTTACCCGCAAGAAAGAATAGCAGTGGCACCGTCAAACCAATCAGGATTCCAGAGAACCACCACGGCCAAGGTTGTAGAATGAAGTCGGTCATATTTTGCTCCTTGCTAATTCACAGTCTGACAATCAGAAGCTGCCCCAACTCCGCACGTTGGCAGCGGCCTTGTTTCATTTCCGGATTGAACGGTGTGCCCATCGGTCTGCCACTGTTCGATACCACCACTCAGATTGACAACGTTTTTAATGCCAGCAGCCTGCAGCAGACTCGATGCGATCGAAGAGCGACTTCCGGTACGACACTGCAACACGACAGGTCGATTAGCAGCATCCGCTTTCAGATCTTCGTACGAATCCAGCAAGCGTCCGAGAAATATGTGCTCAGCGCCTGGTATGCGCGACGAATCCCACTCTGTTTGTCGCCGAACGTCAATCAGGCGCACCTCTCCGGCTGAAATCTTCTCTGCCAAGGCCGTTGGCGAGCTGTTCTGAAAGGACTCACTTGCTAACCCCACTGCCGCAACCTCGGCGGTATCGAAGTAGCCGCCGATGTCGTCGACTCCAATCTCGTGCAAAATCCGAACAGCTTTACCGAGCGTTTCCCCAGTTGCGATCAGGTACACAGGCTGGTTGTAATCCAACAGCCAACCGCCTTCACTAGCCAAGTATTTAAGCGGAATGTTGACAGTGCCCGGAACGTGGCGGGCCGAGAATTGAGCAAACTCCGCGACGTCCACGACCATGTGACGGTGATTGAAATAATCGAGTTGCTCGACGGATACTTTCCTTGGTTGGCGATTCTTGATGACCTTGGGGCCTTCTTTGTTGACGCGTTTCATCAAAGCGAAATATGGAGGCGCTTCGGGTTGCTCTTGGAGGATGTAATCGACAAACGCTTGCTCGTCAGTGAACCTCAAGGCAGCGTTGAATCGTTTTTCATATCCAACGGTGCTCGATGGAATTGAGCCCAGCCCTTTGCCGCAAGCGCTGCCGGCTCCATGGGCAGGCCAAACTTGGAGATGGTCTGGCAACTGGTTGAACTTCTGAATTGAACGAAACAGGTCGCGGGCACCGGCGTCTGCCGAACCGTGAACGCCTGCCGCCTTTTCCAGCAAGTCAGGACGTCCGATCGAGCCAACGAATACAAAGTCGCCAGTAAAGATTCCCATCGGCTCATTGGCTCCACCGCCCTGATCGGTGAGAACAAATGAAAGGCTCTCTGGAGTGTGGCCGGGCGTGTGCATCACGGTCAACAGAATTTTGCCGACATAAATCTCGTCGCGGTCTTTAAGTAACTGGTGATCGTACTGCTGGACGAAATTATACTTCCAATCCGGCGGGCCCTCGTCCGAAACGTGGAGCCTTGCTCCAGTGGCTTCGGCTAATTCTCGGCTTCCAGAAACGTAGTCAGCATGAATATGGGTTTCGACAGAGCCAACAATCCTCATCTTTTCTGCTGCGGCCGCTTCGAGGTACGAAGTGATGTCGCGAGCGGGGTCGATGATGACGGCTTCTCCTGTTTTCTGGCAGCCAACCAAGTAGGAGGCGTGGGCCAATGCTGTGTCATAAAAGTATTTGAGTAACATGTAATCGCTCCGATTAACTTGTGTCCGTTTACGTTGGTTGAGTTGGTGTGGGTTCGCAAAAGCTAAGCAGCCAAGGCTGTAGTCTGTTTCGTGATCAATATGTGCAATCACCGTGCCATTTCTTATCGCAGACAAAACACATGCAAACATGTCCATACTCCGATATGATGGGGCAAAAAAAATGGTTTACCCAAAGCGGCTTTTCATGCAGTTCATTATTTCCATTAGATGAGGTTCCGCGATTTCGTAGTAGACCGTACGTCCTTCTTTTGTGCTTTTTAGAAATCCACAGCGCTGCATCAACCGCAAGTGGTCAGATGTTGTTGGTTGAGACAACCCAAATTCTTCCGCAATCTCGTTGACCGTGTAAAGCTCTCCCGCCAGCAATAGTTGCACGATCTGCAATCTGTGCGGATGCGCAAGGGTCTTAAGGCATTCCGCCGCCATTTCCAGCGCGTCGATGTCGAGTTTGATGTTGGCTAATTTTTTGTTCATTGGAACTCCCACATTAAACATATCGGAACATAGACATGTTTCAACTAAGGAAATTTGTGAAAAGCAGAAAATAGCCAAAAACGCCGGACAATCACTGCCGAGGAGGCGATTGTGATTGCCGGCGTCGTGGACAAACCGGTAAGCGTCGGACGCTTCTTGGGTTTGTACGCTATTTGCGTTTCTTGGGTTTGTAAGTCGAGGCTTTCGCACCCTTCTTATTGGCGACGACCGAAGGTTTGTTCTTCGCGTCGCGCTCGGCCTTCTTCTTGGCCTTGGCGGCTTCGGCAGTATTCTTGGCAGAGTTACGCTTGGCAGTTTTGCTTACAGTTGCTGGCATCGTTTGTTCCTTGTCAGTTATTTTGTGGAACCCTTGAATGAAAAATCAAGTCGGCCTCCGACCGCCAACCGAACGAAATCGGCCAGGCAATCTCGGGCCGTAGCTTGATGGCTTCGCCAACGAAGCTGAATGCCTCTATTGCACCTCGCGTGCCAAAGCAAAGAATTTTTCTCATTCGAGAATTCATTGGATCTTACAGCTTTGGGAGGCAGCCGATTCGCCAAACCGGAAAATGTTTGATCGCGCTGCTTGAGACTTTTGCCCGATCAGAGCAATGATTGCTCAGGTCAACTTGTGACTTGCTTTCCACTCTCTTTCACCAGAGCCACAACGGTCTCGCCAGCGGAAACCTTGACCTCCTCATCAGCGGTGGCGACGTCGATGACACTTTTTGAGTCGATCGTCATCAGCACAAGAACATTGTTGCCGTACTGCGAGCAGAACTGCTCGTAAGTGAATTCGTCGGTCAAACGAGTTGCCTTGGCGCGGAACCCTTCGCGATACTTACGAGCCATGCTTACTTCGTCGCACTTTTCATTGAATAGAGTACGACCTTTGCCAACGTGGCCGATCTGAGCTCGCTCGCCTTTTTCGGCGTCTTTTGGCTGGAGGCGATAGACATTGCCGCTTCCGAACAGGTGCGAGAACTCGCGAACTGCCATCGCGTTGATTGCGTCGTTTCGAGTCAAAGCGAACATCTTCCCAATCCCAGTCAGGTTGACGTGATTGCGAACGTGGTCAGAAAGGATGCCTTTGCAATGCGAAGCCAGTCCCTCCATTCGGGCTGCAGACGTGTTGCGATAGTTGGTGTCGACGATAACGACAGCGTATCCGATCTCCTTCAATGTCTTCGCAACGTCGCGAATCCATGGATCAGCACCGGCAAACAGAATGCCCTGCGGGTTGGCTTCAGCCAAGCCCAATCGACGCGCCAATGGAGCGGCTCCCAGGCCGTAAACGGCGACGGTGCCGACGATCAGCATGAACGTAGCCGGTACAAGGGCTGCCGCTCCCTCAAGGATGACTGGGTCGTGTGATGTGGACAGAATTTGCAACGCGAACACGCTGACAACTGCTGCGGCGACAATACCACGAGGTGCGAGGAACGACAGGAAAATCGTTTCATTGCGAGTCAGCTTGGAACCGACCATCGCCCCGAATACTGACAGCGGGCGAACGATCAGAATCATTAACGCCACGAAGGCAACGCCCCGCCAGCCAACTTCTCCGAGGATCGAAAGATCCAATCGCGATCCCAGAATGATAAACAGGCAGGAGATCAGGAACACACCGATGTTTTCCTTGAATTCAATCACGTGCTCGAGGGATGCCTGTCTTTGGTTCGCGAGATAGATTCCCAGAAGAGTAACGGTGACCAGGCCAGATTCGTGGACGAGGATGTTCGAAACAGCAAACGAGCCGATCGCTGCAGCGAGGAAGAATACTCCGTGTAGGTAGTCGGGAATCCAATATCGCTTGACGAACTGCACAAGCATGAATCCCGTCGTCGCAGCGATTGCCAGTCCGATGCCGACCGTCTTAAGCACTCCAAGCACCGGCGCATGCCAATGCATGACGTCGCCATGGTGACCGGCGGCGTGAAAAAGTTGCTCGTAAACAAGGACTGCGAGGATGGCTCCGATCGGGTCGATGACGATGCCTTCCCATTTAACGACCGAGCCAATTTTTCGGTTAGGGCGAATGTGACGTAGCAACGGAGCGACAACCGTTGGCCCCGTCACGACAAGGACAGCGCCAAGCAGAATGGCCAGTTTGTAGTGAATGCCCAGCACCAGCCATGCGAGAAGCGTTGTGAGTATCCAGGATATCACGACGCCGATCGTGCAGAGCCGAACGATCGCGGGACCAACGGCTTCTCTGAGCTCTTGAAGCCTTAGCGTCAAACCGCCTTCAAACAGAATCACTCCAACCGCCAGCGAGACGATGGGAAAGATCAGCCGGGCACCGATTGATTTGCTGGTTGAGGCTTCGGCGAGGATCACGTCCGGATTCAGCCAGAGACCGAGCAGCACGCCGAAGGTCAATAACAAAAGAATCGACGGAACTCGAATCCACCACGCGATGACTTGAGCCACGATCCCGAGAACCGGAACCAGTGCCAGATAGAGAAAGATGGGGTCATTCATAGGACGTTCTGAGCGTGTTTCTTTGCGATGCGGTTTGTAAATGAAGCAACCGCCAGTTTTAGGCTGGCGGTTGCTGAGGTTTTGCCGGACGACCCGGCAATAGGGTGGCTGCTGAAGCAAGCCGGTTACTCGTCGTTGTCGGCGCCCAGATCTTGGTCAAGCTCTTCGTCTGTTTCGAAGTCGCTCTCACCGAACTCGCTTTCGGCCTCGTCGGCCACATCGTCGCTGTCGAACGGATTTGGCTCAGAGTCTGCCTCCGATTCCTCGTCGTACGCTTCTTCGATTTCACCTTCGTCTTCAACGGGTGTTTCCTCGGTAGGCTCTTCGTTCGCAGATTCGACCAACGGTGCCGAGGTAACAGTTGCTTCTGATTCAGAGATGACTTCACCTTCGATAATGGCGTTGTCAATCTGCTCAACGACTTCACCATCTACAAAAGAAATACCTTCTCCGTAGTAGGCAACTGGCGAGTAACCCAAGCAGCCACAACCGCCAGCGTTTTCGACGATCGGGTACTCGATTGATTCGCCGATGAGAACTTCCGTTCCAACAGTTTCGGCTGTGTTAAATACGACCGGGGCAGCGTCCGCGAAAACGAGATCGGATTCGCCCCCGATCAGTTCAGCGGCAGGGACCAACGGAGCTTCGAATATTTCCATCGACTCGTGGCAGCACTGGCCGTTCACGTTGTTAGCCAAACCCAAAAATGCAATAGCAGCTACCCAAAACATCTTTTCCATTTCAGTTTCCCTTTTTCAAAAGAGCTACAAAGTTTGACAACTCATGGCCATCGTCGGCCCAAAGTAAAAGTCGTTGTCTTGAAATCATCAAAGCAACGCCCGTGCCAATTCTGATTCTTTTTTTTGGGGCCAAGAATCTTTTACGCAACAAGTTTTTTTTGATGTCTCAGTTGAGATCATTACCGGACCCAAACCACCCGGTCAGACTTTGCTCGATTAGCGACTAGAGATTGCTCGCGCCGGTCACGGTTTAACACCACAGGCCAAGCTGCACGCATTGATTGAGAGGGTTTTAGAGGGAGAGCGTTGGACCAATCATTTTAATCGCGTTTGGCACGCTCGATGCTACACAACGAATTGGCTGAGGGCATCACGTCCTTCGAAAGTCTTAGTACCGTCGGACTAATCCTCGCCTTATACCGGCCGGCATCAGAATTCTGATGCCGGCCATTTTCATTTGTCAGCGAATCGAAGGAAATCAAGGATGAGTTTAGCACCACCTATGAAAAATCCAGTCGACATGCCGAATCAATCGAATAAGTACTGGCGAGCCGATGGTTTGGCAGCCGCGGCACGCGAAGCTTTTGAAGCTGCCCGAACGAGCGGCAACCAGCCCGCCATGCGAAACGCGTTTTTCCGCGTCACCCACTTTTATGCCAAGACGATTGGCATCTGGCAGGAGGCACTCAAGAAAAAGAGAGAGCCGCTCGCCATGGTTGCTCTTTCAAATCTTATCCAGCTCGACGCCGTCGTTGGCACAATGCACCAGTCGGCACCTGAAGTCGTTCCGCTGGCACAGCCTTTGGCCAAGGCCATTCGCGATCACTTTCTCCGAGGACTCGTGGTGCGCCTACTCGATGAAACACCTTTGCCGTTGAACTTGATTCAGATCGTGCAGCAACTAAACGAATATGAGTTGCTGGGCCAGCTCAAGCCAAATAAAGTGGAAGAGCAACTGCAATTGCTCCTCAACGCAGGCTATATTTCGCAATCCAAATCTGGATTCAAACGAACGACTAAAGTTTACGACGAACTGCAATCGGATTCTGCGATTCTCGAACATTTGTTGGGATCCGAGGTCGCCCAAGCGGTCTTTGCCTCTGGATTCAACGGCATCATTGATGTGATCCAACGCCAAGACGAGTTTGTCGAGGTGTTCGTTGCAGCGACGGGAATGTCCTCCCCAGTCGGCACTTTGTTCGTCGCAGTCACAGCAGCGTTTGCAAACGAACAAGAGGCCGGCCACACGCCGTGGCGGCACCTCGATTTGCTGGGCTCACGCATTCCGCGTCCCTATCAACGGACTGCGTTTGCGATATTAAAGGGAACGGGTTATCGCGGCAACTTGCTCGAAGCCACTACCGGAAGTGGCAAAACGATGATCGGATTGATGTGCATTCAGGATTTCCTGCGGCGAATCGAGTCCGGCCAAAGCGTGCTGGTGCTTGTGCCAACCAACAACTACCAGCAGCAATGGGTGCGAGAATTGTGTTTCCATCATGGTGCGTTGCAACTGGCCCCTGAAGTTGTGTTCGCTGGGACGATCGCTGATTTGAAACGTTATCAAAAACGTTCTGGCAAGACTCCAGCCGTATTCGTTCTGACCTACGCGTCATTGGCTCAGTTGGACACAATTCAAACAAAGCAAGACGCTACCGATTCTCAATCAAGCGAACTGGTCGTCGATTCCGCTCCGCGCGATGAGCTTCAAAACTTTATCGACACTTTCGGCGTTGAGTACGTTGTGCTGGACGAAGCCCATAAGGTCGTTGACGACCTCGAAAGCGTATCGGCCAACGTGGTTCGACTTCTAACCAACAAGCTCGCAAAGGGAAAGATCAGCGGGCTGATTGGATTCAGCGGAACGCTTAACGTTTCCAAGCGGCGATTCGAAAGTGTCGGGCTACGACTGGTTCATCGCGTTCCGTTGCTTGAGATGTTGGGAACCGGATTCGTCGCTCCCTTTGCCGAATTCGGCGTGCCTTACGCATTGTCCAAAAGAGAACAAACCGTTGGAGAACTTCTGGACGCGTTTCGCCTGATGTTTCGTGAGTTCCTTTCGCTTTGTGACAAGGAATTGGTTAGAGCCGAGTTTCTGAAGATTGATTTTGAGCAACGAAAGCAAATGGCCAGCCGATTCCTCGGCATGTATTCGAGCCGGGCCGATTCGGAGGAACTACTGAACCATCGAATCAAAGAGTGGGAACAGTTCGAAACGCTGGGGCTGGGCAACGCACCGATCGTCCTGATGGTGCAGACGGCGAATGGACTTTCTGAATTCGGACTCGTTCCGCGTTCGCAATGGCCACAGCTAAAGTCATTGATCGAACAAGCAACCAAACAGCGTGACAAATCAGCCGACCTCTGTGCGCTTGATGACGTATCGCAAGTTCTGCACGAAAAAGAAAAACTTGGCGTTAAACCAGACAGCAACGAAGTCATGCGTCTGCTTCGACCAAACTTGTCTCCGACCATTGTCCGGCGGCGATTTCGTGAAATGACGCGTTCGACTTTGACGGGAGTTTTCGTTGGCGTGCGGCAGTGGGGCCGTCATCTGGGAGAGGGCCGAATCGCAGCGGTCAAAGCAATCATTGCGGCTGAAAAACAAGCTCGAAACGTAACCGGTACGATCGTGTTTGACGATTCACGTTCGATCCGCTGGGGCAACGTTGCCGCGTCGGCTGGATTCGAAGGCGTCGGCGGAATGTTTGGGCAGTTGCTGGGCGAGCCAGATATGGTTCCGATCGCGGCTTTGTCGAAAGAGATCTATCTGCCCGTCGATGACAACAATCCGTTCGCTCCCCGGATCGCGGCCTTTATTCACGACACCATCTTGCTGGGCGAATTCCGCGCCGCGATTTCGGATCTGATCCTGTCAGGTCAAGACATCGCTGCGGATGTCGTTGAGCAGTTTGATGAATCATTGTTTCGTTTGTTGTCAGACTGGTTGAGCGAAGCGAGTCGCGATCATTTGTCGAAAGAGCATGACCAGATTGACGGAAGTGAGCTGTCCGCGAAGGCAACTGATTCCGCCTCGCATTGGCAATCATTGGACAGACCGACTTGGAAGGAGTTTTTTGACTCCGTGATTGCTGAATTGCGAGATGAATTTGGCCACATCCAAGACGGCATTCCCAAGCGGGCTGCGGCGCGATTCCGCTTGCGTCTTCATCGACGGAACGTGAACTTGAAATCGTTGATGACGGGATTTTTTGACTACATGCAAATCGCCGATCAATACGTCAACTGCCAACGCTGCGAACTCAAACAAGCCGACGGTTCGCTACAGTCGTTCCGCGTGATCCCGATTCCCAATGGACGCCGCCGACAACTGATGTATGACTTGGTCGCCCGAATGGTGGACGATGTTGACTTGCCATTCAACGTTGTCATCGTCAGCGACTGGGCGCGATCGGGTTGGAACGTGATCAAGCCCAACCTTTTGATCGACGCCACCGCCACGCGTGACGTGATCGCTTGGCAGCAATTACGCGGACGCGCTATGCGTTCACAGCGCACTTGGAACATCGACTGCTACCGACTACTCGCCGCCCTGCGCAGCGATCCTGTAAACACAGACGATAAAGAAACCACATTACCTGAACTGCCATTGGCCGATGCCCAGATCAAGATGCTTGCCGGCGTGATGAAGCCAGCGGTGCTCAAGCTCGCGCGAAGTGGCGGGTTAGACGCCCTGACGATGGAACAGCGGTTGGCGGCGGCGGTGAAGCTGGTTCAAAATCACAATAAGGTGACTCACATCTACGAGTTGCTCGATGCCACCGGACGCTCACCACAGCTAGTCCTCAACGCCGAGACCTTGAAGTGGCAACGTCGAGATTCGGTGGCTCAGAAACATCAGGGCCAGCTGAACGTCGACATCGCAACTAAGTCACTTGTTACTGAGAGCGTCGATTCGATGTTGATCTGCCCCGCCGATCCGCGAATCGAGACTTCGGCCAACCTTGAATCCGCCGTATTGAAAAAGATCACAGATTGCGACCCGGTAATTGTTGAGACTTGGCTGAAGCCCGGATTTTCGATTGACAAACCGTGAGTCAACCCCAGCCGCTTGGTCTTCAAATGTCTCGGAAATTTGGTTCAAACCAATTGTTCCAGCATCATCGACGCACAGCTAAGCACGATAAAGAAGCCGCACATGTCGGTGACCGTCGTCAGGATTGGGCCTGAGGCGAGTGCGGGATCGAGTCCAAAACGCCGCATAATCAGCGGCAAGGTTCCGCCGAGTGAAACGGCGATGATTGTGTTGATCATCATCGCACAGCCCACGACGATGCCTAACCATGGATTGCCTTTCCAAAGCCACGCCAGAATGCCAATAAACAGGCCAAGAGCGAATCCGTTGATCAAGCCGACTCCGATTTCCTTCATCCACACGCGCATCACTTCCCGGGCATTAACCAAGCCAAGTGAAAGCTCTCGCATGCTGACCGCAACTGCCTGATTGCCACTGCAACCGCTCATGTCCGAAATGATCGGCAGGAAAACCGCCAACGCGATGACTTGGGCCAGTATGTCTTGGTAATAGGCAATCACACCAGCAGCAAACAGGTTCAGAAAAATGTTAATGCTCAACCACGCTAACCTCCTGCTCGATCGCTTGATCAGCGGCATCGTGCGAAGTTCCTCGTCGATGATGCCTTGCGTCTTCATGTAATCGTCAGAGTAATGCTCTGCCATCGCTTCTTCCACGTCACCGCGACGAAGCACGCCGACCAGACGGCTTTCATCGTCGACTACGGGCACGCCAACGAAACGATGCGATGAAAAGAACTCGTGAAGTTCAACCAGTTTGTCGTTGACGTGAAAGCTCTGCATCCCGGTGACCATGGCTTCTGCCACGGTGCTATTCCGATCCGAAAGCACCAGCTTTCGCAATGGCAAAACGCCAAGCAGTTTCTCGCATTCGTCGACGACATAGATGTATTGAACTGAAAATCCGGTGTACTTGTTGGAATTCAATTGCAGCTTGCTGATGACTTGTTCGAGTGTGTCTGTGGCAGCAACAGAAACAAACTGCACGATCATCATGCCGCCCGCTTCTTCGTCTTCGTAGTTGGCCAGCTTACGGACTTCGTCAGCATCGTCGCTTTCCATAGCCGAGTAGATGGACTCTTGTTCTCGCTCAGAGAGTTCACCAACGAGGTCGGCTTGTTCGCTCTTTGGAAGTTCGTCAAGGATCAACGCCGCTTTGGCCGGATCAAGAGAGCCGACGGCATCGACTGCATGTGCCTCGGGCAAGTCGTGAATGAAGGCTGCTGCGTGCGGCGAATCAGTATTCTCAATCAGCGATTGCCGGACGGTTTCTGGCATTCGGGCAAGCACCATCGTTCGCTCGGAGGACTCGATGCCGTCGAGATACGCTGACGCCTCGGCGAACTGACCGGCTTCGATCAGCGATTCCAGTTCTTCCAGATGCCGTGCAAGTTCTTGCAGATTCACTTCACATTCCGTTTGCATCACTTCGTTCTCTTTCGCGCCGCATTTGCGGCCTAATTTTCAGGCTGTATGTCTCACCCGCTCTCTTGGCGGCAGGCTTCGCAGTAGTCAACTCTTCATGCAAGAAGAAGCGGGCGACGGTTTCGGGTTCGCGATTAAGTCTTTCTGCTCTTCACTTTGCCCTTGAGCAAGCGTTGAACCAGATCAACGGCGATCTCGGAATCAAACGTCTCTTGAAATTCCTGAAGACCACTTGGGCTAAAGACATTCACTTCTACCACTTTGTCGCCGATCAAATCAAGTCCGCTAAACACGATACCATCGGCATGAAGATGTTTGGCGATCCGTTCGCAGATTTTGACTTGCTGCTCGTCCAGTTGGATTATCTCGGCCGTTCCGCCCAGCGAGATGTTGCTTCGCATTTCGCCAGACGCGGGTATTCGACGAATTCCCACGGGACCGTTGGCTTCGAGAATCTTTTCTCCTACCGTCAACACGCGGACGTCGCCATCGGTGGCGGCGGGTAAGTATTCCTGAACGACCAGGTAACCTGTTCGACCAAGAATGTCGACGACTTGGCGCGTGTTGAGTGACTCGGGGCTTTCGAAAAAGAACACATCGCGACCCTGCGATCCAAGCAGCGGCTTGATGACCAAAGGCCCGTTAAGCTTTTGCGCGAAGTCTTCAACACTTTGCAACGTGTGGCAAATTAACGTCTCCGGAACATACTTTTCAGGAAGCCTGACCGTGTAGAATTTGCTTGAAGCTTTTTGCAAGCCAGTCGGATCGTTGATGACACAAGTTCCTTTTTCACATGCCAGACGCATGGCTTCCAGTGCCAGTCGATGAGCCCACGATCGAGCAACATCTTTGCCGGGTGAAGTGCGAATCCAACAGGCCGTGACATCGGCCAGGTCGATCAATTGGTTTTTGGCTTTGGAAAGCTTCTTCTGAAGCGAACTTGCCGTTTTGACTTTCTCCAGCGACGGAACTTCAAGGCATTCGGCGAAAACGCGCGAGTTGCTCGAAGCTTGCAAATGCACAACGTCAGTCACCAGCACTTTGTATCCAAGTTCAGCGCAGGCTTGGATGAGTGTGGCGTTGGTACCACCGGGCTTGAGCGACCAGCGATCGTTAACCAGAAACAAAATGGATTTCATTGATAGCTCCTAACTTACTTCTTGAGACGGCGACTCGAAAAACGAATCAACAATCAGGTCTTCGAATGGAATATCTGAAAAGCCAACACAGTCAAACAACCCGCCGGTGCTGAACACGTTGAACTCGATGACTTTGCCGCCGATCAAGTCCACGCCCGCCAGTTCAATTCCGTGGTTCATCAGCAAACTGGCTGCATGGTTCGCCGTTTCACGTTCCTGTTGGTTGAGATTCAAAGGATGAGCCGTCCCGCCGGCATGCAAATTGGCGCGGAAATCGCCATGTTTGGGTGTGCGGTGGATGCCCGCAACGGTATTGTTATGCTCCAGCACTTCCCCCGCCAAAACGATAACTCGCTTGTCGCCTTCGTGGTCGGCGTGGACGAAGTGCTGGGCAACCAGCAGTCGACCAACCGCCAGTTCGTTGACTTTGGATTCCAGATGAGGATCGTCGGGACTCAAGCGAATCACGTCATTTCCGCGCGAACCGATCGCTGGTTTCAGGACACAGTCGCATTTAGCACTGGCAACGAACGCCAAAAGTTGCTGCTCAATACTGCTAACGATGGTCGTCGGACGATACTTGGGCGCGAGCAAGGCAATCGAAGCTTTGGACGCAAACAACTCAAGATGTTTGGGATCATTAACCAACCGCATTCCACTCATCTCACAAACGTTGCAGAAGTCGAGGAATGCGCGGTGCTTTGCAGATCGCTCAATGTCACGCCCCGGGTTCGTGCGGATCATGATCGTATCGCCAGAGCTTAGGCCATACGTTTTAAGTTCACTGCTTTGACTGCGTGACAATGCTTCAACATCGTGCGACGATCTGGCCGATTCAAAACAGCTGGCTTTAAGCTGAATTCTCGTCCGCTCGTCAGCGACAAGCGAAAACTTCTCGATGTCAGAGACGTAAACTTCAATCCCCTTCCGCGCAAGACTGGCGATCAGCATTGCCGTTGTTTGACGATAACCAATTTCTTCGATTCGATTGACGACGACGAATACTTTCATCAAACGTCTCCCTTACTCGCCAGATTTTCTGGGCTACAAGTCTCTTTGAACTGTTCGATTCGATCCGCAGGCATCGGGACGCCAAGGTGCAAAATCCGCGCTCCGGTTTGGCCGATCGGATTGACACAATGCCCAATCACGTATCCATCTTCAGGAGCAAAATACTGATGAATGACATCTCCAAAAACATTGGTCTGCTGCGAGATCAAATCACCTTTGCCAAATTTATTGGTGACTTTATGAAAGACGTTCATCAACCCACCGCGTTCCGTTAGCATCCAATACGAACGATCGCACAGGATTGGTTCTTTCTTAAACGGCTTTAGCGGAGCACGGGCTGGAAGCATCCCAACGTGGTTTAGAATTCGGTGCATTCCCTGAAGCGTCTTGCGAATCGGATCGCGTTGAAATGTTTGCGGATCGCAAATCTCCACTGTGATCGCCGGCATGCCTGCTTCGTCGGCGACACCACGCAGCGTGTAGTCCGATGGTGGGTTGTTCACGATGATCTGCGGTTGCAACAAGTACGCCATTCGCGCGTTGATTGGTTTCTCCAAGTCGGCACGTACGTACAATGAGTTAACACGTCCCGGACTGGCGGTGTGCAGATCAACCAGATAGTCAAAGTGACTGGTGATTCGATCAACAAGGTTGTGGGCGTAGACGTGAGACATCTTTCCCGTTGGGCTGCCCGGCATGATGTGATTCAAGTCAACGCCGTCAATGAACTCGCGCCGATCAGTCAAAAAACCGGGTACATTCGCTACGATCACGCAGACAATGGTGCCGCGTAGGTTTCGCAAACTGATCTTTCGCAGCAGTTGATGAATCACGGGGATTCCGTTTAGCTCGTTACCGTGCAGTGCTGCCGTGATGCCAAAGATCGGGCCGTCTTTCTTGCCTCGCGCGACAACGACGGGAACTTGAATCGGACGGCTCATGCCGTTTTCGGCCAGTTCAATGAATCGCCGTGAAAACTCGCCGCGCGGTAGATTCTCGAGTTCGAGTCGATCGACACGCTTCACGTGCTTGACGTTCTCGTAGCCATTGGTCGGCAGTAGTGGAATTGGCTGTCGTAGTTCTTCGCTCGGTTGATTCATAGCACCAACTCCTCATTAAATCGCTTGTCTGGATTGATGCTTTGGAAAAGCTTGCGGCGGAATTTGCCTTTGGTTGTAATCAGCCCTTGAGCCATTTCGTCGATCGCAGAAACACACATCACCGTTTGCATGTAGCTTTCAATCAAGTCATCCAGCCCGAACCCAAGTCGGTTGAAGTCGCGACTGTCTACCAGAAGCAATCTTTCCGGCTGAGTCGTGAAAGAGCCATCGGCTTGTTTGACCGAAAGGTTGGTTCCCAGCATGTCCCACGAATCATCGCCGTCATTTAAGTCATCCGTCAGCGGCTTCCTCGCCCGACGTGCGTAGACCGCCACGGGAAAGAAGCCGTTTGGCCCCGCGCCAACCATGAACCGCAAATCAGCAGCGTACAGGTTCAGCTTACGATCCGGCATCGTCCCCACGTGAAAGAACCGGCCGAACTGACTTTGGGAGCTCCACTTGGAGTTTCCGATCAGCGATTGAACGATGAAATGTTCGTAGTGAAACTCCATGTCCATAAACGCGTCGAGCTCACGCTGGGACGTGATCGTAAAAACGCCTTGGCCAGCGTTCGAGTAAGGAACTTTGACGACCGCGATGCCACCCATCCGCTGCACCCACATCGGGACTTCTGCCTTGGAGACATCCCAAATCGTTTCGGGTGTGTTGATTCGCAGCCCTGAATTGGCACGAGCCGCGTTGTAAAAGTCATAGGCTTTTGACGCGACCAGTTTGTTTCGACCACCAGCAAGGCACACCAATACGGGGTTGTAGATCAACGTCCGGGTGATTGGCGGAATCCGATTCCAAGGCTGCTGGGTGACGTATCGAAACGCAGCTCGGATCGGAATCCGTTGACCATCGTGCAGTACGTGCATCACCAAGTTTTCATCGAACTCAATGGTCCGATTGTGGTCAGATTCGTGATAAGGAACGAGCCAGACATCCTCACCAGTGAGTTCGGCAAGCGTCGCGGCATAGCCAGAGTTCTCCATATGGTTCTTGTCGTAGATCACGGCGAGGCCACCCTTTACCTTCTTGCGACTTTGCATTTGAGGGATAAACGAATCACGAAGTAACCGCTCATAGCCCGCCTTCTCCATCGACTCGTTGATGCGAGGCATGGACTTCTGCCCTGACGGACAAGAGTTTGTTTCAATCACGACAACCTGACGCATGCCGGTTTCGCTTGTCACGTGGAACAGATCGCAACCACCCCAGCGAAAGAATCGCGGCGTCGAACTCAATAAATTGTGAACGGCTTCAGGGTCTGCCTCGGGATGCAAGTGACAAAATCGCGTCGCTATGCGTTCGCGTCCCATGTCCATCAGGTTCCGCACTAATGGATGAATATGAGCGTTCAGCACGCGCGGGTAAAAGTGAGATTCGGCTTCGAAGTCACCTGAGGTAACCAACATTGGTTCTTTAATCATGACTTTTCTTGGAGTCCTTTCTTTCTCTTTGGCGTCGAAAACACGCAACGGTTAAGTCGTCGGGCTTTGCGGCTAGTGAATTGGTGTTCATCCTTTGAGTTGTATTCGCAATCAGTTTTTCGAATTGAGTTTCGAGCGAACCGGCACGAACCAGTTGGACGATTTCATCGACCGTCAGATTGTCGAACAGCCCGTCGGTTGCCATTACGACTGTGTCACGGGCCGCGAGGTCAATCGGCGGACCGACTTCGACTCGCATCTCGGGATAGCCGACGTAGTTGTTGACGACATTTCGCTCCTCGTGCAGCATGGCTTCGGGTTGGTCGAGCACTCCGATTTCAACCGCCATCGCAACGGGTGCGTGAGCGACGGAGAAATACTTAATGCGACCTCGGTTGCTGCACACCAACCCGCAAGAATCTCCGGCGTGGATCATTCGAAGCTGGTTGTCCAAGAGTTCGCCGACAATCACGGTGGTACCTGAGTCGAACCCCCAGCTACAGATCGTTTGGTTCGCCGCATCCATTGCGTCCACTAACAAGGATCGAACACTGCTGCCGTCAGTATCTTGATTGCAGGCCGCGGCGATCTGATCCACGATCTCACCGGCAGCACGCGCACCAGCAAGATGGCCGCCCATCCCATCCGCGACGACGATGACGCCGTGATTGGGGGCAAGTTCGATGTACGCCAGAGCGTCTTCGTTGGGAGAAGACTTATCAGGACAAACCGACGAGGCAATTGCCAGTCGTCCGCCGCAAAATTCGATAAATACCGGGCCAGCGCAGGCTTGTTCTTTTAGCACTTCAACGTTCACCTTCGCCTCCGCGAAAGGTTTCGAATTGCCTTGGGCAGAACGATCTCGAACTCGCTTTGCATCCGAATCGCATCTGGGAAACGCTTGTTCGACTTCGCGTCAATCGCTTTCTTCATTAGCGCGATAAAAGCTGGGTGCACGCGTTTGGTACGTAGTCGAATTGCGTTTGGCGGAGGCCAGTTGAACGGGAATTCGGGCCATGCGCCGGAGAACATCCGGTAGAAAATCAATCCAAGCGAAAACACATCTGATCGCATCGACGGCTTTCCCATCGCTTGTTCGGGAGCCATGTAGCCGATCGTTCCCGTGCCCGACCCTGAAACGGTTAGGCGGGAAACTTTCGCGATGCCAAAATCGGCCAACCGAATCACATCGTCGTCGAACAGAATAAAGTTCTCCGGTTTGATGTCGCAATGAATCACACTTTGTTCATGCGCGTAGGCGACGGCATCCATCATTTGTTCGGCCAGCAGAAACGCTTTGCTCGTCGCAAGTCGGCGTTGAAGACGATCGTCAAGCGTTTCGTTTCCCAGCCTTGTAACGATAACCAGTTGCCCGTCGATCATCTCGGCGTTTTTGACCGACAAAATGTTTTCATGATGAAGCTTGGCCGTGATGCGGATCTCTCGGCGGAACTGATCAAGCAACTCCTTGTCGATATACTGCTCGCGAGGCAGTTTGAGAGCAACGGGGAGTCCTTCAATCATGTCGATTGCTGAAAAAACGCGCGCGAATCCGCCTTGGCCAATTAGCTCAATGATTTTGTATTTCCCAAACTGAGAACCGCGGCGCAACGACTTGTCGTAAAGCGTGACCTCCGGCCGCGTGGTTCGTTTCTTTCGGGACTCAGTTTCTGCGTTCGGATTTGCATTCATGGCGCAACTCGACTTAGGGAAGGAGGAAAAATGTAGTCAAACGTTGACTACGACGAGAGGCGAGCAATCAGATCTTCAATTTGCCCGGTTAACAAAGCGAGTGTCGATTCAGCATCCTGCATCTGCGACGTATCGCCCATTTCTTCGAGTTTGCCAGAGAGCTCAGCCGCCAGATCGTCATCGAAGGTTCTTGCCAAACCTTTCAGACGATGCGCATTAAGCCTGAGTTCGCTGGCCGCTTCGTTGCTTACTGCTTTCTTGATGTTCGAAAGTAGCGAAGGAGCTTCATCCAAGAAGAAGCCAACTTGAATTTTGAACAGCCCTTCATCGCCACCGAATCGGGCAAGCGTCGCTGCAAACGGATGGGCCTCACGGGTGCCTGGATTTGACATCGGGCCTTTGCCTTCATTCGATTCGCGATTGACCGATGTCCCCTGTTCTGGATCCACTTCAGAATCGACAATCGTTTGCGCGATCTGAGATGCCCAAGCCGGAGCATCTTGAATCAACAGTTGATCGTCGAGGTTGGAATCGGCAGAACCCGGATTGGCCATCGTTCGCTCGGTGTTACCCCAACGTTCAACTCTTTCCAACAGATCATGAATCGCAATCGGCTTGGATAGATAGTCATCCATGCCAGCGTCCAAACAGCGTTGCCGGTCTTCTTCGGTAACATAAGCCGTCACAGCAATGATTGGCGTCAGCGATGTCTTTCCAGACAGCTGTCGGATCTCTGCCGTCGTTTGCAATCCATCCTTGTCCGGCATCTGGACATCCATCAAGACCGCGTCGAAGTCTTGTTCGCTGAGTGCTGTGATCGCTTGCACACCACTTGCCGCTTCGTGCCAGTCGTGGCCGCGTCGACGCAAGACTTCGCATATCAAATTGCGATTGGATGCGTGATCGTCAACCACTAATACGTTGAGTGATCGTTCCACTTTCTCAATTTGTGTTCTGGTCGACTTTCCGGCAAGGCCGCCAGCGTTGCCCAATGCTGTTTGCAATCCGGAAAGCAAAGTCTTCGGGGAGACTGGCTTTATCAGATAATGCTCGATTCCCAATCCACGACATTTTTCGATGGTTGCTGTTCGATCATCTGAAGAAAACATCACGATGGAAGCTGGTGAGCTGTCTTCCTTCGCGGCCTTGGTCAGTAAAAACTCAGCCAGATCAAAGCCACTCATGTCCGGCAAGATCACGTCAAGCAACGCCAGATCGTAACTTGATTCCTGCAACAGTTTCATCGCTTGCCGCGCGGTCTTTGCAAAGTCGCATTCGACGTTCCAAGCCTCCAGCCAGCGACTGACAACTTTCCGATTGGTGGCGGAGTCATCAACTACCAATATTTTTTTGGCAGCAATCGGAGTCGGATCGGGCAGCGCAGAAACAAACTGCCGTTTCGATTTGTCAAACGTCACGATGAAGTGGAACTTGCTGCCTTTACCCAACTTGCTCTCGACCCAGATCCGTCCGCCCATCAGGCGGATCAGTTCAGAAGTGATCGACAAGCCAAGCCCCGTCCCGCCGAAGTTTCGGTTGATGGAAGCGTCGGATTGAAAGAAAGCCTCAAAGATCCTCGCTGTCTTATCGGCCGGAATTCCTATTCCCGTATCAATAACTGAAAACTGAAGCGTTTGTGAATTCTTTGAGTAATCCACAACCTCAACGTTAACTTGGACGTTTCCAAACGAAGTAAATTTGATCGCGTTGCCGACCAGGTTAACCAACACCTGCCGTAAACGAGTTAGATCGCCGGCAACTTGTTGGTGAATGTCGAGCGGGAAATTGCAGCGAAGCGCAAGGTCTTTCCGCTGAGCCAACACGGACATGGTGTCCAATATCTCGCGCGTAAGATCGGCGATGTTGAAGTCGACTTGTTCCAGCTCAAGCTTTTGAGCTTCCACTTTGGACAGGTCAAGAATGTCGTTCAGAATCTGCAACAAAGACTGTGCTGAATTGTTCGCTGTCGTCAAATACTCGCGTTGATCGACCGACAAACTCGTGTTCAAGGTCAGCTCCGTCATGCCAATGATCGCATTCATCGGCGTGCGGATTTCATGGCTCATCATCGCAAGGAAGTCGCTTTTGGCGCGATTCGCCGACTCAGCCATGTCTTTCGCCGCTTGCATCACAAGCTCAGCCTGGCGGCGCTGGGTTACGTCGGCTCCAATCCCAATCCAGCGTACAACCTTGTTGTCTTCGTCCCGGATGGGGGTGAGCTGAAATTCAAACCAACGCTCGGCTTCAAGATCGTCAGCCACGACTTCGCTCGGATCCAGCAAGATTGAGTAGCTGAATGAGAAACTATGTCCCAGCGATAGCTTTTGCTTGAACTCAGCCCGCGTCGCGGTGTCAATCAACTCAAGAAAGGAGATCGAATTCGCATCGGTTTCCGTTGCTCCGGCGAGACCGATCAGTCGCGAGAACGCCTGGTTGTACCACTCCAGTGATCCCCCCGATTCGAGGATCATCACCGCGTTGTCTGTTTTGCTGGCTACCAAAGAGAGTACGATTTCAGCGTTGGCTTCGTCCTCATTCAGGACATTGCGCTGCATCGCCAGACCGTCGCGCAGTTCACGATTCTTCGACCGGCCACGGATATAAAGTCGGCTGAGTTGACCAAAGGCCGTTTCCCAGTCCCCTTCAATGATGACTTTCTTCCATTGCTTGATAACGGTGCCGTTTGGAAATACAAAACCAGCAGCCAACAACTCTGAGAACGAAATTTCAAAACCCTGTTCAGGTGAACCGCTTAACTTGAAGTGCTCGATTCGCTCGCCAATCCGCTGAAGACTCCTCAACGTCCGCTTAGAATCCATCTTGGGTTGCAAATCACTTGCGACACCGGCGCGCACCGAGAACTTGAATTTCAGACGCAACAGTTCATTGTCTTGTTCAAGCAGAACTGAATTCTCGACAAAGTCTTCCAACTCAAAACTTGAAACGACGGTGAACACGGCTTTGGAAAGCCTTCGTGCAGCACGACGCCCCATTCCACACAGAACACACAATTGCTCGACGGCAGTGGATTGCCGCTTAATGGTGTTTTGCGGAAGGTCGACAAAGTCGAAAATCGTTCGTGTTTCAAACTGATTCATGGAACGATCCGCCAATCGGATCTGAATATTTCGTTTTGGATAGTTTGTCATATTCTGAATCATTTTTAGCGTCACGTGAAGTTGAGGCCGACCGTGCAGATTGATTGGAGTTAGGTCTGGCTACTTCGTCTCTTGCGACCTGCAACTCTTCTTTGCAAGCCTCATGCCAAACACTGGCAATCAAAACGCCAGAACTGTTCGATCGTTTTGGTACGGTTAATGCAAAAGGGAGGTGAGAAGATTTTGACCCTCCCTGTGAAAGGAATCGCCATGCTTGTTCTCAGCCGAAAGAAGGATCAAACGATCCATATTGGAGATGGAGTTACCATCCAAATCTGTCAAATCAAGGGTTCTACCGTGCGAATCGGTATTTCAGCTCCTGAAGACTCTCGCATTCTGCGAGGGGAATTGGCATGGTTTGCGGAAGAACCCCGCCAAGGATCCGAATCGGATTCAGGACGAAGCAAGCCATTGGAAATCGCTCAAAAGGTTCCCGCTTAGCAATCGTCTTTACCAACTACCGGGCAATCTTTGCTCGCGTCGACTAAAGTCTGCCCGGTAGTTCCGGCTTGGCTGGAAAGTCTTCAAGGCGTCATTGCAATATTTGTTATCCAGAAAGCCCAAGTGACCAAAAAAATCCGAAACATTAAAGACCTCCCAGTTATCGGATGGCGTGAGTGGGTGAAGCTTCCTGACCTCGGAATCAAACTAATCAAAGTAAAAGTTGATACGGGTGCTCGATCTTCGGCTCTTCACGCTTACGAGGTTCGTGAATTTCTCAAGGGCGACGAAAAGTGGGTGCGATTCAAAGTTCACCCGGATCAGCGTTCGGCGAAACGTGTCGTCGAGGCAGAAGCAAAAGTTCTCGAATACCGATCGGTCAAGAACTCCGGCGGAAAGTCTGCCAAACGCCCGGTGATCCTCACAACGGTGACTTTGCTGGACATCTCTTGGGAAGTCGAACTTACGCTTGCCAACCGAGACGAAATGGGGTTCCGCATGCTATTGGGCCGTGAGGCCGTTCGAGGACGACTGCTAGTCGACTCCGGCGGTTCGTACTATAGCGACAGACCAAGAATCAAAAAGAAGAAGTTAACAGTCAAAAAGAAAACAGAACGGTCCAGAAAATGAAATTCGGAATTCTCTCTTGCGCACCAAAATGTTACAGCACCATGCGACTCGTTGAAGCCGCCAAGCAGCGCGGCCACGACGTCAGCGTCGTCAACACCAGCAAGCTTGCGATCGACCTTCAGGAAGGACTTCCTGATCTGTACTATCGGCAGAAAAAACTGGCTGAATACGACGCCGTGTTGCCTCGAATTGGGGCCTCGTTAACGTACTTCGGTACCGCCGTTGTGCGACAGTTCGAGCAAATGGACGTTTACAGCGCGAACTCTTCGGCTGGAATTTCCAACTCGCGCGACAAGCTTCGTAGTTTGCAGATTTTCAGCCGTCACCAAATCGGGATTCCCGCCACGACCTACGTACGTGCAAAGAAAGATGTCCTTCCCGCAATCGAGCGTGTCGGGGGTGCTCCTGTGATTATCAAGCTGATCGAGGGAACACAAGGAATTGGCGTCTTATTGGCCGAGTCCGTGAAGTCTGCGGAAGCGATTATTGAACTGCTGCAAAGTCAAAAGCAAAACGTCCTGATCCAAAAGTTTGTTGCCGAAAGCAAAGGTAAGGATGTGCGGGCGTTTGTCGTTGGCGACGAAGTCGTTGGCGCGATGCGGCGTGTTGCTCAAGGTCAGGAGTTCCGCAGCAACGTTCATCGCGGCGGCGTCACCGAAGCGATCACCTTGGGCGACGATTATCGCGAGACCGCGATCCGTGCAGCTCAGATCATGGGTTTGCGGGTCGCAGGCGTGGACATGCTTGAAGGCAAAGACGGCCCGCAAGTCATGGAGGTCAACTCTTCCCCGGGACTCGAAGGAATCGAAAAGTGCACTCAGCTGGATATCGCCGGTTCGATTGTGGACTACATCGCAGGCCGCGTCGATTTTCCAGAGATTGATATTCGCCAGAGGCTTACTGTAAGTCGAGGGTACGGAGTCACTGAGCTTTCGATCCCTGAAGGCTCTGTCTATGTTGGGAAGCGAATTGACGAATCGGGCCTCGAGGACAAAGACATCAATGTGCTAACGTTGACCCGCGGCACGACGGTGATTCCTAACCCCAAACGAAGCCGTGAACTTGAAGGCGGTGATCGTATTCTGTGCTTCGGGAAGCTGGAATTGATGCGAGAGTTGGTGCCTGCGAAAGTTCGACAAGAACGCCAATCGGAAATGCAAGACTTGCCCGACCTGCCCGTCGCTCACGAAGTCTTCGCCGACGAAGCAGATGTTTGATGCGGTTCTCGCCAGTTTGGTGGATAGTCAATCGCCTCATAGGCGTAACCCGTTTCTTGGGCCATGAATCTTTGTAGTCTTCCGACAGCCCGCTTTTGCAAGGCTGGAGAAGACATCGTAACCCAACGTTCAAATGACTTGCCCTTCGGAGCCAACTGAGGTTTTACGGTTCGGTCATTTACATAAATCATCGCATCCTCCTATCAGTCCTATGTGCTTTTGCCCTGATTACCGACTCGCAACGATCTTTCTTGGTGAAGAAAAAGATCGACTGTTCGCGAAAGCATTTGACGGGCCCCGACAGCTTGACGGGTTCATGTTTCATGGCCTTCAGTATTTTTCCATTTGCATCAACGTGCAATTCGAATCCCTCGCATTGGACCTCAGCGACTCGCAAGTAATCCGCGAACGGCACACGGAGCTCGTTCCACTCAGTCGACACCAAGATGGAACGCACGCTACCGTACGGCAATCCCTCTTCGGCACAGTACAGTGAAGAATACTTAAAGAGTTCGTGCAGGGCTTGCCGCGAGGAAGCGTCGCTGCGTTTCACTTCTATGATGACTCTGTTTCCGAATCTGTCTTTTGCCAGAATATCAATCCGCCCGCCTGTGCCATGAGCGTTCTTGAGGGAATGTTCAGTTTCGATCAGACCAAGGCCCAGCTCCAAAACGCCTAAGTCATTGGCCAGATGGTCGCGAATCGTAGCCTCATTGAACGTCATGAAAAATCTCCTGCGATCTTGGGAATGCGGATACAGAGTTAGACCAGTTGAAACTTGGATGTTTCAACCATCAAGCCTGCTCAAATACTCAGAGCTAAATTATGGCCGAAAACGCGTCATGTTATATGAAGGCATCGGTTAGCTATGGGTGAATAGTTCTTCCGCCACAAACCCGACTTTACGGTCGCCATTGTTGGTGGGTAAGTGCTGTAGGTGAAGTTGAGGCATTTGTGCGTTCCTTCAAACTGGAATCGGATTCAACCAACCCCGATTAGTTTCGGGAGATGATAGTTGCATGAGGTTGAACCAAACGTCGTAGTGCCAAGAATCAGTGCGTGTCACCTAGTCGATATCGGAATTGAGCGCACGCTACTATATGGCAGCCCTTCTTTAACGCGTTGCCGTAAAGTCATTCAACAAATGGTCGCGAATAGCGGCCTCATTAAGCGTCACAAATGGTCTGCTGCGATCTCGGGATTGCGGACGCAAAATGAGCCATGTTGAAACTTGGATATTTCAACCATCAAACCTGTCCAAATACTCATAGCTAAATTATGGCCAAAAACGCGTCATATTACTTAAAGGCATCGGTTAGCTATTAGCCGCATGCCTTTGTCTTGTTTTACAACAACTCATTTAACTAGGAGGCCCGAAATCAATGTCACATATTGTTCAAATTACAACTGAGGTGCGCGACGAAGCAGCGGTGCAGTCCGCTTGCGATCGACTTCACCTTCCTGCTCCACGGCACGGAACTTTCGAGCTTTACGGTTCGACCGAAAGTGGGCTTGGCATCGAGTTGCCTCGCTGGAAGTATCCGGTCGTTGCCAACCTGACGACCGGTCAACTGCGCTACGACAACTATGGCGGCAGATGGGGCGGCCAAGAATTCTTGGATCGGTTTCTACGTAACCGTACACGGTGACCATCGTGTCATGTGAGGTTGACTATTTTCTTGACTTTCGTCTTCTTGCCCGGCGGACTCGTTTTCGGTCGGCGGCTTGGCGACGCTCGTCTTTTCGATAAACGCGGATCGCCTCGGGGTGC
>CAKZVF010000209.1 GCA_937921995.1 uncultured Pirellulaceae bacterium
GGACGCTGCTATGAGAACGAACGGATTCCTTATAAAGCGATCGACGCCGTCGTGGGAGAGCTGGCCATTCAATGGCGTTTGCTTGATCAGCCGGACGCGGTCAGCCCTGCGTTGATCGATGCAATAAGTTCAGTGTTCAAAGGATTTTCTGGTCCCTTTGATTCGCCGCATGAGGTTTCAAACACTACCAAAACTGTTGAAGAGGGACTTGCGGCAGTCCTGCAGGCTCTCTCGGCCGAAGGGAAACATATCATCATCTTCATTGATGATGTTCAGTGGGCAGATGCCGATAGTGGTGAGTTGTTTTGCAAGATGATCCGAGACGTCCCGCTTCTATTGATTTGTGCACATCGCCCGATGCAGCGGCCCAATCAATTTTTTAGACATCTGTCCAAAGAACTCGCCAACCCGCTCCAACCCGGCAGAACTTTGCAGCGCGTAAATGTTGGCCCGTTCAGTGACCTTGATGCGGAGCGGTTTCTCGACCGCAACTTCCCGAGTCTTAATAAGCAGGTTTTGAAGAAGGCTGTCAGTGCATCGGCCGGTTTACCGATGTTCCTTACTTCTCTGGCTGAGCAGCTACATACGATGCCGGCGGACCAAATTGAGTTTAACTCTCTGGATTGGGCCAGAAATTTAGGCCCTCAAGAGGAACGCTTGTTACAGTTCGTTTGTGCCTCGGGTTATCCGCTGCCTCAGTCGATTGCGTTCCAAGCGTCAGGGGTTTCTCATGATTCAGAGGCTTGTGTAAGTGATCTGGCTTCAAGACGGTTGGTTACTTTGAGTCAATCTGATGGCGAGTTGATGCTGACTCCGTTTCACGACATGATTCGGCAGTCAATCTATTCAAAGCTGGATGATCAACAGCGAAAAACAGTTCATGCGTCGATCGCGACTGTCAGTGAAGAAAAACCAGGCGTTCCTCCGGACCGCCTCGCGTTTCATTTTCGCGCCGCTGGCGATAACGCCAAATGTTGTCAATATTCTATAGCTGCCGGTGACGTCGCGGCGAAGTCTCGGGCTTTCGACGAAGCCGTTCGTGCCTACAAAGACGCGCTGGAACACTTTGTTGGGACCGATAAAGAAAATCAATTTTTGAAGCAAAAGTTGGCCTCGTCTTTGGGGCAGTTGGGGCGATCGAGTGAAGCTGGCGATTTGTATTTTGAGTTGGCCGCGATAGAGGAAGGAGGTCATCAGTTTTTGCAGCAGGCTGCCTACCAATACTGTGTTGCGGGGCGCATCGATGACGCATTGCGAGGATTCGACCGGTTACTGAAACCTTGGGGCTACAGCACATTTGAGTCTGAAATATCTGTGCTGTGGCGGCTGGCCTGGTTGCGTTTGAAGCTAACGCTATCTGACAAAACAACTTGGCTCAAACGTTGGAACCCATTGGTTGGTCGGAGCGCTCCGTTAGTCGCGCAATCCGATGCGCTGATGGACGCACCGGTGGTTGAGCGCATATCCAGCGCCAACAAATTGTGCGACTTGCTTTGGGATACTGGAATCGCGCTCTCATTTTTTGACACGATGCAAGCTTGCTTGTTCACTTATTACAGCCAGCAGATCGCCCTACGGGGAGGAGATGAAACTCGAATTCTTCGTTCGAAGATTTGGAGGGCAAGCCATGAGGCCATGTTTGGAACCGCCAAAGAGAAGTTGGTCGAACAGTTGTTGGATTCCTCCGATACTCCAACAACCAAGCGTGTCCCTTATTTGGCTGGCCTGCATTTACTTTCTCAGGGAATGACGGCCCATTGTTTTGGCAACTGGGACAGAGCGCTTGAAAAATGTACCAAGGCAGAAGAGGCTTTAACGTCCAATTTCGATGGTTCACTGTTGTTCGAAAGTGGAAATGGTTTCCACTTGGATCAAATGGGAATTGGCGCTGCTCAGTTCTATGGGGTTTTTTGTTTGCAATATGCCGGACGATTTAAAACGGTGGCCGATCGCTACCACGAACTTCTCGCATCGCCTACTAATCGAGATCATCTTCTCAATAAATCGAATTTGATGATCTTCATCGGACCCTACGTCAGTCTCTCCGCCGACAATCCAACCCAAGCATGCGCTTCCATAGATGAAGCCCTCAAGATGTGGCCTGTCGACAAACTTTGCTTCCAGCAAATTATTGCTGAATACGTTAGGGTTGAAGTCTTACTTTACGACCGCAAGTATCGTTTGGCCGTGGAGGCGATGGAGAAGCTGTGGGAAATAGCGAGTCGGTCGGGTTACTTTAAGTTCGAGCACATGCGACTTCTCGTTTGGGAACTTCGTGCACGCTGTATTGTTGGCCAATTGGCGACCGCAGACAGCGCAGCCGCAGAAAAAGTTGCAAACCGCGCGATCAGGAAACTCGAGCGTGAGAAAATAGCGATGGCCCGTCCTATGGCTGAAAAGATTCGCGGTAGTGTCGCACTTAGAAAGCAAGACATGGAGGCTGCCGAAGTTGCCTTGACCGCAGCGCACGACGGATTTGAGCAATGCCAGATGGAACACTATCAGTACACCACAGCGACGAAGCTTTGTGAAATCACAGGCCAACGAGATACGCAGTTTGCTCAAAATGTAAACGATTGGTTTGTTCGCCAAGAGATCAAGAATCAACAAGCGTTTACCGAGATGCATTATCCAATCTGGGCCGATTGAAGAATTTTTGAGCGTAGTCAACTAACACGGGCAAACGCAAAGCGGTTTTAGAGTTTGATTTGGATGGGAGAAGGGAATTATGTTTGAGATTTTGAGGTCTTGGCGAAGGCCGTTCATGTTAACGCTTTTTCTTGATTTGAACCCCACGCACGACGGATTAGAAGTTGCCAAAGCGATAGGTGACTTCGAAAAACACCTCAAGGCATCCGCTGATCCTGTGATGGAGCGGATCCATTTCTTTCGGATTTTCATGATTCCGTGCAGTGAACAGGGCAATGACCGAATCCAAGGCAATGACCGAATCGCTTTTTCTGTTGTGTTTGATGGCGAAAAGATTGATTTTTTAAATCAACTGGTCGTGGACCTGCGCGGCGCTCTGATCCCTATCATGAAAAACGTGGTTGGATTCAATCGGCTGAGTTCAATACCAAGCGACATGGAATTATCGCAGTGGATATTGTCGCACGACCACAAACCAGCTGCCTATCATGTGGGTTCGGTTTGGAATTCGTTGAAGCAAATAAAACACGATCGAGAAATGTATGGGGCAATATCTGAGTTTCTTGACCAGCCAAGTGATCTCGCGCAACAACCGCCCCAGGAAATTAAACGCCGAATAGAAGCGATGCTTACCAGTCGTTTGCCCAATATCCCCACCAATAGCCAGCAAGAGAATCGGATCCGATTCGAATTTCTGCGATGGTTGGACGCGTTTATGTTTCTTTTTATTGTTTTTCTGATTCCAGCGTTGCCTGCGGTGCTGATCATCTTCGTCATGGGGTGGGCTTCGGTAAGCGTGTTGTGGCTGATTTTGTTGATCTTCCCCGTCGTCACTCTTTTGATCGCCACCGTCATTCTGTTGGCGACTTTTGTGTTTGTTCGATACCTTGAAAGGAAGGAACAGGATGTGGAACTTTGGCCCAAGGACGAACATGTCTGTGATGTTGTGTCAAAGGAGACCGTTGAGGGACAGAATCAAATGACGCTGGTTGTTGATGTAAAAGACTCATTTGCCAGACGCACCATCCTTTCCATGGTGCTTTGGGTAGCAAATGCTGTCAGTCGGCATTGGTACACCAGAGGGAAGTTGGTAGGTATCGATACCATCCATTTCGCGCGGTTCTTTTTGATTGATGGAAAGAGGAAGATGGTTTTCATGAGTGACTACGACGGGAGTTGGAGTCGTTACCTTTTGGATTTTACGGGGCCGGGTGCGCTTGCGGTGGTGCCGATCTGGTCTTCGCTGGAAGGTTGTCCGAAAGCGCGATTCCTGCGGTGGCCCGAGGTTGGATTTGAGGACCGCTTTCTACCTTTTACGCGTTGCTGCCAACTCAAAGCGCAATGCTGGTTTAGCAACTATCCGAAACTATCGGTTTCTGAAATAAAGCGGAACGAAAAGATTAGAGATGGCTTGTTCAAGTCAGCCACCGATCAGGAAATACTAGACTGGCTGGCCCTTTTTAATGGAGGAGCAAATGTATAATTCACCGGATGAAAGAAGTAACGCTGTCGAAGGACGTTTGGGAGAGATCCAAGGAATCGTATCCTCCGGCTACGGCGCTTTACGATTTATGTCTTGCTTGCTGCTTCAAATTAAATCACCGGAAAAGGCACGGCGATCGCTGAAGCAAGTCCTCGATCAAGTATCCTTCAACGATGAAATAACCCAGAAAAGCGGTCGAAGACTCAACCTTGCTTTTTCCTGGAAAGGACTTTGCCTTTTAAATGAAGCGGTCGCCAATGAAGATGCGGAACTCTTTAAAAGAGAATTTAAGGAGGGGATGGACACGGAGTATCGACGAAAACTCTTGGGCGACCTAGATGATACTCC
>CAKZVF010000210.1 GCA_937921995.1 uncultured Pirellulaceae bacterium
CGCGAAATATACCTAGGGGTACATATAACACGTTTATTGGTTTGCGTACAAGATCTCTTTGCTTGGCAGCATCGGTGCTGGTTGTGGTGTCCAGAACGGCGACGCTGCCTTTCTTTTTCACGCCGGCTTTCCAGCTGGGGCCTTTGGTCGAATAGAGCAGAACTTCCTTTTCTTTATCCAAAACCAAAGTACCTTTGCTGCCCATCACAACTTCGCCATACCCGCCGAAGCCGTTGCCGTTGATCGAAGAATATGTGACGACCACCTTCTTGTTGTCGGCTTCTTCGTATGACGGGATACCACCGGGATACTTGTCGCCGTAGGCGTTGATCGGATCATTGAATCCGACTTTGAAGTCATCATCGTAACCTTGGCCAGGAAATTCAAAGGTGCAATAAACATGGTCAGCAGCATCACGATCCTTGGGGAACACGTGGCGTCCGCCGGTGGCGTGCACGGTCAGCGGATGGACATGTTTGCCTTTATCACGCGACAACGCCGAGATGAAAATACTGGCTGCATCCAGCTGATGGCTTCCCAGTTCGGCCATCAGACCGCCTCCAGTTCGATCCCAAAGACGCCAACGAATCAATTCTTCCAAGGCACTGCGGCTGCGATTGGAATAGACATCCGAACGTGCTTCGTAGCCGAATTTTTCGGCGGGTACATCTTTGTCCCGCACCATTTGTGTCCACTGGTCAATCTTGCGTCCAAGGTCCAAACGATCAGATTGGCTGATGCCTTTGGAATTGTAGGCTGCGATCAGCTTGTCTAATTGAGATTGAATTTTATCAATGAATTTACCATCGGCCGCGTATTCACCACCTGGGATCGGCAGTGCCCATGAATCGGCGCCCGGTAGATTGTTTCGATGCCACTGGGCTCGGATATGGTGAAGTTCACCCAACAATCCCCACTGGATGAGGTTAACGGCGTTATCGTAAAGAATGCTGTAGTGGCGTTGGTGGCCGATTGCCATCTTCATCTTTTGGTCTTCGGCGACCCGCGACATCAGTTTGCACTGTGCGACGTTGTGGGCCATCAGTTTTTCGCACAAAACGTGTTTGCCGTTTTGCATAGCGGCAATCGCGATAGGAGCGTGCAAAAACAAAGGCGTGGCAATGATCACCGCGTCAATATTGGGATCTTGGACGGCGTCTTTCCAGTCCTCGTAGATTTTGACGTTGCTGCGAGCTTCATCTTCGGATTTCCACCCGTACACATCCATCAAACCCGCACGCACCTTTTTGGCGTTGGCGGAAGACCAATCACCGTGAAAGGCTCGATGAATGCTCGACGGCCGAATGTCACAAATCGACGTGACTGTTACGTACTCAGGATTGATCGCACCGATGAGCACGTTGCCTTCGTCACCGGTACCAATGACACAAACCCGCACCGGTTCCGACGGGCGGTCGTAACCGTAATACATCGCACCGGCGCCGGCTGCGGCAACACCACCGGCAGCAATCGAACGGGTGAGGAAACCGCGACGATTATATTTATCGTGTGCGGTGACGGCTGAGTAGTAGTTCTCTTGCCCGTTGGCTCTTTCTTCGGGAGTCAAGTTATTCATGATTCGCTTTCGAGTTCAACTTTGAATTTGTTTTGTTTGTTCAGATCGGAGTGCGGCCCATACCGATCGTTCAAGCGGTTGCTTCTGCCGGTTTATCTTTACTTGCCGCGGTGGCAAGGAAGAAATCCAAACCTCCCATGCGGCCCGCACAGGTCGCAAATATGACCAGCAGAGCGGCTAATTCTATCCAGTAAAAATACGTCGGTGCGGTGCCAGGAATCCAGAATGGCTGTGTCAAAACGACCGAAATCAGGAAAATCGCTGCCGCTCCTGATGCTAACCGTGTAAAGAGCCCCAGAATCAACAACACGCCAACAATGGTATCAAACCAAGGGATGACTTTATTGATGATTTTCAATTGGCTGTAAGGTTGATCGAAGGGACGATGCGCCGTAATGGCTCCGAAATTTTCCGCCTGATCCTCGACGGCCAGATCATTGAGACGTCCTTCATAGGCCGCCCACATTCCATCAATCTCTTGCTTCCAGCCATACAGTTTCTTCTGACGGTCACTTTTGATCGTGCCAACTTGGTCACGCAGTGAATCCACGTAAAGTGCAACCGACGCTTTGTTTTCACCGTCGCGCGTGAATCCGTCTTCGCGATCTTCGGTGCCAAAATGTGCGACCAGATCGACTTGATTATTCTGCAACCAAGTCGCCAATTCTTGTTTCGCGTCTGCGAGAATTTCTTCCGCGTCCGTCGTCTGGGATCGGATCTTTTTGATTTTCTGTTCCGCAATAGCCCGCTGGAGTTCAAGGTCCTTCGTCGATTCACTTTGGGTACGGAGAGTCTTGATCTCCTCGGCCAACACCTCCCGTTGTTGCTTCAACCGATCCACGATCTCGGGATCACCGAAGCGGTAATGACTGGCAGTTCGGTGCATGAAATCTTCCCAGATCGCATACGTTAATTCAGGATTGAGCGTCACCGATTCGGGGCCATCTGTCGATTCGTCGATCTCGACGCCAAATCGCTTCTTGCCGTCGGGATCGTCCAGCATGGCTTTGAATTGCGGAGCCAACGGACCTTTGGCAGACTGCAGAAAGCCTCCCGCGTCAAAGCCGTTCTTTAGCTTATAAGTTCCCTCTTTGAAGAAATGGAACCCGACGACGAATCGCAAAAGCATTAAAGCTATGAATGCGATCACAAGATGAAAACGATTAAGTTGCAAGTTTATCTTCCCAATAGAACGACAAGG
>CAKZVF010000211.1 GCA_937921995.1 uncultured Pirellulaceae bacterium
CCCTTCATCGGAGTTCTATCGTCAAACGGTTCTCAAGCTGAAGCCGATTGTAATTGCGACGGAACAGTGAACTTCTTGGACATCCAAGCATTCATCAATATCTTGTCGGGCAATTAGTCAGATGCCTATATCTAAATAGGCGAAATTCTTCAAAGCGATGTCGTTCGCAAATCCATCACGCAGTGCAGGCTGACAGTCTGCACTGCGTTTTTTCGTGTCAAATGAACACTCGCCGGTTATAGATGATCCATTCGGCCATCAACAGTATGAGGCTGCCGATCAATAGCCAAGGCCAAAACTCTTTCCGCTGTGGCACCTGTGACGCGACCCGTTTGAGGTTGGAGTAGCCAAGATTCAGATCCTCACGCACGACAAGGTTACTCTCGTTGGCATCCATCAAATTCACGGCAATGCGTTGGTCGACTTCGCCGCTTTGCGGATTGGAAACTTCGTACACGCCTGATCGCTGAGTCTTCGAAAACAGAAACGACCGATTCTCCTGTGGCTTCAATTCGGTAGTCGTTCCGTCGGGTCCGCGGACATTGATTTTCTCAAAAGGCACCGATGGTTTGATGGTCAGCAGATCGCACGGCTGAACACTTGCCCCAGCCGCAAAGGTCGACAAACCGCTTAAGTTCTCGATCACATTCTGCATGAAGATCGGAAAACTGAGCTTCTTGGGCCAATCGGAATTGATGTTCGTTTCCCCATCCTCGTCGGTTTCAACGATCGAAAAACCAATCACAAGATCTAAATAGCTCTCTCTCGGCCCCAACATCGCAATCGAACCCGAAGTCGATTCGATCAACGACAAACTGCCCTGCGGTCCTTCGATGTCCCGGCTGTTGATGATCGTCAACCCGCCGATCTTGACCGACGCCATTATCGGATGCGAACCGTCGTAATCCAGTACGGGCGTAGGCGAATGGACCGCGCTGCGCTTCCATCGATCACCGGGCGGCACTTCATTCCAAATCAAACAATTGCACTGCGGCATCGTTTGAGGGACCAGAGAATCGAATATCGCCAAATCGTAATATCCCGCCAACGACCGCGCGAGATACTCTTTATCCTCCAGATAGTCGACACCATGAAATTCGACATTGGTTCTCTTTTTAATCGCATCGGTTCCACAGGCGTACCGCAAGTAGTCCATGTTTGCGCTGACGACGATCACGTTCGATTTGCGCGGTGGATTGAGCACGGCGAACGCTTCATTGTCCAGCATAAAAATATCATCCTGGTCGATCTTCAGCCGCAGCGTCGTCGGTTGATCAACGGCAGCCGCTTCTCCCGAGAGCTCAAAACTAATTCCCTTCGCGCCGCCTGAAGGAACCAAAATATCGGCTACCGCGTCCTGCAACACGTCCCCAACATAGAACGAAACGCTGACCGTGTGATCGACGTCGTCTGAGTTTTGAAGTCGCGCGAACAGTTGTACAGAACCGTCGGTCTCTGACGCTTCGCCAATAGAGAATGCAACGATTCCGACGTTGGTCGGTGGATCGCCAAACGAACCGACGGCGTGATATTCGGGGGTGAGTGCCCCTTGTGCGAATTGGGGAACTTTGCGTACGCCTCCATCGCTGTAGATGTACAACACCGCGTCCAGCGCGTCGGCGACCTGAACATCTAATTCACTTTCTTTATCACTGGACCGTCCCGGATTTGCCAGTCCCGCCGCCGCGGCGAGAGCTTCATTGAGATCACTGGTGCGTTGGGTCGATTCGATTTCATCCAACTTCCGTATCAGTTCTGATTTGTTGCTGGTGTAGGATTGCTGCACACTGGCCGAATCGGAAAAACTGATCAGCATCGCCGACGCCCCCGAAGGCATGCTGCCAATGGCATTTCGAATTTGCTTTTTTGCAGACTGAAGACGTGTTATCCCCTCCGGTGTGTCGGTCGCGGACATGCTGGCCGAATTATCGACTAAGAAAATAAATCGCTCGCCCACCAATTCCGTCCCGTCACAGCCCGGTCGCAAACACGTCAGCAGCAACATCAGCGCGAACAACAATTGCAACAGCAGCAGCAGATTCTTCCGCAGCCGCTGCCAAAAACTATTGACGTGCATGTCTTCAATCGCTTTGGACCACAGGTAGGTGCTGGGCACTTGGACCGGCGTTCGGCGAAGTTTGAGAAAATAGAGCAGGAAAATCAGCGGGGGCACCGCCAACAGCGTCATCCAGCTCCACCAAGGCAGACTTTGATACAGGAAATTCATCGCACCAATCCCCGCTGCCGGAGATAGCGCGACACCAAACGATCCACCGAGCGTTCGGTGCTGGTCATGGTATAGACGATGCCGCGTTTGGCGCTAAAGTCCCGCGCCTCTTCGATGAAGCTGGCCAAGGTCGCGCGGTAGCGGTCGATCAAGCGCTGACTGACGCTGATCTCGGCAACGTCGGCGTCTTCGCAGTCGACCAGTTTCAGATCGCCGGTAATGTCGGGATCAATTTCTTCTTGGGAGAGAACGTGAATCAGATAGACATCCATTTGCTGAGCGACCAAATATTTCAATGCGTCTTGATATCCGGATTTATCCATCAGGTCCGTGATCAGCAGCAAAATCCCTTTGCCCGAATTCCGTAGGCAAAACGAACGAACTGCCTCGGTCAGTGAGACATCCGAACCGGCGGGAAGATCTTCTAAATAGCTCATCATCTGCCACAGGCTTTTGCGGCCACGGAAAACAGGAGCCGTGTTTTGTTTGTTGCCATCTAAGGGTTCGATTTTGACGCGATCCGATCGGCACAATCCGATGTAGCCCAAGGACGCGGCCAGCTGTTTGGCGTAGTGAAGCTTGGTGGGTGTTCCGAACTGCATCGATTCACTGACGTCGATCAGCGTATAGAAATGGAGGTCCTCTTCTTCAAGGAACAGCTTAAGAAACAATTTATCCAGTCGTGCGTACATGTTCCAATCAAGGAAACGCAGATCATCACCGGCGACGTAGTTACGAAAGTCGGCGAACTCAACGCTTTGGCCTTTCCGCCGACTGCGGCGTTCGCCCTTCATCCTCCCGCGAAAGATCTTGCGGCTGACCAACTCCATCTGCTCCAGCTTCGCCATCAGGGCAGGGCTGATCAGCGGGCCGGTAGTTTCGGTTGGTGGCCCGGAGTTAGCCTGAATGTTCATGTTCGCCACCGCTGGTAAGTTGATTCCGTCGGACCATTATCAGATTCTACACATCACGAGCACGGCTTTGTGTAGGTACCAACCAATTTAACGTCTAAAAACCCGTTTGACGATGTCGCCGCGGTGGAATACATTAATGCCCATCGAGTTAGCCATTAATGGCGATTGAGTTAGCCTGCTTGCGGGTGGACTCCGCGAGGAGAAGCTGTGAACCGGGTCAGGCCTGAAATATGGAGCAGCTCTAAGCGGTGTACTTTTGTGCGGAGTCCTCCCCTGAGCAGGCTATTTTTATGCGCCGCCACAACGGGGTACGCCGCATGGGGAGGTCGAGGCTCCGCCCGAGACCTACGGCCTCTGAAAATCGCATGCCTGGTTCCCGCCCGAAACCTACCGTACCACTTGAGCTCCAACCTCTGCCCAAATGGCATCGTTGCCCGATAGATCGATCGGCAACTTCTGGTTGGGCGTTACGTAGACCAGTTCGTTTCTCAGCCGCTGATGCGAGTGCTGATCATTGACGACCGCCGATAGCTCGAACTCAAGTTCCGCATCATAATTGTCGGCATCAAGGGCGATCTGTGAGCTCCTTGGGGAGGCGACATATTCAACAGGGATCGCCTCAAACGTTTCGGCTTGCGGTGCAAACTGACGTGTTTCCCTCGGTCGCGGTTCATCAAATGTATTCACGACTACCGGCTGCCGAACCGCATTTTCAAACACGATCGTTTCATGATCTTCTTCCGCGTGATGGACCGCTGGATCACCATACCGCGTCGGTTTGGCTTGGTTTTCGTAAACGTCTTTGTGGTCGGGCAAAATCCGCACATCAGCGCCCAGTTCATGAAACAGATCTCGCATGTGATCATGGCAAGTGAACATCAAAATCTGGTAACCGTTCTTAGAAAAATCATACAGGACTTCCGCCGCGGCGCGTGTGCGTCGACCATCAAAGTTTACCAACACATCGTCCAGCACCATCGGGATTACGGCTCCGCGTCGCGCGTAAGCCCCCACCAACGCCATCCTCAAACTCAGATAAACGGCTTCACGTGTTCCTCGACTTAGTTTATCAACTGAAATCGTTTCGCCTTCGTGATTGTCAACCAGGAGATCTTCACCAGTCAGCCGCGTCCAAATCCGCACATAGTGATCTTCGGTCAGCCGCGTCAGATAGTTCGATGCTTCTTTAAGCGTTTCAGGTTGCCGCTTCGATTCGTAGGTTTCGCGAATCATCTCCAACATCTGCGTACTCACCGCCAGCTTCTGCCACTCTTTCTTGAGCACGGTGATCTTCGCGTCGATGATGTTCAGTTCCATCCGGGCTTCATCCATTCGGGAATCCTCGCCCAGCGTTTTTACCTCCTGCAGAAATTCGCCACGTTGCTGCTGCAAGGCGGCTTGATTGCTTTTTAGTTCTTCCGTTTTGGCCAGAACCGTTTCCCAGCGTTTCTCCAATCCCGACTGTCCGTAGGCATCCATCAATGCACGGATATCATCCTGTTTGTAATTCGCGCCAAGCCCCGCGTCGATTTGCTGGGAGAGGTTATCGCGTTTCTGCATTAACTTGCGGCGATCTTTGTTCTTAATATCAAACTGACGATAAAGCTCCTCAGAATCCGCGCCGACACTGGTCAGCAGACGTTGACGCTTGCCGAGCGCTTTATCCAGTTCACGTTTGGTCTTCTGCAAACGGCTACGAAGCGTTTTGTATTTACTGGCCAATTCCTTGCGAGCGGTCACCATCGATCGCTGGTCGTTAATCGCGCTGTTGATCTGGTTTAAGCGATCGGTCAGGCTGGTGCTTTTGAACTGCACGCCGGTCTCATAGAGCATCGTGTTAATGCGTTGATTGAGGGCCGTCAGTTCTTTTTGGCGTTGATTCTTCTCCGAGGTCAACTGGTCCAACCGCAATCGGAAGGTGCCAATACGTTCGCTGCGCTGCGTAATTTCTTTCAGCTGATGCGGCTCAAGCGCATCCGGCAAACCCGCCGTGCGCAGGGATGCTTTCCACTGCCCGCGGACCGTTTCGATCGTTCTCTGCTGCGTTTGAATATGGCGACGGATCTCCTCGGCCATCGCCTTGGATTTTTGGATCCGATTCTCCATCGGCGCTAGATCCTGCAGACGCATCAATCGCCCTTCAGCATCTTTCAAATCCATATCCCACTGGCCGATGCCGGAGGCCGGAAGTTGACGTTCGATTTCCTCGCGTTCGTGTTTGGAACGTTTCATTTGCTGACGATTGATCTCCAATTGATGGCGGAAATCATCAAGTTCATCTTTGGCGATCTTCTCCCAGTGATACTTCAGCCCCATCGAGACAAAAAACGCGATCAAGCCACAGATCATCAGCACCAAACCACCCGAGGTCGACGCGTCTGAAAACGCGCCGCCGACATTGAGCATGCCAAATCCCAAAAGAATCATGCCCGCCACAAACGCGAAACCAATGATCGACAATTTGTTGACCGGCAGCACCTGTTCGGCGACGATCGAGTCGATGTCGCGCTCGAGCCCCAGCCGCGAACGGTTGAGTTTGTCGATCTTCTCTTCCAGTTCGATCCGCCGACGCAAACGATCGACTTGCTTGGACGTCTCTTGAAACGATTCGTTGGGATTGATGTCGCCAAAGGAACTGCCGATCCGGTCTTTGACCTGTTTGGTGTCAAACTCGGTTTTGTCCAATTCCTGTTTTAGTTTCTCCATCCGTTCGAGTTCGGTGGTTAGTTTGCCGCCGGCGTCTTCGAGCTGCCTAAGTCCGCGATTGCCAAGATCTTTCACGTCCTTGGCGCGTATTTGCAGTTGGCTGCCCAGCCCATCGACTTCGCTGACGATGCCGTTTTCGATTTTGTCGATTTCTTCTTGAAGTTGATTCACCTGCCGTTCCAGCGACTCCACCCAAGGCGAATGTTCGGAGATCGCTTCGATGCGTGACTTCTGAGCGTACAGCTGCCGATTGATGGGCAGCGCCATGGCTTCCTTTTTGATCTTCTTACGTTGGAGTTTGATTTGATCGATGCGTTCTTTCTGCTGAGTGATCCGCACGTTGCAGCGGTCCAGTTCCTCCACCGACACGTCGCGCGGATTGGGCAGCGTGCCGAAAGCGGCGATCTGCTCTTCAACCAAACGGCGGTTTTGCCAGCGCTCGCTGATCTGGATCGCGATCTCCAACAACCGACTTTCGCGTTCGACATCTTCGATTTCAACGTCGATGTCGGCCAACTGATGCGTCACATCGGTAACTTCCGCGGCGATGCGCGACCAACGCTTGGAACGTTGCTTAAGGTCTTCGATCTCGCGCAACAATTTCGATCGCCGGACGCTCAGCAGCGTCAGCTTTGAATCGTTCTCCGGATCCGAAGCCCAAATTTCCTCGCGCCGGCGGCGGAGATCTTTCATCACGTCGATCAACGACACGCGGTCCATGCCGCTGGTCAGTTTATATAGGTGCTCCGCGGCGTCGGTTGAATTCAGCGCACCCAGTTCCTGGATCTCGCGTAAACCGATCGCAAATACGTTATTGAAAATTGATTCATCGACATCCGACATCAGCGCGTTCAACTGAGCACGACCATGAACCGAACCATCGTTGCCGTCGATGACCGTCAGATCACCGATGGGATCGGAGTGCCGATTGGGATCGACATAACGCTGAACCTCATAGGCACCCGTTGGTGTTAACAGATCGACACGTCCGCCAGCCAAACCGCCGTAAACCGGTGGTGTGTATTTGCTCAATCGTTCCGGCGAAAACCCGAACATCATCGAACGAATGTACTGCATCATCGTCGTTTTGCCGGCCTCGTTCTGGCCACAGAACAGCGTTAAATGTTCTGAAACACCATCAACTTGCAGGCCCTTCCAGACGCCAAATCCATCGACGTTTAGATTATCAATTTTCACCGGATGCTCTCCTGAGTTTTGGTTGGACGGGCTTCCAGCCCATCAGTTGTGTTTTTATCGGGTCGGTTACTCGACTTCGATGCCAAGGTCGATTTCGTTGGAGGCCAACTCGGCAACTTCTTTATGAGCCGCCAAGTATTCGATGCCTACCATGCCGACCTTTCGCAGGATCGCGTCGCGACTTTCGCGGCTGACGTAACCCACGTTGGCCATCCCATCGCCTTTGACCGTCTGCGGCATATACTGGTGCACGTTCAATTTCAGCGAATCATCGCTTTGGTAACGCGCGACGGCGCGCATGTATTCGCCAAGGATCGTGTCTTCTTCGTACCAATTCGATGGTAGGCTCTTGGGCGCTTCGACTTTCACGTCCGTCGACCAAACGCCTTCTTCGCCCCGACCAAATTCGTCACGCAGCCACTCCAACAGTTCGGCCGCCCATTCGATTTTGCGAATACGCGGGTTGAATTCGCCCTCGGTGGCCAGATACCAACGGGTCAGCACAAGCTGTTCGGGGCAATCGCTGATCAGTTTCATTCCGCGTTCGGTTAGTGTCTCTTTAAGCGCCTTGATCGAAACGTTTTCGCTGATGGAGATCTTCTGCGGAATGAACCGCACCGAATCGGTCTCGACGGTCTGCACCCTCAGTTTCCCCTTGCCGTCGATGCGGCACAGCTTAAACCCATGAGCGCCCGCTTCTTGCGGTCGGCGGCCTTGCGGTGTTCCGGGATAGACGCCGATGGTGTCCGTTTTCTCAAACGTCGTTGCTTTGTGCACGCCGCCGAGTGCCCAGTAGTGAATGTTGGGACCGGTGAGGTTGCCGGCTTCGAATTGTCCGTAGGTCATCGCGATGTTGAAAGTCTCACTTTCACTGCCATCGAAATCCGCCAAGGAAAGACGCTTGCTGTCATACCCACTAGCAAAGATCGCACAGATGCGTTTGCCATCGCGCCTGTGTTCGATTTCGTCGATGATCGAAGAGGAGAATGTAATCACGTTATCGGGCAGCGCCACCGAACTGGGCCAGCGATCGGGGAAATCGAATTCGCCGCCGCACCAATAGATGTGGATGTTCTTCTCTGCCAAACGCTGGAACTCGGACAGCAAAAACGCGTAAGCGCGAGCACTTCCGGATTCGATGTCAAACAGGTCACCGGTCAACAAGACGAAGTCGACGCGTTCGGCGATGGCCAAGTCGAACACTTTGCCGGCGGCATCATACGGTGCATTGGCCAGTCGAGTGCGCAGATGTGCCGGCAGTTCGGTCAGACCGCGGATCGGTTGGTCTAAGTGAAAGTCTGCGGCGTGAATGAATTTGATAGCGTCTGCCATCGGAAGCCCTCCTTGTGCCTCGTCAGCGAATTCGGATTTGCCGCGTTTGAATTTTCCGCGCCCAATCTTCCAAATAGAAATCTTCTTCTATTTAAAATCTCGTTCTGTCTATCTATATAGGCAGCGGCAACTCAACGCTGGCAAAATATTATCCTCAAACATTAAAGATTGCCTAAAGTCTATCCTGTTCCCAACTCGCCTCCTATATCAATCAATGTGAGGCAAGGCAACTCTGCGGCGGTGCTAGCGGTGTCGGTTGTTCAGCGATCCATTGAACCGCATTGGGCTGAGGCATGGGTGCTGCTTTGGTTCTGGTTTGGTTCTGGTTTGTATGAAAGGTGGGGTGAGAATCAGTGCTCGCCGGACACCATTTTAGTCACGTGACACGACGCCAAAATTCACGTTTCTCTCGCATTTCGCGCCCAAAACATACCGCAACATTGCAACGACTGCTTTCATGCGATAGCTTGAGTGTCGCCCCTGTTAAACCCGATTTAGGATCAACCTAACGATGTCTCAATCCCGCCCTAATTCTTCTGATGGCAAAGCGTCCCGTCCGGCATCAGCGACCGGTGCATCCTCCCATGCGAACGGGTCGACCAGGCTCCCCGGCTCGCCCAGTTTTGCGCAGCAATTATTCGCCGGGCAATTCGCCGTCGACCAGATCATGCCCTATTACGAGCAGCCCGAAAACACGGCTGCTGCGGGCGATTCGATGGTTGCCAAAACGAAGAACTACTGCGGACAGTTCGTGTTCCCAGACCGAATTGATCAGCACGCACTATTACCTCCCGGGATCATCAAAGGGATGGGCAATATCCGCGTGTTGGGGATGACGGTTGATAAGGAGCATGGCGGCAACAAGATGTCGACGTCGAATTTTTGTCGCGTCATGGAGATCATCGGCGGTCACTGCGGTTCGACGGCGGCGATGGTCAGGTTGCAGAGCTGTCTGGTGCTGAATTTGTTGCAGACCTACGGCACTCCTGAACAACAACAAAAATGGATACCTCCGATCGTCGCCGGTGACAAAACGGGCGCCGTCGTGATCACCGAGGAACTCGCCGGTTCGGACATCAATAACGTCCACACGACCGCTGAACCCAAGGCCTCGGGCAAGGGCTATAAGATCTCCGGGGAAAAGCGCTGGATCGCCAATGGCGGCAAAGCGGATTTGTTGATCGTATTAGCCCGCACACCCGACGACTACGGCCCGGCGGGAAGAGTGAGTGCGTTCCTCGTTCCCGCCGATGCCAAGGGGATTACGATCGAAACCGAAACCGAAAATAAACTGGGGCTAAAGGGTGTTCCAATCGGGTCGATTTCACTCAAAAAGGTCAGCGTTACCAACTCGGATTTGCTGGGCAAAGAAGGCGCCGGCATTGAGATGGTGGAAGCGGCGACTGCCTTAGACCGAATTGTGTTCGCGGCCACGACCGTCGGTGGGCTGAAGTTTCTTCTGGAGGCGATGGTGTCCCAAGCAACGACGCGGACGCAGTTTGGCCAAACGATCGGTTGTTTCGATCAGGTTAAGCAAAAAATCGCCAACGTCGCGTCCAATCTTTACGGGCTCGAATCGGCCGTCTATCACGCCGCGGCCGAATATGATTGTGGAGAACAATCGCAGGTCGTTGAGTCGAAAATCCTGAAGCTGTTTGCCAGCGAGACGCTGTATCGCGCGGTGAACGAAGCGATGGACATTTGGGGCGGCAAAAGCGTGTTCAAGGACCGGCCGCTCGAACGCATGTTCCGCAACACCCGGCACAGCCTGACCTCCGAAGGCAGCAACGACCTGCTGCGAAAGCAAATTGCCAGCCACGCGGTGGACGCCGGTGCTAATCATCAGCCCGCTGAAAAACCGACGCGACCTAATTGGTTACAAGCCGCCGAAAAAATGTTACCCACGTCACCAACGATCGAAGTGAAGCACGAACATCTTCGGTTTCATGCGCGCTGGTTGAGCAGTCACATCAAAAAATTCGGCCGCAATTGTCACGGGGCGTCTGCGGCGGAAGCGCGCGATGGTTTGCGGCAATCGCGCGTCGCGGATCTGGCGACGAATCTATTTTTATCCAGTTGCGTGTTTTCAAAACTGTCAGCGCTGATGGTCAATGGAACCGTTCCCGATCCGGAGAAACGTTTTGAGTTCGATACGGGGGCTTTGTTCTTGCAACGCGCGCGACACGCGAACGTTGAGTTGTTTGACCAATTGAAGGTCAATCTGGATGAAGACGAAACTTCGGTCGCCGACCAATGGCTGGCGCATCAGTTTGACGAAAACAATTGGCCCATTGCGGCGGGTGCCTCGATCGCTCCTTCCGAGAAGCCGAAAGCCTGATGTTTAGCGATAAATCGGGCGACAAATTCACCGACCTCTTTCCGCTGAGCGTCTATCGCGATCACTTGGGGATGGACGCGTCGCAGCGGAAGGTTCTGGCCGAACGTATTTTGGCTGACGAACAACGCAAACCTACCCCGGCCGAAGAAGAAACGGCTTGGTTGGGCGATACGGCAGGGCATGAGTTTCTTTTTGAGGCGTCAGAGTTCGCAGTTCTCTTTGAAAAAATTGGCGCGTCAGTCAAAGACTATGCCGCGGGTATTGGGCTGCAACCGGACCATCTGAATTTTTACTTCCAACGATCTTGGGCAACCGTCAGCAGGCAGGGGCAACGGATCTTCGAACACGCTCATCTGCAATCGCACATCTCGTTTGCCTACTACCTACAGAAATCTTCGGACGCAGGCGGTATCTATTTCAGTGTCGCCGAGCACCCCAACGAGTTGGCCGAGGGTTTGTTTACGATTCAGAAGTCCAGCGCAGGAATTCTAGCGGGTGGTGGGAACGAGAGATCCTTGAACCGCCGTTATTTGGAACCCGACGAAGACGAGATCATCATCTTCCCTTCCAAAACGTTGCACAGCACCGCGCCGAATATGACGACTGAGCCACGGATTTCAATCTCCGCTGACATCGTCATCACCCTCAAAGACAGCGGCGGCCACGAAACCCTAATGCCTCCAGTGCAGCGCTGGAAACGTTTCGCATAATGGATGAGGCAACGAATCCAGCGGGGAATTACATCGCAACTTCCATTCGACCCGCAAGGGACTCCTAGCGTCGTCCACTACCGGTTGTAGCCGACTGCAAACGTGACGCCCTTCATGCCGAAGTCGCCCGTTGGATCGACCGCTGTTCCACCGCCCAGCCACGTTTGATGGACGAAGGCAAGACGCGCGAACCAAGCGCGATTCTCTGCGACCGTTTTCTTATACTGAACACCGGAAGTTAAATCCAACATCGCGATAAATTCGTCAGCTCCGAAACGACGCTCGACAAGCCCCGTAGTGTTGTTGACGAACTGATCGCGGCGACCGAACAGACCCAGGCCCGTGAAACTCGTGACAAATTCCAGCGGCGTGTGCCCCATCGGCCGGTAGTAGTCGATGCCCAACTGAGGACCGAAGCCGCGGAAGTCGGTGGTGTTGTCCAGCGAATCGAGAATATTTCCACCGCCGTCGGTGACGCTGGCCTCTAGCGACTGGGCGATGTTGGCGTAGGTGAAACCAAACCGGCCGCCAATCCGCGACACCTTGAACTCGATGTCCTTGAACACATTGAAGCCAATCGTTTCGATCTCAAAAGAATGATTCGCGTTGAGCGTCTCCCCGATGGCGTCGGCTGAGAGTTGAGTAAAACGATTGGGGCCGGTGACCGAAGCGATCGTTGTAACTGATGAAACACCATCGAAGGCTTGAGATATCGCATTGGAGTTCGCGTTAAGCGTAAAATAATTCAGCTCGAACCCGGGACCGTACTTTGACTCGAAACCGAAACGGGCATGAGGCGCTGTTTCATTGTCAAACTCGAAAGGAATACTCTCGGAGAACGTCGGACCGTCCAGAGAGATTCCGGTGTTGCCTAAGAAATGGGGCCTCAATAGCGCCAATTCAAGGCTTCCGAAAAACCTTCCTTGGGCGATGATTTCACTGAAGGGCGGAAACTCTTTTTTCTTGTTCTCGTGATCGAACAATTCGCCTTGATCGAGAATCGCTTGATTCCGGACGGTGTTCACGCCCGAGCGAAAGGCGACGTTAGGACGGTAGGTTGGCGTGCCGAATCCTTGGTTGAAGTTTAGCAGATAGCTCTGAGTTTGCGTCTGTCCAAAATGGGGATAGCCGCCCACCACTTGATTGCTGATCAGGCTGTTGGGCTGAGCGAAGTAGCTGGGGGTGGTTTGAGGCGTATCGATCACGTACGCCGGCTGATCTTGGGCTGGAGTGAAAAGGGGATAGCCTTGCTGGGTCACAACGGATTCGGGCGCCCGAGATTGCGATGTGCGAGATTGTGACGAGAAAGGCTGCGACACGAAGGGCCGCGACACGAAAGGCTGTGATACAAAGGGCTGTGATACAAAGGGCTGTGATACAAAGGGCTGTGATAATGTCCCTCGCGCCTGAGTAGTTGTTGCTTGAGGCTGATCCGTTTGTGTTTGCAAAGGCGTCGAATCAGTAGAGCCTGATTCATCCGGCGTTATCACGCCTTCAAAGCTTACTGCAGGCGTTTTGTCCAAGAGCGCCGATTCCTTGGGAACGTCGAAAGGAATCTCACCCAAACTGGCGGCCTCTTTCTGAGCAGGGAACTCGATCTTCGGAAGCACCGGCGGCTTGTCGATCTGAATCTCCTTGCCTGCCGCGAACGAAGCATCAGCATAGCGATCGGGCTGCTTCACACTTCTGGAATATTCGGTGTTGGTCAACGTGCCTTCCCCGGGCTCCGCGGGTGTTGGGGTGAGTACCGAGATCGACTGTGGCTGCGGTTGTATCGCGGCCGGTGGGGCAACGCCAAACGGAACTGTGGTAGCCGAACCAATCGTCTGGTTGTAACCGGCGTAAGGATTGCGGATCGCTGATTCGCCCCAGCTATTAGGGGACATCGCTGACGCATCGGCGGAAGTGTCGGAGAATGCGGGGGGCTGCGTCGCTGCGGCGGAGAGCCCCGAGACTTTTGGTCGCCCGTAGCCCGGAAAGCCAGTCTGTTGATAATAGCCTTGTGCAACCACGACCGACGATGACAGCATCACTGAACAAGCTCCCGCAAAGGCCAGCGCGGAAGCCGAAGTTGATATTGAAAAACGTTTACCAAACATGTTTGTCCCTGAAATTGCACCGACGACAGCCATGATCAACCGTATGATCGTTGCCATCGTCGCTATGAGTACAATCGGGACAATCCGTACCTTTGGCTAATAAAATCAGATCGACCGCTTCGACCGGCAGAATCGTTGAAACCCGTACAACCGTCAGAGTTTAACAATTGAGTGGAAAAACGACCGTCGAGGCATCGACAGCAGAGAATGAGGAGAACATGTTTTCCCTACGAAGGGATGCTTTCGCCTGCGATCAGGTCGTCATTGGTCTGCTGGCGACGGATCAGATGAACATCGCCATTGTCGATCAGAACCTCGGCAGCGTAGGGTTTGCTGTTGTAATTGGATCCCATGACGAAGCCATAAGCACCAGCACATTCAATCACCAAGTAATCACCAACACTGGCAACGGGCAGTTCCCGCGAGCAAACGAAACCGCCTTCTTCTTGCGTAAAGATATCCCCCGATTCACACAGCGGCCCCCCGACGATCGCGTCTTGGACTTCAGAGGTCGATTCACCGGTGAACGCGATCGACATTGGGTGATAGGCTCCGTAGAGAATCGGTCGCGCCAAATTATTGAATCCGGCATCCACCAGATAGTAAAGTTTTTCGCCCATTTTCTTGATGGCGCGAATTTCGGTCAACAGATAACCGCTTTCGGCGACCAAGAATCGACCGGGTTCGATTTCCAACGAAACATCGTGACCAAATTCAGATTCAAGTTGCTTGCGAACGGCATCCCACAACTGGAAATAACGATCCACGTCGATGTTAACGTCATCATTTTTATAGGGCGTTGGCAAACCGCCACCGGCGCTGATTGTCTTCAACGAAGCCCCAACCTTCAGCGCCGTCTGCAGCATCGCATCACAGACTTGAGACAGGTGCTCAAAATCGGTGCCTGAACCAATGTGCATATGCAAACCAGCGACCGTCAAATTATGTTCTTTGGCAATCGCGATACACTCATCTAACTGCTCGTGCCAAATACCGTGCTTGGACGTGTCACCACCGGTATTCGTTTTCGCGCTGTGTCCGTGACCAAATCCGGGGTTAATACGCAGCGTAATTTCGCGCCCCGGTGCGGCGGTTCCCAACTGGCGAATCATATCAGGCGACCCGCAGTTGACTGGGATATTATGTTCGACCACCAAATCCAACGCCGTTCGATCAAAAATATCAGCGGTGTAGACGACTTGATGATCCGCTTGCGTCAGATCATACCCCGCCGCTTTGGCCCGATGAACTTCTCCGGTGCTGACCGCATCCACGACGACGCCTTCTAAACGCATCAAGTTCAAGATCGCAATGTTGGAGTTTGCTTTTTGGGCGTAGCGAATCACGTCAAACTGCTGCAACTGAGCAATTCGATCGCGGATCGTTTGGGCGTCGTAGAAATAAGTCGGCGTGCCAAACTTGGAGGCCAAATCGGCGATCGAGATTCCAGAAATTTCGGTGCGTGTCGGTGCAAAAAGCTGCTTCGTGTTCATAGTCGGACAATCGTATTTTAAAGGTGCGCCGGGCGGATCTTCGTGTAAAACGGGATTAAATCGAAACCACTATTCTATCGAAAAAATAGTTTTCGGGTATCCATTTTTGCACGGCAATCACAAGTACGATCGTGACCGTATAGAGGCTGGCATTGATAACGGGCGCATTATAGCTGGACGATGTTCAACCAACGGTCCGGATTCGCGCGTGCTTGGGCCAGCTTTCCCGGCACGCGTTGCACATCGCTTGCGTTGCTCTCAGGAAATTCGACAAACACGGCCGCCAGGAGTTGCCGCGGCGCAGCCATCGACAGCCGATCCATCATTTCTCTGGTGCGAAACTGGCCGCCGCTGGACCAGTAGGTCCCCATGTTCGCTGCCGTTAACAGCAACATCAAATTTTGCACATAAGCCGATGCGGCGGCCAAATGTTCTTGGTCGATTTGAATCTGTTTCGTTTTAGGCAGTATTGACTCGCCTTCGTCCTGAGAAGCCGAATTGGGAAACTGTGGCAGCCAACTGACCAACACACACGCCCCGCAAGCACTCAACATCGACGGCAATTTATTCCCCGGCTTCACATCGTCAAACCACCGGTAGAAATTCGATGCCACCTTCTGACAGCTATCGTGCCAAAGAATGTCGACGCGCCATGGCTGGGGAACATTCTCGCATTGGCGATCGTAGTGAAAAGGCGCACTATCGGCGGACTTGACCGATTCGAGCAGAATCGCGCGATTTTTCTCAGCAGTCGCCGCGTCAATTTGAACCGGAGTATCCACATCGCCCATCACTTTGAAAGTGCGTCGCTTGCGCATGACGCGCGTTACGGTTTGAAGATCTTCTGGAGTAAAAATTTCGGACATGTTTTATAGCGCGAACAGATTAATAATAAACACCGTTGGCTCTATTTAATCACGTTTGCCCACATCGCGAAAGTTGACGCGCCTTGTGGCGGTCATACAAAGGCTCCGTTATATTAATTTGTGTGGATGCGCGTGGGCGTTTTCAATTGCCAAGTCCGTTTTTTGTTGGGTAGTTGCCGTGATGTTTAGAACAAATATTTTTGCCAGCGTTGTGATTTGCGCATGTTCGATGAACGCTTTCGAAACGACGTCCGCTCAAGAAAGAGTCATCAACAAAACGATTGTCAAAGAAGAGGCGCAAGTTGATGCTACCGAAGCCGCAGCAACCGCGAAAGCCACCACAAAGGCTCAACCAGCAGCCCTAACGAAAGTACGCGCACTCGAAGGCATCACCGAATACCACTTGGCCAACGGCGTCAAAGTGCTCTTGTTCCCCGACGGTTCCAAGCCTCAGTTCACGATCAACGTCACCGTCAACGTGGGTTCGCGACACGAAGGCTACGGCGAATCGGGGATGGCTCACCTTTTGGAACACATGCTGTTTAAGGGCACCGATAAATTCCCCGACACGCCGAAGTGGCTCAAGGATCGGGGCGTTCTGAATATGAACGGCACGACTTGGTTTGACCGCACCAATTACTACGAAACATTACCCGCCAGTGACGACAATTTGGAATTTGCGATCGAGATGGAAGCCGACCGTTTGGTCAACAGCTGGATCAAGGGCTCCGATCTCGCGTCTGAGATGACGGTCGTGCGAAATGAATTCGAACGCGGTGAGAACAGTCCTCAGCGCATCCTCATGCAGCGCATCATGTCGACAGGTTTTGATTGGCACAATTACGGCAAATCAACCATCGGCAATCGCAGCGACATCGAACGCGTACCGGTCGACCGCCTACGCGAATTCTATAAAAAGTATTACCAGCCGGACAACATCACGGTGGTGCTGGCCGGAAAATTCGAAACCGCCAAAGCACTTGATCTGATTCAAAAGTATTTTGGCGTACTGGAGAATCCTGATCGCGAATTGCCACAGACCTACACCGAAGAACCGGCTCAGGATGGACAGCGTCGCATTGAATTGCGTCGTTCGGGCGATGTTGAATTGGTTGGCGTTGGCTATCACATTCCGGCGGCGTCGAATGACGATTATGCCGCGGTGGAAGTGTTGGTGAACCTGTTAGGCAACCAACCCGACGGGCCTTTGTACGAGGCACTGGTTAAATCTGAACTGGCGTCCGACGTTTCCTCGTTCGCATTTAAAACGCACGACCCAGGCATGATGTTGGTGCTGGCTGAAATCTCCGAGGGTGCCGACATCGACAAAGCCGAAGAAACGATGCTGTCGCACATTCAGTCAGTCACTGAAAGTGATATCACAGAAGAACGCGTCAAACGTGAGATTCAGGGATTGCTACAACAGCGCGAGCGTCTGTTCGCCAACAGCGAAAAATTTGCGATCCAATTGTCCGAGTGGCAGGCTTACGGCGATTGGCGATTGTTCTTCCTGCACCGTGACCGAATTGAGAAGGTTACCGTGGAAGACGTCAAAGCGGCTGCTGAGAAATACTTGGTGACCGACAACCGTACCGTGGGTGTTTTCTTACCGACCAAGGAAACCGAACGCGCTCCGTTGCCTGATCGTGTCGATCTGGAAGGCTTGCTGGCCGACTACAAGGGCAGAAAGGCGATCGCACAAGGCGAGGCGTTTGACCCGACGCCCGAGAACATTGACGCCCGGAGCGCGGTGGGAGAATTTGAGTCCGGCGTCAAATACGTTTTCTTACCTAAGAAAACGCGTGGCGAAAAGGTTTTTGTCAGCGGCAAATTACATTTCGGTTCGCCCGAATCGTTGTCCTCAAAAATCGAAGCCTGCGAATTGATGGGGTCCTTGATGACCAAAGGCACTGAGACGATCGAGTATCAGGCCTTCCGAGACAAACTAAACGAATTGGGAGCCACGCTCTCGATCAGCTCAAACCCCGGCGACCTCTCTTACTCGATTGAAGCCAAACGCGATACGCTGGGAGATGTGCTCACGTTGCTCAAATCAGCGCTGCGTGAACCTAAGTTTGCCGAAGAAGAATTTGAAGTCGTTCGTCGCCAAAACATCACGCGCGTCGAAGCGGGGCTTTCCGAACCCAACGCATTGGCCGGCACGATGTTCTCGCGCAAACTTTCTCCTTACGAAAAAACGGATGTCCGGTACGCGGCAACGCTGCCTGAGCAAATCGAAAACCTCAAAGCACTGACCATCGACGACATCAAAGGCATCTATTCTCAGGTTTCAGGTGCCCATGGTGAAGTCGCGATCGTGGGCGATTTTGATCCCGATGCGACCAAGGAAACGCTGAGCTCAATTTTCGCCGATTGGAAAACGGACACGTCCTACGTTCGAATCGAGGAACCCGCAGTCGAGGGTATCCAAGGGGAACGTGTCGATATCGAGACGCCAGACAAAGCCAACGCGGTTTACTTAGCGGGTTTCGTAAAACCGATGACCGACAGTGACGATGACTACGAAGCCCTGTTGATTGGTAACTATGTGCTCGGCGGAGGCCCGCTGTCCTCGCGATTGGCTGACCGGGTGCGGAAGAAAGATGGTCTGTCGTACACCGTTGGTTCACAGTACCGCGCTGACACCTTTGATGACCAAGCCGTCTTTACGATCTACGCGATTTCCAATCCGGAGAATACCGAAAAGGTCGCATCGACAATTATTGAGGAAATTGAGCTACTGATGAAAGACGGCATCAAGCCCGAGGAATTTAAGAAGGCCAAAGAAAGCTACCTCACCAAACGCAAAGGCGCTCGGGCGGATGACCGAGGTTTGGCGGGGCTGCTGCGGAAGAACTTGCAAGCCGATCGCACAATGGCCTTCTTCGCTCAAAGCGATCAACAAATGGAATCGCTGACCAAGGAACAAGTCGAAGCAGCGTTGAATGACTTTGTCGAAGTTGACAAACTGATCATCGTTACCGCGGGCGACTTCGCGCGATTGAAAGATGGTGAAGCAGAAAAGGAAGAGTGATCTTGGCGCACAAGAGTAACTTTAGCGCACGAAAAAACCTCGGACGAATCCGAGGCTTCTTGTGGTGATGATTGTGCTAAGCGAAGCGAAACACTAACGGCGTCGGCGAGTCACCAAACCAACGATGCCAAGCCCCAAAAAGGCCAATGACGAAGGCTCGGGAACAGCAACCAAAACTGCCTAAGGTTAGACTTCTGAGAACAAGAGCTGAGCTACGTCTCTGGTTACGATCAGACCTACGGAGACTCACTGTCTACCAACTTTGGGGAACTTCATATTGAGATCTGTCCTATTCAAACGAGGAGTCTTTGGTGAGTGTCGTTCAGGAAGAAGTTCGGGGAACCCGGAAGCTGATGCCTTTACGGGTATGGCCTGCGATTGTGATTCTGTTGCTGATGGCCGCTTTGAAGAGCGCGTCATTCTTTCTTCCGCTGGAAACGGCGGCGGTGATGATCACGGTGATCCTCGGCCCGGTTTTGCTGGGCGCGATGGTAATTCTGTGGTGGGTCACTTTCAGTCGGGCGTCGGTCAAAGAACGATTGCTGGGGTTGGGCGGCGTCGTATTGTCTGCCGCCGCTGCACATTTTCTGGTCGATGCGACCATGCAAGGGCCCGGCCAAATCATGATTGGATTCCCGTTGGGTACGTTTGCGTTTGGACTGGTGGCAATCCTCCTGCGGAATGTGCTGTCGACCAACCGCGCGCTGTGCGCAGTGATCGCTTGCTTGCTCGGTTTTGCTTCCATCGGATTGTTTCGCAGTGACGGCATGTGGGGCGACGGTCGACTGGGTTTAGACTGGCGATGGAACGCTTCGCCGGAGGAGAAAATGCTGTCCGCCAACGCGGCCGATGCCGAGCCTGCAGTCGCTGTTGAGGACGATCAATTAGAGGACTGGCTGTTGGCCCCTCAATGGCCACAGTTTCGCGGGCCCCAAAGCGACGGCCGGTTTACGGGCCCAGAAATTTTCACCGATTGGTCCGACCAATCGCCGAAGCTGCTGTGGAAAATTGACGTCGGCCCTGGTTGGTCTTCGTTTGCGGTGGCGGGGAATCTGCTTTTCACGCAACAGCAGCTTGGCGAACACGAAACTGTTGTTTGTTATGCCGCGGATTCGGGAAAAAAGATTTGGAAGCAGCAAATCAATCAGCGTTTCTTTGAACCGCTGGGCGGTCCCGGTCCCAGAGCGACACCAACGGTCGCCGGAGGAATGTTGTTTGCCCAATCGGCGATGGGAGAACTGCAACGCTTGGATCCCAAAACGGGCGCAGTCGTTTGGGCCAAGGATTTGAAAGCAGTTGCCGCCCGGCAACCGCCACACTGGGGGTTCTCTTCCTCTCCTTTGGTGGTGGAAGATATAGTCATCGCCTACGCCGGCGGCAAAGACGATAAAGGACTGCTTGGTTTCGATGTTGAATCGGGAGCACTTGTTTGGAGCGCCAAAGCAGGTGATCACGCCTACAGTTCCCCTCAGGCGGCCACACTCTTGCAGCGGGACTGCGTTTTGATGACGACAAATGAGGGGCTGCACGTTGTCGACCCCAAAACGGGCGCTGTTATGCTGGACTATCAATGGTTGCACAGCGGATACCGCGCAACACAAGCCGCAGTGATGCCCGACAGTTCCATCATTATCTCCACTCAGGAATTGGGCACGCGGCGCATCGGGATAACGCCCACCGATGATGGCAACTCGTTCACCGCAACCGACATTTGGTCAACACGTCAACCGAGACCGGATTTCAATGACTTTGTGATTCACAATGACCACGCCTATGGCTTCGATGGCGCTATCTTTATCAGCGTCGCCATGCGTTCGGGCAAACGCAACTGGAAGGGAGGAAGATACGGCAAAGGCCAAGTATTACTTCTGCAAAACTCAGCGCTGCTTCTGGTGGCAGCCGAAGATGGCGAGATCGTTTTGATCAAAGCCGACCCCGAATCACGACAAGAAGTTGCCAAGTTTCAAGCGCTGCAAGGAAGAACATGGAACCATCCGGTAGTGATTGGTGACCGTTTGTATCTACGCAACTCGCAGGAGGCCGCTTGTTACATCCTGCCGACGGAAAAATCGGCGGATTAAGTAACGAGTTCCGCAAGAATCCATCATTGGTCGCCGTTGCCTTGATTGAAAATCAAATAAGTGCCAGACTTTCCCGCCACGGCGATATCAATTCTCCCGTCGGCGTTCAAATCCGCCGTTCGGATCTGAAGCCCCGTGCCGACATGGCCTTCTTCGATGGCGTAGCGCGCGAAGGATTTTGATTCCCGATCAAAACGATAGTAGTAAAGACAAGGCGGCATTTCTCCGCCGGGGTCTTTACCGTTATGAGCTTCCACGCGTTTGCCCGTGATCAGCTCAGGCGTCCCGTCGGCATCCAGATCGGCCAAGTGCAGACAATGTTGTTGCGAATAAGATTCGTCAATGACGTTTTCTTCCCAACGCAGCTTCCCATCTTCATCAGGATCCAGCTGCCGCCACCAATAGAGTCCGAAATCGTGGCCTTTACCGATCAACAAGTCATTTTTTCCATCCCCATCCCAGTCACGAACAATACAGGGGACGCTCGCATGTTCGACCCAATCGGCGTGGTATTTCCATTTTGCAGTTAGATCGGCGGTTGCCGGATTTTCATACCAACCCATGCCAACAAACAAATCGGCGTGCCCATCGTTGTTGATGTCACCCACCGCCATGCCGTGCCCGTTGGCGCTGGAACCAAGGACTGTTGGCTTCATCGTTGGGGCACCATCATCGGAGGAAAATTCCCAAGCGACCAAAGGGTTATCTTTCTTCCAACTGTTGGCGATCCATTCAGGCTGCCCGTCGTTATTTAAATCGGCCAACAACTGGCCTTCATTCTGCGACAGCTTCGTGTCGACCAACAATTTCTTCTCCCACAGCTTTCCGGCCTCGATATCTTTTTCGCCCGGATTGCGATACCAATAGACTTCGGTAGTCACAAACGCGCCGGCAACGACGTCAACCCAGCCATCGCGGTCTACGTCCCAAGCAAAATCGCCATTACTTTCAACGTAGCCGTTCCAGTCTTCGATCGTTCTCAGAGGCCGGGGAAGATAATCCGGTGCCGCATACCAATTCCGACCCGCGACGACGTCAAGCTTGCCATCGTTATTGAAGTCCGCGACATCAATTCCTTCATTGCGGTCGATCGCAAGTTGTTTGATTTCCCATTTGATTGCCGGCGATTCTCTCACCTGTGCTTTAAGCTGGCAAACCCAAAAGAATTCAAAGCCCAAGAGCGTGACAACCGCGACAACCGCGACAGGGAAAAACCGGCGAATAGTCTTCATTGAAAGAGCTTTTCTAAAGGGATCGAAGGACGCTTATACGCAGGTACGTCTGCGCCGAGTCGCCAACGTTGCTGCTGCACCCAGTAGAAGCAATACCGCTGCTGACGGTTCGGGGATCGCGGATGCCGACGCCACGAACGCATTCGAACTGATCGCAGCAGCGACCTCTTGCCCGACTTCCTGACCAACAAGATCGTCGAAGTCAAAGTGAATGCCCAGATAAACACGACTGCGACCGTTTTCGATCATTGCTGCGCTGAAAGAATCGAACGACCGCGTTGCATCGGCCAGATCCAATCCATACGCGGCCTCTAGAGCAGGGTCATTCATGACAGCTAAAAGTTCTTCGGAGGTTAAATTAAACCCGATGTTATCGGTTCCGTAGAAGTCCTCCAACAATCCGAACAATGCGCCGCCAAAAGTGGCGTGTCCAGAAATGTAAGTCGGGAAGGGTGGAGTGAATCCTAACAGATCACTGTCACCGTCGGGTGCACCGAGCGCAACCCACCCATCGTCGCCAACGGTCAGCGGGTTGCCGTCAAATTCTCCCAGTTCGATCGCCGTTCCTGGCCGCCAAAATTCTTCCTCGAATTTCGAGTTCCAAGCAACGATCCCGGCATCGGCCATCGCGACCGATGCTTGTGCAAACAACGACGCGTTCTCCTTAACCGTGTTTCCCTGTTGAATCGCGACATTCTCCAGAACGTCGTTGTACAGATTCATAGGCGTGCCCAATCCCACACGATCATAGGCCCAAAAGATACCGACTTCGGTTTGTTCGGCGGTGCGGGTGGTGCTGTCGACCGCGCCAAGCGATTGGACTTCGTTATAAGACGCCGCATACTGAGCGCTGGTAATGGAAGGCGTTGTGACCGGCAGAAAATCTTGGGCCGAAGAAATCGCAAACGTATCGACTTGCCCCCAACCGGTTCCCCATGGCGGCGCAACAGGCGCGTTGGAATCGGATTGAAATGCTCCAATCGTCCCCAGCGGATTGTACTGATAGTTGACCACATCGGCCGAACCATCGTTGGCTCGGGCTGCGATGATCGCGTTGCCGATCTCCGCACCGATCGTAATTCCTTGCGAAGTATTGGCGTAGTTCGCGATGCTGGAGTTGTAAAACGAGTCGATCGTGGATTGCTGATCGCTGTAGAGCGAACTTAGCACCGTGTACGCGGCGGCGGTCGCAGCAACTTCGGCAGTTGCATCGGAGGTCGTGCCTCGGTAATCATTTGCGTAGTTGAAAAACGTGGACCCCACCGACGTGGAAGATGACGAAGCGATTCCATCGTAGATCGCCAGATTCATCATCGCCATGGCCCGCGACGCGTGACCGGGGTTCTGGTCGACGGTATTGGCTGAGGTCACTTGGCTGAATAAATTGTTCCAATCAAGCACAACGTCCTGAGCCAAAGCGCCGGATTTAGGAAGCACCAACAATGCGATTGCGGTCGGAACCATAAAAGCCGCGAAAAACGATTTAAGTTTTAAGAGACTAGAGACAGTCATTGGTTTTCTCTCAGACGCTCAGAAGTAGGGGGTAACATTAGAATCAGCAGAGACGGTGGTGAATCAAAAACGATGCCGCCCCGTCGGACACGTCGCAATCACCATATCCTAATTATAAACGGAATTCCCCTATTCTGGCCTGTCAACATTTCCTAAAGAAAACGCCTGTTTCGGCAAAATGGAGGGGCTCGACGGTTTACACCGAAAAAAGGCTCCCCAAATGCGTCCTGATCCCTCGAGAATCTTGGAAGCTTATCCCAAGCCCGAACGCGCCGCGTGCTGGAACAAAGCAGAGTCGTGAACGCAAATCTATTCATCTCTGCGCGTAAGTTTGGCTACGACGGAGACAATACTGCGGTGCACAGTTCAACCAGAAAACCGTTGTTGTCGCGAACATAAGCGGTCGTCTGCCCCCAGGGCATATCTTCAGCTTCTTGGACCAGCGTCGCTCCGGCTTCGACGGCGCGTTTGAGATCCTCGGCCACCGTTTCGGTCTCAAACGCAATCTCAAACGTCGGCGCAGACGGATCAACATCGCCGGGCGATTTACCGATTTGCGCCATCAGTTCTTTTGAAGAAAAAGACAACCGCGTGGCCCCGGTCGCGAGTTCGCCGTAGTCACCGGAGGGATGAATCATGCTTCGTTGCAGGCCAAACGCCCGTTCATAAAACTCGATCGTTTGGGTCACATTTTCAACGTAGAGAATCGTATAGCGGAATTTCATCAGTGTTCCTAATTTGAATGACTTTCGATGAACGTGATCTTACTGGAGCCAACAGCGATTGTGAAATATCATTTCGTGGCAAACAGAATGTGTTCGGTAGGAACCGGCCCTGCGGCCTATCGCATCGCGCGAAATTGCCACGACGCTTTCAGTGGCCTCTATCTGACGCAGGTTTGGCAGAGGTTTAGAAGGCGGCAGCCGTGCGTCCAAGCACCGCGCACATCTCGCGCTGGACCGTCGGTGATTTCGTGTAGCGCCGAATGGCGTGCTTGCGTGAGATCTCCTGCGAGACTTCGAAGAACTGCGTTTTGCCCAGAGGCAAACTATTGCACCGCACTAACTCCGCGAAACCACCGCGCGCTTCCGGGCACTCGTGTCGAATCACAAACCGCATCGCCTTGACGGCGCGGTCATCGGAATTGACGATGATCGAGCTCCTACTGACGAACGAAGATTCAATGAACCGATCTGACACATCGCAGACATAATTTGGGTCCAACGCCGGCGCAATTAGCACAACGTTGAATTTCTGTTTTTGGTCCATCGCCGCTTCGCAGTCACACCCAAATTCCATTTGGGCTCTTTCCATCTGTTCCAGTGATGAAAGGACTACCTGAGCCCCCAAGCTGAAACCGACGATCGCGACCTGGCGATTGCCGAGGGAGTTGAGTGTCTTTGTTAGCGTTTTGCCCATCGTCATCGCGCGGCGAGACTTGAACAAGTAGTCTGAATACAAACGAGGCAATTCGCGTTCGCTCTCCCACAGCCACAGCACCAGGCGGACGGGTGTTCGTGGACATGGATTGTTGACGAATAAGTTGTCGTAAAACTGGAACCCGCGTGTAATTCCGAATTCGTAGTTGGTCTGATTCCCGTGAACGTACACCATCGTGGCGCGGCTGGTGTCGGTTTGATGACTGTTTGACAACGCATTGAGATCTGACGATTGCCAGCTGTTGTTTTCCAACTTTTGAACTTTGATCAGATCCGCATTTTCTGGATCGCACGAACAGCCGCGCACTGACACGACCCAAATTTCGTCTTGGGGTAAGATCTGATAACAGCCTCGACAGCCCAGCACGTTTTTTCGTATCTCGAGCGTTTGCGGCATTGCACAGAAAGTACAGGGCGGACCTTCGAAAGACGTGTCTAAAGCCTCAAAAGGGGAACTGATCGGTAAACCGGAATCAAGAACATCAATCACGTTGGCTTCCATCACCACGTCGTCGACGGAGGCATCTTCCATTTGGATGCCTTGGTAATCATCGGAAACCAGTTCGGAGAAGGGGGCAAGCTGAAACGGTTGCACGCCCGCTGCGGTGACGTTAGGTGTTTGGAACTCTCCAGGCACCTCAGGCTCACTTTGGATCACCGAAATGGGAGATTGACCATGAGCCAAGTTTGCATCGACCAACGCATGACTGACAAACGCGCACACTGTCGCCATCGCGACCGCGGCCTGGAATCTGACACTCAAGCACACGCGGAACCAATTGTTTGTTTTTCCATAGGTCATCGAAGGCCAATCCACTTTTGATAGTTTGATTGAGAATTTTCATGGTCCTCCGTTGGGTTGCCAATTGATCATGTGAAAATCAATCGCGCCGGAGGGCAATGTCTTTGTTCGTTCCTTCGTTAGACACTTAAGAGTAACCGCTGTTTACGTTTACGCTGAACAACGGCTCAATTTTGAAAAAAATACAAACATTTGGTTGCCTCGACTTATGCGTGGTGTACGTTTTTAGACCCCACAGTCTGAAAAGAAAATCGTTAAACACCTTCAGACATCGTGCCCCTGATTCCATAAGGAATGATTTAATGAAACGCATCCTATTTTTTCTCGCCATCACTGGTCTGTTGTTAGTCTCAAGCGGTTGTTCCACCAATGGCAGACTTCTCGGTGGCGGCCTCAATAGCGGTTGTAACACTTGCGGTAATTCCAACGGAGGTCTGTTCGGCGGCGGACTCATGCGATCCAACCTCCTCCAAGACGGCCCAGTCCGACAATGGCTGCGCGGTGATGCCTGCGATACGTGCAACGTTCCCGCCGGCGAGATCACCTACGACAGTGGTTTTGATTCAACCTGCACAACCTGCGGGAACGGCTCTGCACCGATCATGTCGGCTCCATCGACCAACTACTACCCAAGCTATGACCAACCCGTTCACAGCGGCACCAGCTACGGTGAAGCTCTCCCAACGATGCCCGCGATCGGCCCGATTGATGGGGCAAGCGGAAGTGGCGGCATCAATGAGAGCCAGTTTTTCGGCGGAGCGAACGACAGTATTGAACTTCCACCGTTGAGCGGATTTTAAAGGGCTCTTCGTAAAGCATCTTTTAAAACGGTGCCTAATACTGAACCAAAATAAGTTCCATTGGCGGACGCGTAGGACGCTGATTCGGTTTTTTTATCCTGATGAAAACCGTTGCCAAGAGAACTTAACCAACCCGCTCCCCATGGAGCGGGTTTTTTCGTAGCTCCATGGATTGGTCTATCGTTTATCGCTGGCAGGCTTTCGCTTGAAGGCCCTTCGCTAGGTCGCGACCGCTTCCAGCCACCGCCTGCGAAGCTCCACCGGCAGATGGCAGTAGCTCATCGTCATTCGAGGATTGATTTCAATCACCACGTCGGGCCCGCAATCGGCCAAGATCATATCGATTCCGATGTACCCTTTAAAACTTGGAAGTACGTCAACCGTTTGCTGGGCGAGCGTACGGGCACGCCGGATTTGGTGTTGCGGCAGTGGATACTCAGCCCCCACGTAACTTCCAATAGCACCACTTGGACCATTTGGGCCGCCGAGGCCGGCATCTGAACGCGCTCCGCTGCCGGCAAAAACCTGTCCCGTAGGAGGCAGGAAATAGTGATTACCGCCCGCGCTGATGATCGAGACGCTGACAGATCTCCCGGGAACATATTTTTCCACTCTCCACTTTGTTCGATCTTGAAATTCGGTTTTACGATTCGCATCAGTAAAAATCTGGACATCTTCACTGCCCGCCCCATACGTCGGCTTGGCAATCCACGTGTGGCCGGAATCCATCGTGCTCGGTGGCACCGCAATGCCGTGGGCGTGCAAATAATCCTGCATCTGATTCTTATCGGACGCCAGCTCAACCCAAGCCACCGGTCCTCCGAACCATTTAGCGCTCACCCCCTCTAGTCCTTGGTAACATTCAACCAGAATCCCATCGCTCTCGGGTGCGATGATAAAAATTTGATCGACGCCTCCCGCCAAATCGGCCAGCGTTTCCCGCAAGTCATTTTGCAGAAGCACCGGCTCAAAATGATGCCGTTTTCTGGACCATGATGCGGCGTGCGGGGACTGATAAACTCTCGGATCCAATGGCGCGACCACTTGGTGACCTACGGCGATCAGATCTTCAGCCATCGCCGAAAACATCGCGCTGCCTTGTTTGAAAAAAGAATCGTTTTGATCCAATGGAGAATCAGATTCGATCAATCCGCCGCCCACCATCCACTCAAAAAGCAAAAATTTCATAAGGCCGTTGATTGCTTGGTAGAGAGTAACGGGGCGGTGTGGTTTGGTTTACAACCCAACGGATTGGACTACAATTGTCGATGGTAAACCATCATACTCGTTTTTTGATTCCCGGACTTATAAATATGAGCACGCTGAATACTCAGGTCGAAGGGTCGATTCTTGTTATCCGATTTCAAGACGACAGCATTATTGACGAAACGCGCATCGAAGCCGTCGGGAAAGAACTAACAGCGCTCGCCAACGGATCCGACCAAAAAAAATTCGTTCTCTCTTTCGGGAGTGTCGAATTTATGTCGTCGGCAATGATCGGTAAATTGGTTCACTTTGGAAACCTGTGCAAGGAACAGGATGTTGCGCTTCGATTGTGCAACATCAACGCAAATATTGAAAAAGTGTTCGATCTGATGCGGCTGGACAAGCTGTTCGAAATCGACCAAGACATCGAAACCGCAAAATTCAAATTGACCTAAACCGCTAACAGTCTATCCCGATCCCCTTGATCGCCGGAGTAAAGTTTAAAAAAAACCAGACAGGATCCACATCGTGAACGGGATTTTTTCATGCCATCCCGCCAATCATGTTTATCCTGTCAAAACAGCAACTGCCGCACGATTCTTGGCGACAGGCTGAGGGGATCGGCTTTAAGTGTTTTCAGCGCTCGGTGGCTCTCTAATCTACGGCGGTCCTCTAATCTGCGGCAGTTCTCTAGTCTGATAGCCGGGCTTGTTGATTTCACGATAGCCGGGTTGGCCAGAGTTTGGTATCGTTTGCCCCTCGCCGATCCTTTCCTCACAAATTGAGAGCTAGAAACAATGCAAGCAGACGAATCTCCATCGCCCGACACCGCGCCGGCCAACGCATCGGAAACGCCTTCGGGTAATGCCGCGCTGGAAAACCTTTCTACTCCAGCGCTTGTTACGCGATCAGTTTTTGGCGGCGTTCTGATGGGTTTGGCAAACCTGGTACCCGGTATCAGTGGCGGAACCATGCTCTTGGCCGCAGGGATTTACCCACGGTTTATCAATGCGATTGCGGAACTGACACGCTTCAAATTTCGTTTCCGATCTTTGCTTACTTTGGGATGCATCGTCGCAGCGGCCGGCTTGGCGATCCTGTTGCTGGCGGGCGTGTTGAAGGATCTGGTCGTTGACCACCGCTGGGTAATGTACAGTCTATTCATTGGTCTCACTTTAGGTGGTGTGCCGATCGTTTGGCGTTTGGCCAAACCGGGTTCGGCAATCTTGAAGGTATCGGCCGTGGTGGCGTTTTTGTTTATGGTGGCCATCGCCATGCTGCAGTTCAACGGCTTCGTTGGCAACGCCGACTCAAGTTTTGTCATGATGATGGTGGCGGGGTTGGCGGGGGCCAGTGCCATGATTTTGCCCGGCCTGTCGGGCGGATATTTGTTGCTGTTGCTGGGACAGTACGTTCCGATTCTGGCGGGCGTGGACCAATTCAAAGAAGCACTCAAAGCGCGTGACATGGCCGCGCTGATGGAGCCGATGATGTCAGTCGTCCTTCCGGTTGGACTGGGAGTTGTGATTGGCGTCGTCGCGGTGGGAAATCTGTTGCAGTGGTTGTTGAAACGGCACAAACAGATGACGCTGGGAATTCTCTTGGGGCTGTTGATCGGTTCGACCGTCGGTTTGTGGCCTTTTCAGCGTGGCATCAAACCGGAGGTCGGCGACGTCGTCAAAGGCCAAGCCCTCACCGCCCAAACGCTGGAAGAACTCGATCCCGAAGACTGGCCGACGCAAGTTTTTACACCCTCGGTAACGACAGCGGCATCATCGCTGGGTTTGATCGCGTTAGGCTTTGGAATCACGATGGGGATCGCAGCAATGGGACGCGCAGAGGATAGTTAACCGTCTTCACGGAAAAGACGAACTGCTTGACCGTCCAACCTAACAGCCCTGGGATTCCCATATGCGTCTAATCGATAGCCGCCTTTCTCTCCGTACAAGAAGCGATGCTTGAACATCGCATTGAAGCTTCGGCGTGATCAAAGCACGTTCAAACGGGCAACTTCAACGAACATGTTCACCTTCATCGGGTTTTAAAAAATTGCCCTCCGCGAAGCAAACCGCTCATCTGGGTTTCGGGTTTGCTGACATATTCCCGCGAAAGAAGCCACTCCACTGAAATGTCTCGATTGAAAAACGATTTAAACCGCCAAATCATCCCTTTTCAATGTCTTTGATTCGCCAGAAAAAAGAGCCAATCCAAACGTGATGGGACCGACACGTCCGATGAACATCAAGATGATTACTACACACTTAGAAAGGGGTGTCAAATCTCCGGTGATACCGCGGGAGAGCCCAACTGTCCCTAAAGCAGACGCCGCTTCAAACAAGACGTCCTCCATTTGTTGTGGCTGGATGGATAGAAGAACGAGACCACCGGCAAAGAAAACAATCACGTAAAACACAACGGATGAGAAAGCCATCGTTAATCGGTGATCCGGGACTTGGCACCCCCAAAAAGTTACCGTGGATCGCCCCCTCAATGTGCTCCAAACGGTGGCCAAGGCAGCGGTGACGGACGTTGATTTTAGTCCGCCACCGGTCCCCGACGGCGAGGCGCCGAGAATCATCATCAACAATAGCAAAAACACCGGTCCATGTGCAAACGATGAGATTGGCATTGAATTGAAGCCTACCGTTGTAAGTGCGGACATCGCTTGAAACCCGGAAGCCAGTAGACGATCTTCGTTCGATAGGTTTTGATAGCTGGGCTCGAGCAAGAATAGACCAATCCATCCAACAAAAATCATCCACGCAGTGGCGTGCATGATTATTCGAGTTGTCAGCGTGACACGTTCCCGTTTTCCACTTAACGAACCAAAAAGGTCACTCATGACCAGAAAGCCCACCGCACCAGAAACACTCAGTAACGCGATCAGAATATTGACCCAGAAGTTAGACGCAAACTGCTCGATACTGTCTGGAAACAGGCTAAAACCCGCAGTGCAGAACGCACTGACCGAGTGGAAAACGGCTTGCCAAAGAGGTTGTTCGACGCCCTCAGACCGAAACGCGAAGAACAATCCAACCGCACCTAGAATTTCAATTAACAGAGTAAATAGAACTACGTTTCGTACAAACTGGACAACCTGAAAACCTTCGGGCAACACGAATGCATGTCGAGCAATACTTTTTCTCTCTGCCGGCAGATCACGATTTCTTGCCAATAAAATAAACGATCCCAAGGTCATGTATCCGATGCCCCCCATTTGGATCAATGCAAGGATCACAATTTGCCCGAAAAAAGAGTAGCTGTCTGGCGTTCCAACCGTCGCCAAGCCTGTAGTGCTGACGGCAGAAGTGGCCGTAAAAAGATGGTCCAAAGCGTCTACTGGTTCTGCTCGTTGACTCCACGGAAGGCAAAGGAGTATCCATCCCAAACCGATATACCCAAGGTACCCCAGTAGCAGAGCTTTAAGCGAATTGATGCGTTTCAAAGTGTTGCGGTCCTGAACGGGCAATCGTGCAGAGAAATGAATGACGTTACGGACGTTCTAAGCGAATTTCATACTCGTCAACGTTGACCGAGTGCCGTCCGTCAAGTGTACATTAATTAGTTCGAACCAACCGCACTTCGGTAAAACGTATTGTTCAAGTAAACCGCTATCGCGGTGGGTTGTTTTGGTGGAAACCTTGAGACGAGTAATTAGTCTTTAGGTTTTCTCCTTTACTTGAAAGATACCACAATGAATCAAAGAACACCACAAAAAAACAACCTCTTCTGAACTGACGCTGCGGCAGCAGATGAGCCAGGATCTCCAGTTGCTCGGAAGAGCTAAGCGTACGCACGATGGCTACCTGCGCGAGATCCGCAAACTGGCCTGCTACTACAACACCGCGCCCGATCAATTGACGCAACAACAAATTGCCGAATACTTGCTGCACTTGATCAACGATCGTGACTTTGCCCCCGGCAGCCTCAAAGTCACTTGCAGCGCGTTAAAATTCTTCTACGGCACGACTTGCCCACGCGATTGGGAAGTTCTCAAAAAGATCGACTGTTGCCTCTTCCCGTCAGCACGCTAAACATGCTTAGGAACTATTGTTTCACTGCGAATACGTTGGCAGCCAAGGCCACCATGAATAGTGCGTACAAGATTACCCCAACAATGACAGCATGCGTCGGTGGTTCAATCATGTCTCGTGTCTTTGAGATTTCGTAGAAGACCGTAGCTATTGAGCAAACTGCGTAAATTGACAGGGTGGTGCGGAAACTAAAACCGTAGCGGGTTATTGGGATGGCTAACAACGCAAGTACGAACGCCGTGGCTAGGGAACTACCCATGTAGAACCAAAAATACATTGGCAATCGCCAGTCTACAAACTCCCTTTGCATTTGATAACCTAACCATCCACCTCGAAGCCAGCACGCCACCTGCCCACACAGAAGGGCAGTCCATATGCCGGCAATTGGCATAACAAACCCAAGAGTAACGCGTGTTTTAAGAACTTGAGTGGCGCTTTGAGTAGCGGGCGACGCGTAAGGGTTTTGCATGAGAGCCTCCGTGCAGCGACATAACGTATTGGAATCTATCCAGCGGCCGTAGGCTGATGGATAGATTTTGCGTTGAACTGGCCGTCTTCGTGTATGCGGTTTGCATTGAGTTTGATCGACCAGGAAAGAGATCAGTCTAAACCTTCAGACCGCGATTGTCAAAAATCGGTCGCTCTGCCAGCAATCACGCGGTGCCGTTGAAATCAATCCAACCGATGGTGAGGATTAGCTTTGCCGCCTGATCGTGCGGTGCGCACACCGATACCTCAAACGTGCGTGTGACGAACGCCCAGTCTATAAGTAACGCTGGTTTAATCCCCAAGGCGCTGCCGCTCAATTCTTTCAAAGTACCGTTCAACATGGCGGGCCACGACCGGCCGATGCGGTAAAGAAGATGTCTTTCCAGCTGGGCCGCGATTGCTGGGAAACGAATGTCGTCGCCATTTCACACTTGTGGCATGTGGGGCTCGGCGGTGAATCAGGCGGAGCA
>CAKZVF010000212.1 GCA_937921995.1 uncultured Pirellulaceae bacterium
GAAGCGGACCCCTGCGACGGGCAGTTGAACATGTGCAGCTTCCGTCAAGGCGGCACATTGCGAGGCATCTTTTATTTGGCGACAGTTCTTTTGCGAAAACACCGTCAGTGGTGCACGACAGAGTTTCGAAAATTTCGTAAAATGAAAGTCACTTGCGACACCCCCGGCGCTGCGGTCCCGTTCCAGTTAGACGGCGACCCCGGCGGACACTTGCCGCTGGAAATCGAAACGGTCAGCGATTACCTGACGGTTCTAATCCCCTCCGAAACGACGAATGGAGTCACTTGAATACCAACCCTGTAAAAATCGGCGATTCGATCACATGCGGAACCGGAAATCCATTGCTGGTCATTGCTGGCCCCTGCGTCATTGACGACGAAGGATTGATGCTGGAGATCGCTGGCGAGCTAAAAGTAATCTGTCAGCGGATAAATTTGCCACTTATTTTCAAAGCGTCCTTCGATAAAGCGAACCGAACCAGTTTAGATTCGTACCGTGGAGTAGGTCTGGAAAAAGGGCTGAAAATACTGGCGAAAGTCAAATCAAAAACGGATTTGCCACTAACGACAGACATACATTTGCCTGAGCAAGCCGCTCCGGTAGGCGCCGCTGTTGACCTTTTGCAGATCCCCGCCTTTTTGGCTCGGCAGACCGATTTACTGGTCGCCGCAGCCCAAACCGGAGTTGCCGTAAATGTGAAGAAGGGCCAATTTATGGCTCCCTGGGACATGGAACACGTTGTAACCAAACTATCATCGGCCGGTTGTCAGAACATTATGCTGACAGAACGCGGTACGTTTTTTGGATACGGAAGATTGGTCAACGACATGCGAGCGCTCTGTCAAATGGCTGATCTGGGCGTTCCGGTGGTATTTGACGCAACGCACAGTGTGCAGATGCCAAGTGCCGCTGGCGGGAAAACCGGCGGCGAACGTGAAATGGTGGCTCCGCTGGCTCGCGCGGCAGTGGCGGCCGGCGTCAACGCGGTCTTCATCGAAACACATCCTGAACCAGAAAAATCCCCCAGCGATGGCCCCAACATGGTACCGCTGGATCAGATCGAATCACTGCTGCAGACGCTTAAGAAAATTGACGAAGCTGTTAGGTGTTAGTTCAATGACGATCAATTTTGATTTAGAAAGAAAACAACATCGTTGAAAGCATGATCCGTTGTCTGTTTAACGACAAGCCGGCAGGCGACTGCGTTCTGTACTGCCAAACACGGTCGCCTGCCGGCTTGTCGTTAAACAGGTGCCAAGTTTCAAGTCAACTAACTACCATTGGGCGTTAGCCCAACAGACCAGATGTTTTCAGAATAGCTTAGAGTAAAAAACTTCAGCGACGGTTTTGGAACACGCCTCAGAAAAAATGACGAACATTAAAAATAGGACTTATCAGATGTTTAGTATCAGCAAAGCAAACGCAATTTTTGCTTGTTTGGGCTTAGGATTTTTGGTTGCGTTGATGGGGTGCAATTCCGAGATCGACCCGATGTTGAAGACGCTGGACGCGAACGTTCTTTCCGCCAAAACGAATGACATCTCGCGCACGATGGACTTCATTTTCGATGATCGTCAGTTCGACCAGCGGGATTTTGAAGAGAAGGTCTCCATCGGTCTCAACCGCTGGGCAAACTACAGCTCGCAGGAACTCAACGAAGCAAGCACCGACGACTCCGAGGTGGTCGGCGATATCCTCAAGAAACATCAAGACCTCGACGTCGTCGGGCGGAATGACGATCTCTCGTTCATCAACACGGACCCGTATTTTCTTCAGGAAGCGTCGTGGATTTCAAATATCGCCGCGCGTGTGGTCCAAGGGCAGGTGCTCAGCTTGGTGGAATACTATCGCTTGGCTGCCAACAATTTCAAACCCGAAGAAGACGACAAGACGCCCGTGGATACGCTGGTGGCAAACCTCCATCCGGATCTCGACACGCAGCAAACGAAAAAACTTTCGCACGCGCTTGTTTTGTTTGATTGGACCGTGCGGAACATTCATCTTCTACCGGAACTGGAGCCGACCGGACAAGAGATCGAAGAACAAAGGCTATTTGACGATAAGAATCCTATCAGTGCCGGCGTCCGCTTCACGGGGACTCAGCGCTATCCATGGCAATCGTTGATGCTAGGTCGAGGCGACTATGTTGATCGGGCAAAGATCTTCATGATGCTGGCACGTGAAGCGGGATTGGATGTGGCGATGCTGACCACGAGCGCGGATGAAAAACCATGGGCCGTCGGAGTCGTGATTGGAACGGATTACTACCTATTCGACACAAAGCTAGGGCTGCCGATCCCCAACGCGACGCCCGGCCAGATCGCAACACTGGGGCAGTTGAAGCGGAAACCGGAATTGCTAACCGCGCTCAATCTTACGCTCGAGGAATCGCTGGCCGAAGATACGAAGTATTGGGTTACCGAGAAAGATCTGACGGCGCTTACCGCGCAGGTGTATGTCGTTCCTGAATCGCTTTCCCAACGCATGAACGGGTTGGAAAGTTCTTTGGTGGGCGAATATCGGCTGGCGTTGGGAGCTTTCCCTGGGCGGCAGTTGGAGAAATTACCGACCATCGATGGCGTAGAGAATAAGCTCTGGGACATCGGATTTGACACTCACCGCTTTCGCGCCGCGGTACGCAAAGCGATCCCCATGGCGGTCAGCGATGATCAGTTGAACGATCGTCTGCGGTGGTATTTCGTCGAAGAAGCTTACGTCGATAACTTCCATCCTTATCGCACGTGCCGCGTCCGGTTTTTCCAAGGCGACTTCGAGGCGCTGGAGGAAGATTTATCTCGCAACGCAGTGGAAAGCTTTCAGTTTTTGAATTACACCGAAGACCAGATCGACAATTTGGGCACCGACAAAATCATGATGGGAATTGCGGGTTTGGCGGACATCAAAGATCCTGCTGAATTTGAAGCACGGCTAAAATCGACACAAAGCCAAATGCGACTTGTCCGCCGCGATGTAGGTTATTTCCTATCGCAGTGCCTCTTCGACAACGGCAGCCCGGGAACGTCGGCGAATTGGTTGGAGACCATCGCGCGGAAGGACGACGTTCAGCGCTGGAAGTCCGGCATCACCTATCTGCTTGGACGTTCGTACGAATCGCGGAAAGAGTACGATCGAGCGATCGAGCAATACGGGTTTGAAGATTCTGAGCAACTCCATGGGAATCTGATCCGCGTCCGAATGCTCAAAGCCGCCATCGAAAAGGCTTATCCTGGTGCGGCGGTGAACGC
>CAKZVF010000213.1 GCA_937921995.1 uncultured Pirellulaceae bacterium
ACACCATGTGGATGTGGCCAAGTGGCTGCACCATGTGGAGATTGCTACGGTAGTTCCGTAGTTGACCCGTACGCGGGTGGAATGATCATCGATGGAATGTCTGCGGGCGTTGTATCAGGTGAGGTATCTGGCGGAACCATCATTGATGGTGGCGCTGCAATGGGTGGCGAAGTTATCAGCGGCGGAATCGTCGATGGTGGTTACGGCATCGCAGATGGTGGCGCTGGTGCTGCCGGTGGAATGGTTGTTGGCGGCGGTTGCTGCGGACAGTCCATTCGTTACGAAACACGTACCGTCTATCAGTCGCAAATGACGACTCAGATGCGTACGGTTACACGTACTCGCATGCGAAGTGAAACTCGCACGCAAAACTACACAGTGAACGTTCAAGTTCCTGTGCAGCAAACTCAGAACTATACTGTTATGGTTCCTGAGCAACGTTCACGTACAGAGAACTACACTGTTTCAGTGCCTTACACTGATCAGGTAACTCAGTCGTACAACGTTACTGTTCCTGTGACTTCTTCTCGCGAAGAGTCTTACCAGGTCAGCGTTCCTTACACTGAGCCACAAACGACTCAGTACACTGTAACGGTTCCTTACACAGACACAGTTCAGCAGAACTACACTGTTCAGGTTCCTTTCACTGTGAACAAAACAGAAGAGTACCAAGTCTCAGTTCCTTACACAGAAACTCTGACTCAGAACTACACTGTTAACGTTCCTTACACTGACACGATCCAGCAGTCGTATCAAGTTTCAGTGCCTTACACTGAAATGACGACTCAGAACTACACAGTTCAAGTGCCTTTCACAGTCAACAAGACTGAAGAGTACCAAGTTTCAGTTCCTTACACGGAAATGACAACTCAGAGCTACACAGTTCAGGTTCCTTTCACTGTGAACAAGACAGAAGAGTACCAAGTTTCAGTTCCTTACCAGGAAATGCTAACTCAGTCTTACACTGTTAACGTTCCTTACACAGATACGATTCAGCAGTCTTACCAAGTTTCAGTTCCTTACCAGGAAATGACAACTCAGTCTTACACTGTTCAGGTTCCTTACCAGGAAACTCAGACTCGTAACTACCAAGTTCAGGTTCCTTACACTGAGACTGTTTCACAGCCTTACACTGTTCAGGTTCCTTACACAGTTCAAGTTCCTCAGCAGTACCAAGTGCGTGTTCCTGTTCAAACACAGGTTCCTCAGCAGTACACTGTAATGGTTCCGACCACACAGCAGCGTACAGCGACTCGCATGGTATGTCAGCCTTACACAGTTACAAAGTATCGCACTGTATGTCGCGACGCTGGTAGCTGGCAGACTCGCACGTCTCAAGTAGCTGTTGCTCCTTCTTACGGCGTTTCTTCTTTCGGTGGTGGCGGAGCTGGTTTCGGTGGCGGTGTTGTCAGCAATGGCGGCATGGGCATCAGCGGTGGCGGACTACTTGGTGGCGGTCGTCTTCTTGGCGGTTGCGGTTGCAAGTCTCGTAGAAGTTGCGGATGCAGCAGCTGCGGTGGTTGCGGTTCTTGCGGCGGCGGATGCGGCTCTATGGGCGGCGGATGCGGCGGTGGCCTAGCTTCTGGATCAGCATTTGCTGGTGGTGGATCAGCATTGGCTGGCGGTGGCTTTGGTGGTGGAGTAGTCGGCGGCGGTTGCGGTCCTACTTACCAAACTGTTACTTCTCGCGTTTGGGTTCCAAACCGAGTTCAGCAGCAAGTTCCTTACCAGGTAACTATGCAACGTCAAGTTGCACAGCCTTACACGTACAACGTGACTGTGAATGTTCCACAAACACAGACACGTATGATCACTCAGACATCATGCCGTATTGAAACACGTACTCGTAACGTGGCTCAAACACAGATGCGTACTGAGACTCGTACACGTCAGGTTGCTGTTCAGCGTACACGTTGTGAGACTCGTACTCAGAACTACACTGTTCAGAAGTTCCGCACAGAAACTAAGACACGTCAAGTTCCTGTAACTAAGACTCGTCTGGAAACACGTACTCGTAACGTGTCTGTTCAGAAGACTCGCCAGGAAACTCGCACACGTCAAGTTCCTGTCCAGAAGACTCGCATGGAAACACGTACTCGTACTGTTCCTGTGACTCAGATGCGTACAGAAACAAAGACACGTCAAGTTCCTGTTCAGAAGACTCGTATGGAAACACGTACTCGTACTGTTCCTGTACAGCAAGTTCGCACAGAGACTCGTACGAAGCAAGTTCCTGTAACTAAGACTCGTCTGGAAACACGTACTCGTAACGTGTCTGTTCAGAAGGTCCGTCAGGAAACTCGCACACGTCAAGTTCCTGTTCAGAAGACTCGCATGGAAACACGTACTCGTACTGTTCCTGTGACTCAAATGCGTTCTGAAACACGTACTCGCAACGTGACTGTTCAGAAGTCTCGTCAGGAAACACGGTCTCGTACCGTCAACGTGACAAAGACTCGTCTGGAAACACGTACTCGTACTGTTCCTGTGACGACTTACAAAACTGAAACTAAGACACGCACTGTACCTGTACAGCGTGTTCGTCAGGAAACTCGTACTCGTACAGTTCCTTACACAGTTCAAGTTCCACAAACACGTACTCGCAATGTCACTACAATGACAAGCCAGCCACAAACTCGTACTCGTACTTACACAGTTCAAGTTCCAGAAACTTACACTGAGCAAGTTCCTTACCAAGTTTGTACTCGTGTTCCTAAGACCATCCAGGTTCCAGTTGTTACTAGCGATTGCGGAGCATCTGCTGCTCCTGCTGCTGGCGGCATGATCATCGACGGTGGCGCATCTATGGGTGCTCCAGTTGATGGTGGAACAATCATCGACGGTGGTGCATCTTACGGTGCTCCTGCTGATGGTGGCATGATCATCGACGGTGGTGCATCTTACGGTGCTCCTGCTGACGGTGGCATGATCATCGACGGTGGTGCATCTTACGCAGCTCCTGCTGCTGATGCTGGCGTTTCTTACGCCGCTCCTGTTGCTGCTCCAGTTGCATCTTACTCTGTAGGATCAAGTGCTGGTTCTTACGTTTCTGCCGGTGGCGGACTTGGTCTTGGTCTACGCGGTGCAGCCTCTGGCTGCGGATGTGGACGAAGCCTTGGCCTAGGCAAGCGTTGTGGCAATGGTTGCCGTATCTTCAGCGGATGCCGTCTTGGTAGCCGCCGATCACGATGTGGTTGCAACTAATTGAACCCGCTGCTTGCAGCGGTCTAAATTAAAAAAATAGAAGGGTGTGGCTTTCGGGTCGCACCCTTTTTTCATGCGCTGACCAAACGCTCCGTTTTTCGGGCCTTTGGTTTTGAAGCGGAACGAAAACTTGCGTGAAAATCAAAGCGCGTCTCTCGAGGCTCTCTTGCATTATGGACTTGCCAGTTGGAAAAAATGATCGGCACCTTTGCCGCTTATTTGTGCACACGCGTTAATTGCGGTGATATCTCGTCAGGCTATCCTTGATACTTGTGGCTGCGAAATTTGTTGTTGGTGGCATTCAACACCAGGATTGGGCGCCTACAATATTGATCAATTGGTTGCCGAATCGGCAAATCCCAACCGCTACAGCGTATTTTCTAAGGACGCCGAAAATGGACGGACTGCAAAACAAGCTCAGCGATCGCAACCGGCATTCCATCGGTGATGAAATTACGAAAGTGTTGATCTTCGTCGGTGTGATTTGGGCGGTGTTCTTATTGGACCTTGCGTTACCGCTTAGTGAGTGGTTCGCTTTGGTGCCGAGGTTCGTCAGCGGTCTACCAGGGATATTTGCGATGACGTTTCTGCACAAGGATCTTGGCCACATTCTCGCCAATACGGTTCCGCTGATTGTGCTGATGACGTTATTGGCCGGATCTCGAGCAAATTCGTGGACGACGGTGGGCGCGCTAATTTTTGTCGGCGGATCTCTGCTTTGGCTGTTCGGGCGTAACGGGACTGACAATCTGATCGTTTCACACGTCGGGGCCAGTCTTCTCGTGTTTTCTTTGGTGACCTTCTTTCTGTCGGCTGCTTGGTTTGAGAAGCGTCTGGTTCCAATGCTGATCGCAACGCTGGTCGGCTTTCTCTACGGTTGGTCGACATTGATGGGAGTTATCCCCACCGGCGGCGGTATCTCTTGGGATGGCCATCTATGTGGCGCTATCGCAGGAGTGGTCGTCGCGCTGATGCAGCCGATGCTGATATCGCAGACCGATACTTAAGCCGATCAGGATCGTTCTTGAACCGAGCCCCAATTGCGGCTCAATTCCCCACCGATTCATACCGGTGCTTTAGCTGGCTGGTGAAGATGTTATTGCCGCCAATGCCTGTTTGGGATTTCTGTCTTTTTGAAGGCTTGGGGGTTTTTGGCAAAGTGGGGCCGGCGTGATTCGCGAACCTGGCCATCGCAGTTCTCCACAAAGGTCCCGGATCAGTCTGGACGGAGATCAGCGAATCTGAAATAGTCGCTTGAAAGGAAGTTTGGCATTTGGCCGTCACGTATTCATCATTCTCTGAAAGTGATAATGGACGTTTCTCCCACCTATCCTCGGTTCTTTTTTGCCTCCTGTTTTTTTGGAATCGCAATCGGCGTGATGGGGTGTGCAACGAATAATTGGTCTCGGCCATTGTTCATGAATCAGCAGGCATCTGCAAACTCGGATACGACCTCAGAAGCGTCCAGCGGCGACGATGAACGGGAGAAGGCTCCTATCAAAGCCCCAAAGCCGTTTTGGAAACAGGGCTTCGGCGAGATGTCCGGTATCGACCCCCGTTCAAGAGAGATCGAACGCAGCCTCGGATTTTGATGAAGAAGGCCTTATCATTCGCTACGAAGTGATGGCATCGGGAGGTGAAGCGCCGTGCGCGTTGACATCCACGCGAGTCCAGCATCTCAGAGATCCAATGGCACAAAGCGCGTAAAAAAATGGAGCGGCCATTTGCCGCTCCATCAATTCTGTGATTACAAAAGTTATCCGATTACCGGTTTAAGCTCTTTTGGCCAACGAGTCGCGGATCTCAGTGAGCAGCTTAACCTCATCAGACGGCTCGGGATCATCTTCGCTGGCCATCCAGCTACTGGCGATTTTGATCGCGATGAAAATAACCAAAGCCAAAATCGCAAAGTCGATCGTGTTTTGGATGAATGTGCCGTAGTTAATAAAAGCTCCCTCTTTGACCACTTCGCCGGCTTCATTGGTGACGTCGACATCGGCCAGCTTGTGCTTCATCGAAGACATGTCTGGAACGCCCGCAACGACAGCGATAATTGGAGAGATGATGTTCTCCAAGAATGATTTAACCATCGCCGCAACGGCGGTTCCCATGACGATACCTACCGCCATGTCGATCAAATTTCCTTTGAAAGCGAATTCTTTAAACTCTTGAATAAAGCCCATTGTTGAGGCTCCCTTAAAATTAACAAATTGGTGGGAAAGCCAGCTGCTATCAGCTGCAGCGACTTGTTGGCCAGAAGTGTAGAAAAGTCGGGCGTCGGGCACAATATGAATGGAAAGAGGGCAGCTTCGAACCCCGCCAGCCAGTTTTCACGGCACGTACACGGTGTTAAGATCGAATCACTTGGGCCAATTCGCCTCCTACAGCAGCCATTGAAACGCCAGCATAGCGGCGGTCGCCAATAGGCAAACGGGGATCGCCGCTTGGGCTTTGACGTGTTCCAGCGCTTCGGGCATAAGTTCAACAAACACCATGTAGATCATCGCACCGGCAGCCAGCCCCAACCCGATCGGCAGCAGCGGTTCGAAAACCAGCACAAACAGAAACGCTGGCACCGCCATCAATGGTTGGGGGAGGCTTGAAAAAATGCTCCAAAGCGTAGTTTTCATCTTGGAGACACCGCGTGGAATCATGACCAGTGCGATGGCGATCCCTTCAGGAATGTTGTGAATGGCAATCGCGGACGAAATGAGTTCGCCAAATCCCTCGCGGCCGCCAAACGAGACGCCAACGCCGATTCCTTCGGCGAAAGAATGAGCCGTCATGACGGCCATGATCATCAGCATCTTCCGGAAGCTGGCTGATTCCAGCCCTAGCGTCAACGATTCTTCTTCGTCGTGGTCGTCAGGCAAAAGCGCCCTTGTGGCCACGATCATGGCCGCTCCAATCGCCAACCCAATCGCCAGTTTCATGTCGCTGATTAGATGGGCCTCAAAGATCAATCCAATACTCGCTCCCATCATGAGACCGGCCGCCAGCGAATTCCCAATGCCTAAAAAACGATCGCTGATGCGATCGACAAACAGAAATGGAACGATCCCCAGCCCTGTGCAAAGCGCAGTCAGCCCTGAAGCAATCAGCACGTGCCAGAGAGTGATTTCAATTGGAGGCATATATCTGAAGAGGAACTAGAAGATCTGAAAACCGCTATTCTGCTTCACGGGTCAGCATTCCGCAACGGGAAGTCGACCGAATCAAGATGTTGATACGTGTTCAGATCGGCGAACACGAAAGAATCGGCCGCCCGCGACTATCTTCGAAGTCGTCAATATCGCGGATGCCGTATTCATCGTGAACCTTTTGTGGCAGAGGAGATCTAGTGACTGTTCATTTGAGTCAGTCAATTGACCTCCGTGGTCGCTGGCTTAATGCGATTTTTAAAACACATCATCACAACGCATCGTAAGGGGGGACAGATGAGCCCAAAACATAAATTGATTACGACCGTTTGGTGCGCCGCAACGATGGTCATGACATTCATTGTGTCACACGGGCACTTGATCGTTCGAGAGCTGATGCAAAATTGGCCTCGACCGACGACATGGGAAGGCCGTTTCGAGAACGCGATTTACACGCAAGGCGGATTGATCTTTTGTGCCAGCGTGGTCATCACGGTCGCTTTATTGGCACGCAGCATCTTTATGCGCGAACAAGAAAAGGAACTCGCTCGCAAAGAATTGGCCCAGCGCGAACGGCACGAACGTTTCACCGCATCGCGGCACGAAGCGCTGTTGGATGCCCTGGCTGGCATGTTCAGCGCAGAGAACGGGAGCGAAGATGAACACGGCAAGGACTCCGGTCGAGTCTCGAATCGGAATCCCATCGCAAAAAAGGGATGAGCCTCTGGGGTCGGGCAGGCGAAATGATTGCTACCCAACCGAAAAGCACCATGCTTTATCGCGGAAGGACGGCATTTCGTATCATCAGGCTGCTGATGGCAATGATTTCTCCAGAGGCGTCGATATTTGAGTTGGTTGCCGAACTCTGGTGCGAGTTTTTGGATGAAGTTTGTTGTTTCTTTGGCCAACCGCCCTAAGGAACTGGTTTGGTAAAAGTGGATGACTGTGCTTTGACTTTCAACTCCTTTTTTGAATCTCGTTCGAGTCCCCGCAAATGCGTAACAACGCGCATCTGTCGGGGATTTTTTGCGTTTCACTCAAATTGTCGGCAAACCTTGGTTACGTTACATTAATCGGATCCATTCGCGTGTAGCGTCCCAATGTAAAGATAGCGAGTATCAAGTGAGTGATCACAAACCATACGAGAGTCCTTCCAATAATTCCTCAGGCGAACAACCTGATCAAGGTTCCGGGGCTTTGAAGACCGGAGAGTTTCTTGGACATCCCAAGGGGCTCTTTTTTCTGTTTTTTGCCGAACTGTGGGAGCGATTCAGTTTTTACGGGATGCGGGCTCTCTTGGTCCTGTATTTAGTGGACGAACTTTTTAAAGATTTAGAAAACGGCAAAGACGTTGCCTACGAAATTTATGCGGCCTACGGTTCACTGGTCTACTTCACGCCCGCAATTGGTGGAATGATTGCCGACCGTGTAATCGGCCATAAAAACTCGATCATGCTTGGTGCGCTGTTGATGTGCATTGGTCATTTCACGATGGCATTTCAGAATGAAATCATCTTTTATATGTCGCTGGGTTTGTTGATTATTGGCAATGGTTTTTTCAAGCCAAACATTTCTTCGATGGTCGGTGGTTTATATGAACAAGGCGATGTCCGCCGTGACGGTGGTTTCACCATCTTCTATCTTGGTATCAATCTGGGGGCATTTATCGCGCCACTGATTTGCGGATGGTTGGGGGACAGATACGGGTGGCATTACGGATTTGGGGCCGCAGGTTTCGGGATGGCGGTAGGTCTAGTCGTGTTTTGGTATGGTGGATTGATTGGAATCTACGGAGACCAGGGAGAACAACCGGAAGAGCAGCAAGTGAAAACCGTTGGAGGATTCAATGTGCGTTACCTTGTTTACGCATTGTCTTTTTTGTTCGTGCCCGTATTTGCACTCCTAGTGCAGTTCAATCAAGTAGTCGTGTTCGGCGAGACAGGGCTGTTGTCGTTTATTTTGTTAGCGCTGTTGTTCTTGGTTGCAGTGTTTCTTTTCTATGTTTGTGCGGTCAGTGATTCAGTAACCCGCAACCGACTGATCGTGGTCGCTGTGCTGACTTTTTTCGTGACCGTGTTTTGGTCTTTCTTCGAGCAAGCAGGGAGCTCTCTGACCTTGTTCGCAAAGGAGCACGTCAACCTGGTTGGCTTAACCGCTGCACAAACTAACTCAATCAATCCGGGCTACATCATTTTCCTCGCGATCCCGTTTTCTATGATGTGGAACTGGCTGGAGGCGCGAAATTTGAATCCTAATACGATGATCAAATTTGGTTTAGGTATTCTTCAGCTGGGACTGGGTTTTCTGGTCTTCGCCTTCAGTGCTAGGTTCATGGATGATGGTGCCCGTGTCAGCATGATGTTTTTGATGGTAGGTTATCTTTTGATAACCTCTGGTGAACTGTTCCTTTCACCTATCGGATTGGCGAAAGTGACTGAGCTTTCACCTGCAAAGCTGGTCTCATTCATGATGGGAGTCTGGTTCTTGTCGTCATCGTTTGCGCACTATATCGCCGGCTATATTGCGAAACTAACAACCGGCGGAGGTCATGGCGGGGGTGCTGATGGTGCTGAAGCAGGAGCATTAGCAGACTATGCTCAGGCGATCACCGGTGCCGTCGATATTACTTCGGTCACGCCTGAGGTCGCCAAGCTGATGAACTACACAGGCGTGTTCGCCCAGATCGCAATCATCTCTTTCGTGATTGGGCTGTTCGCTTTGCTTATCTCCCCAGTGATCAAATATATGATGCACGGGGTTAGATAAAAAACGGGAGAGGGTCCCGTCGTGTGTCTGCCAGTATTGGACAGTGCCGGATTCTCATCTCCAGCGACAGAGGCAGCTACCGCCGTGGGAACTTGTAAGATGTGTTCTCGGGGCTGAAGTCGATGTCTTGGAAGCCTTGGTTCAAATTGATTCGCACGTACGTGTACTCCTCAATGATCTCGGGCTTGCCTCCGGGCGTTTTGGGCCAATCAAAGGCCACATAACGCACGGGCAGATTCAATTCCTTATCGACGAAAACGTGAGCTTTGTAGAACTCGTCTTCCTCATGCCGCTGTTCATTGAGCAATTCGATCAGGGCACATTGGCGCTTCATGATTTCTGCATTGTCACGGTAGCTTACGACCGAATGCCCGGCAACTTTCGCCGACTGAGCTCTTTCGATCAATTTGATGATCAAGTTTTCGATGCCCGCATCTTGGATGGGGTACCGATTGTTCTGCATCGCAATCCAACCGGTCGGTTCGAGATAGAAACGTTTCATGCCAAGCAGACCCGTCTCATGGGCACAGAGCTTATTGTCGTTTTGGCCTTGGATCCAGATTACTTCGCGCCCGGCACACTTTTTTGGTTTTAGTGTTTTTAGATAAACGCTGAAAGGAACTTCCTCCCCCGAAATCATGCGAGGACAACGAACTTTCATTTGCATATATTCCGGACATCCCAGCACACCGTTGATGCGTTCGCGTTTGACCATGATGGCCGAGTAATCAAGCACGTTAGCCCGGATGTTCTCCAGCGCACTTTCGGCCATGCTGATGGCTCGGTCCAAAGGATGAGGTGCGGAGGCCGTCTGTTCGGAAATCGGGTCGGGCGATGTGCTCGAAAGCGGTTGGGGAAGCGGGAAGCTTTTGGAGCTGGCCGTACGAAATGGCGTCGTCTCGGTTGCCGAAGCGGCTGGTTCGACGTCAGTTTTTTCGGCCTCCAGCGGCGTTGCTAATTCGATTTTTGTGGCGATGGATCCAGAAGCAGCGTTGGTCGGTGACTTTTCACGGTTGAGCTTAGATACGCGAAAGACTGGCTCTTTGGTGGCACGTTTCTCGGCAGCAGGGATCTGTTCAACCGAAGCTGCCGAATCGACGTCTGTCTGGGCGGAGGCGGTTGAGAACACTGCACCGCTTCCAAAAAGAACCGCAGCGACCGTCCATACACCTACCGAGAAAATGGTGGTTTTTAGTGAAGTAAATTTGTGCATGGTAATCCGATCCTCCATGAGACCATCATTCGCGCCGGGTTGAGCCGTGCCGTGATAGTTGTTGACAAAATCCATCTTGTCGATGCCCATGCTGTGTGTTCGAGCCGTCAGGCGAAAGGTACACGTTTTAGCGTATCAGGGCAATCGAGTTCCAAAAAATACATTCGCTGAGAAAAGCTGCTAGCGAACGATCTTATCTTTGTTATCGCCATGCTAATTCGGTTTGAGAAGCCGCGCGACCCGCATCAACGGACAGTCCCTCATTGGCGTCAAAGTCGCGATTCCAAAACCGCTAAAGCCAACATGGAATCCGCAATAACCGGCAAGGTTTGCCAAAGAATTTTCGAAAAACTAAGAAGGTAGACTTGGCTTAAAACGAAAACGCGTCTCGAGCGGCTTCAAGAATCACCTATCGCGCTTCCGCTTGAAATCGCGTCGCTAATCTCTTTCGCTGATTCAACCGCCGATTCCAACAAGGGAATTCCTGGCATCGCGTAAGAGCCGCAAAACCAAATTCGTCGATTTTGCTGCTGGTGCATTTCCCGCAACTGTTCCCAGAGACGCCATGAATGGCGATCCACAAGGGGCCGTTGAAGTTTTGCCCTGCCAATCAATTTGTCGGGGCTTACATCTCGAATGGGACGAATCGTTTGGAAGATCGGTTGGGTCATCCCTTCGTCCTGCCAGTTGGTGTGAAATTGGTTCATCCAAACCGTACACATTGATTCGTGGTTTTGGCTGTTGGCTGCGAAGTTAAACATAGCCCATTCACTCGTGCGTGATGGCATGAATTGTTGGTCGGTATGAACGACGACATCAACATCTTCATACTGAAATCCCCTCAAAACTGCTGCTTCGTTCTCAGGCAACCCTGCACAAATACGCTCAACTTGATTGGCTTGCGTGGCAATGATAACGTGGTCGAAGGCCAGTTGATTTCCGCCTGAAGTCACCGTCACCATACCGCGATCATGATAGACCTCTTCCACGGGCGTTACCAAGTTCAGGTTTACATATTCGGTCAAGCGTTGGGATACCCACCGCGCCCCTTTTTCGACGCGGCAAAGAGGTTGGTCACCGGTAATATGTTGCATTGCATTGAGCAAAATCACCGCGGGGTAATTCGAAATTGCCCCGTGAGAGCAAGTGCACACCGTGGAGCTTAACGCTGGAAACAAAAACGTTTCACGAAACTCGGCCGAGAAATTGTTCTGATCGAGGTATTGTTGAAATGAAATGTTGGGATCGAGCGTCTGCAAATCGCCCAGCCCTTGTTCGCGCAACCGATTGATCTCGTGCAGAAATTCCGATCGTCGCGCGGTGACGGGGCGTTCGTCTGGGCAGTCGCCAACTGTGGATCGAAGTCTGCTCCCACCACTTACGCCGACCGAATGTGCAAAAGCCCGCAGAGAATCGCCTGCAGTCCTCAAGACTTCGGCCGACCATTTAAATGGCAGTTGGAATTGCAAAGCGGATTCTTCGTCGTTCCGCCGATAGCTCTGCGTTGCCCTGATCGGTGCGATCGTAAGGCCCAGCGACTGATAAAGTTCGGTGACAGAGGGCCACAGTGCCCCGTTGAACATCCGCGATGGAACATCACCCCAGACGGTCGAACCGCCATGCGGCGATTCAAAATCAATCGTGTGCGCCGACATGCCGATGTGCGCTTGGGATTCAAAGAGATGAACTTCGTGACCCTTGTCTTGCAGCAGGTGAGAAGCCGCCAGTCCTGCGATGCCGCTGCCAATGATTGCAATCTTCACGCGCGATCCACTTTTTCAAAACCGAAGCCTATCTGCCCAACCCACTATCATCAACAAAGTAACCGATATTGGCGATCAGAAGTAACGAAGCATCCCGTCAGTCGCAAAACGTTCGTTGTGTCTTCCGCGATTGAGATCCTCGGGCATAATTTTAGCTGGCTTTGGGAACCGAATCCTTCTTGATTTGAATCAGCTGCTTTCTTTCTGGCCGATCCTTGTAGAAGGGGTCAAGCGGATAGCAGCCCGACACCAATGCGTTACGAGGCGCAGTGGTGCAGTCGCTGAATGTACGGCAGATCTTTTTCCGCTGTAGTTTATTTCCGGCAATGATATCCAGCGGCATGTCCGGATATGACAGGACCATGCGGCCCAAACCAATCGAATCCGCCATCGACGATTTGATCACCGCTTGGCCAACGTTTGGCAGCCAATCCTGCAGGTAGGAATAACCTGAGCCAACAAAGAGGGTGTCCGGCAGAGCTTTCTTAAGTTCGGCGGTCGCTTGGATCTGCCGCGCAACACCTACCAGCGGATCCTCCGGCGGAAGATATCCGTCCGACGGCGGCGCTGTTGCGGGACGTTGGATGTGAGGGTTGTAGTAAGGACTGCCGGCGGTCGTGCAAATCATTTTTACACCTTGTTCAGACATCATCTTCAGAACCTTTTCTGGCTCTGAGAGATCAATCCCTTCTCCCGTTCCGTCGCCACCAAAGGCGTGCGCGTAAGGCCCATCAGATTGGCTGACTCCGACGGCGGATTCGGATTTGGTGAACGGCGCGAAATCGAAAATGCTGACACGGCTGCCGATTGCGATTTTTGTCTCTGCTTGAATTCCGGCGATGATCTCTCGGATAAAGCGCGTTCGGTTCTCAAACGATCCGCCAAATTCACCCGGTCGATCAAATCCCGACAATAACTCGTGCCCAAAATAGCCATGGCACTGCTTAATGTCGACGAAATCAAAACCGATGTCGGCCGCCATCTTCGCCGCTTCGACGAATGTTTCAATCAATTGCTTCAGCCCGTCATCGCTGATCGTGACGGCCGCGGAATCAGCGATCTTGAAACGAGGGTCAAGAATCGGATGAGCGTACGCGATGGTGGGTTCGATCGTGTCCTTTTTATTGGGACGCGCGAACCGACCGGAGTGAGTCAATTGCAACCCGACCTTTAGATCATCGACGTTGCCACAAGCCTCTGTGTGAGCGTCGACCAGCGTTTTTCTCAGCGATTCGATCGCGGATTTGGTCGATGGATTCATCATCAACTGGTTGGGATTGGCGCGTCCCTCAGGCGTCACCGCAACGGCTTCGCCGCCCCAGATCAATTTCGCGCCGCTGAGGCCAAACCGCTGCCATCGACGAATGGTCAGATCCGTCGGTTGACCGTCAGTTGTTCCATCCCAGCCCTCCATTGGCAATATTGAGAACCGGTTTCCCACCTTGCCGCAGGCAGTATCCAAGCCGCTGGCCAAGGGCGAATCAGGCCCAGACTGCACAACGGGATCAAAAGGCATTTTGATAGGCAGAGCGTCAATGTGTGGTTGGAAGTCTTCGACAGTTTTAAAGGAAGTGATCTTTGGGTAGCTCATAACGCATCGAGATAGAGTTTAATTTTTATTAAATGGCTTCAAGAATTTTACTCCGTCAACCTTCACACAAGCAACGGATTGGAGCAAAGATATTGGAAACTTGTGAAAAGTTATCACGAAGTTATCCCTAAACGAGTCTTTATTGAGCTCGATAGCGATTCATAGAGACCAAAATGCCATCCAACACTTCCCTGTCACTGTCGGGCCGAGTCGGGGAGTCGGGGTGGGTTGCGTCACATTCGATGACACCTTGCATCTTCAAAATCATGGCCGCCGTGTGTTTATAGGCCGACGTTGGGTCGCGGAAACCGAACGCGCCAAGATTCTGGAGCAGATCGTTCAACTGATAGAAGCGATCGCTGCCCTGATGCCAATATTGGTCTCGCAATGCGAAAATATCAGGCGCGAAGGTGCTCAATCCCAAGAGATAGTCGCTGCCATAGCGCACCATGTCGATTGTCAGATCGTTGCCGTTGAAGACTTTGAAATCGGGTCTTAGTTCATTTCGCAACACCAAACGTTCCCACTGGTCGTATCGTTCCAGCGAGCAATGTTGTGCTCCGGTGCAGGCGTGGAGCATCAACAGTTCGCGGTAGACATCCAGAGAATAGATTTTACCCGATGGTGAAAACGTGCTTCCGATTTCGCAAGCAATAAAGTTATCGCAGGCCCAGGAAATTCGGCGGTAGCTGTCGATGATTTCATCGTCGGTTTGTTCGGTCAGACCGAAGGATTGCAACAGAACAGGGACGCCACCAAAATGACCGATGTCCGTCACGGCGCGTTGGTAGGCGTCAAGGTTGAAGTGCGCGCCGGGTTGGTCGTCAACAAAAGCTCCGGCCACAAAGTAGCGTCCCGATGCAAGTGATTCAGTGCGCTGGAGCACTTCGTCACGCAGGTCGGCGCTGATCAGATCGACAAAGCCGGTGTCCATGTTGACCGCGGGGAACAAACCTGCTTCGTAAATGTGTTGGATTTGATTTTCAAAACCCTGCCAATCGACGGTGCCCTCACGATCGGCAAACGGCAGCAGGACCGATGAAACGCCGGTGATTTTTCGGCATGGGGCAAGGAGATCTTCAGCCAGACAAAGTGCGGTGTTGGTCGACATAAAACTTTCAAGTTGCGATGGTGTCAAACGATAGGTGACTTGAAAGTATAATCGCTGATTAGATGCCCCGTAGACCTGTGGCCCCAACTCTTGCCGGAAAAATTTGGTTCAATCGCGTATGCCCTTTACTTATTCCGCATGAAACAACTCAAGTCCGCTTCTCGATATTTCCAGCACTTTCAGGCCTGCAGGCACAATCCCCAACTCTTATCATGGTGCAGTCTGATACTAGGATTCGTCGTTGCCGTCCGGAGAAGGCCGAGCTTCACCTGGTCTCAAAGATGTTTGCGGTTGAGGATGAAGACGGAAAAACGCTACCGCCACTCCGAGTGGCAATCCGCACAGGACTGTGAAACCGCGTTGGCGGCTTTTGAGGCGGCTTCGAAATCGTTCAGCTTGACGGCCGATTTTAATTCCAAAGAAGCGGTCTTCATCTTTTCGCTGAATTCCAGATACGACTCCTCCTCCGCCTCGGGCATGCCGTCTTGGACGATGACTTTGGCCATCGCCGCCACGAGATTGCTCAGCCGAAACACGTCTTCGGTGTTGGATTGAAATTCCGCGGCACTGGACGTCATCCGTTTAAGGTCTTCGTTCGCCGCCTCTAATCGCACCATGATCGGCGAACGATTCGCAGCGACCGACCAATCAATGGATTCAGGAATTTGGCTGGCCGCTGCAATGGATCCACCCCGCACGAGCTCTTGCAAATCCTCTTTACGAGCCTTGCAATATTGGAACCCCTTGGCCGTGCCCGCGCGGGAAGACACCGCCGCTTGTTGAAACAAAATTTGTGCCGTCGGAGCGTGTTCGTCCCAGCGAATGTCGCCGTCGTATTCTCGTACGATCGCAAACAGCATCGAAAGCACTTCAAACCTTTCATTGACGTCGTTGTACTTGGTTTGAAACATCACGGGTGTCGTTACTAGGGTGTTAAGTTCCTGCTGAAGCGCCTTAACTTCGTCCTCGATCACCGCGGCATCAATGATCTGACTCCAAGTCCCGCTTGAACCGGCGTCGTTGGTGTCTGAAGAGGCCAACTTGGTGGATTTGGCCGCCAGCGCCGAAACGTCCGGACGTTGGCCAACGGTGCCTTCAGCGTAAACGTCCTTGAAAAAGATGTCTTTCGATGCGCGCGGGTCAAACGTAGGGCGAGCCGCACGTTTTACCCGTTTGACCGTTTGCGACTTTGGTTTGTCTTGCCACGAATATGTCGGTTGGCAAAGTGTGATCGTCAATGCACAGGCAAGCAGATTGATCAACAAGTGAGGCTTCATATGGGCTTCCAATTCAGTGGCGGTCAAGCGCGTTGATCCAAGCTGTGATCTCCGGCAGCATTTTGGCCAACGTTCTGTGTTGCGTTTGGGTCAGCGTAATGGGGAATTTCCGCTTCTCAAAAACGGACTTTATCTTTTCAAGTTTATCAACGAGTTTAAAATCATCCGAGGCGCACAACAGAATCATCAAACGCTGGTCGGGCCGCGTGGCGACTTTGGGAATGCGGCGAGGAAAGAGGCTGTCAAACACGATCAGTCCACTGAAAGTGTCGCGATGGAGCAACGCGGTAAGGCAGCTCATCCGCGCCGCCGTTTTTTCGCCGCCGATCGCAATTCGTTTGTCGTCAATCTTGATTCGTTTCTTTACTTTCCCGATCGCTTTGACGATGAACTCGGCTTCCTCAGGGCTCCAGCCGCGCGGGTTCAAAGACTGCGGCACCAACACAACCAATCCATCACGTGTCACGATTTCTTGAATCGTATCCTTCATCTTGTTGACGTCTAAATCGCCGGGCTGCGGGACCCAAACAAACAGCGGATGCGTGGTCTCGGTTTTCTGGTCATTGTTATTGGGTAAAAATGCAGTGCAGAGGTTCGCAGACCCGGCAACCTTGATCGGAACCGTCAACAGTTCTCGCTCGGGTTGGTCGTTTTCGTTTTCTTGCGAATCGGTGCGGTCGATGATCGGAATAGACGCAGAAAGCGGAACAAGCGTGATCGTTTTCGTCTCTGCCGGCGAAGGGTTCGACTCGCTTTCGTTGCGGACGACAATTTCAATTTTATCGCCGGCTTTCAGCTGGTTGATGGATGTTTGGAAATCATCCCAAGTCGTCACCTGTTGCGTGTTGATTGCGGAAATGATGTCGCCGCGCGAAAGCGCGGTTTTCTCAGCCGGGGAGTCGGGGAACACATGGTCGATGACCGCCGATGTTGTCTCAGCGCCGCGTTGAGGGATGATGCCGATCGCCAATTCGACGAACGGTTCAATTTTATCAGTTAGCGTCGCGGTGACCGTTTCCTTTTTCTGGTCACGCATGACCGTGATTTCAATGGCGTCACCGGCGTACTTGGGTCCGATCACATGTTTCATCTGCGATTGGCTGATAACGCTTCGGTTGTCGATGGCGATGATGGAGTCGTCGACCTCTAGTCCGCACTCCGCCGCGGGTGATTGAGGCGCACAGAATTTAATTTTTGGTATGTCGGCATAGAGGTCTTCTCCGGTCAGCGTGATGCCCAGAAGGCCTTGGTGTAAGTCATTGCCTTGGGCCATGCGGTCAATGGACGCGTAGTAGTCTTGCAGCACAATCGCAAACCCGATGCCCGAATCGTACCACTCGCTTCCGGCTTCGACGCTGGCGTCGTTTGGCGAAAGTGGGACCAGCACTCCGATCGTTTCGCCCTTCAGATTCACCAGCGGACCGCCGTAATTGGAGCGGGAGATTTTGGCGTCGGTTTGGATCGCGCGGCTCCAGATTCTGTCCGTTGCGCTGAGGATGCCAACGGAAATCGAAGCTGCCGATGGGGCGTGGACTTTGCCAATGGCGACGGTCGTTGTGCCGACGGTCAGGGAGTCTTGGGTAGCCGCGATCACCGGAGTCAGCGCAACACCCTCCGGTAAATCCGCTTTCAACAGGCACAGGTTGCGGCTGTTGTCGGTTGCCAGTAATTCGGCGATGTAGCGCTCCGGTTGCTTTTTTTCCGCTGCAATCGCCTTGATGAAAATATTGGCGGGTTCGTGCCGCAAGTTATACGCCGCGGTCAAGACCAGCCCGTCGGACGACACAACCGTTCCTGTCGATACGCCAGCTTCGGCCGCATTGCCGCCGATGCTCTCGATCTGGACTACAGACGGCGAGACACGGTCAACGGCCGCTTTAACGCCGTCCTCCTCTAACTGCAAAAA
>CAKZVF010000214.1 GCA_937921995.1 uncultured Pirellulaceae bacterium
AGAAATTAGAAATTAGAAATTAGAAATCGTCGGCTCGTAAGAGACGAAGAACCCAAGTGAACAACCATGGACCAACCCCAACTACCTATCGGACTTGATCGGCGAAGCTTACTGCGCCGCTGTGGTACGGGAATGGCCGCGCTGGGGTTGGCGGGTGTGCTGGGAGATGCGGGATTGCTGGCCGACACCGGAACTGGCGACAGCGGAAGCTCACTGACCCCACGCGCGACTCATTTTCCCGGCAAAGCAAAACACGTCATCCATCTATTCATGAACGGTGGGCCATCGCAGGTCGATACATTTGACTACAAACCGGAACTTCAAAAGTGGGCGGGCAAAGCCTTGCCAATGAATTTACCGACGGAGCGTAAAACGGGTGTGGCGTTGGGTTCTCCTTTTAAGTTCAAGCAATACGGAGAAAATGGAACCTACGTCAGCGAACTGTTCTCTCACACGGCCAAGCATATCGACGACATCGCGATCATCAATTCGATGCAAGCCGACGTGCCCAATCATGAACCGTCGCTGTTGTTGATGAACTGCGGTGAATCTCGGCTGGTGAGGCCCAGTATGGGATCTTGGGTGACGTATGGGATGGGAACGGAGAATCAGAATTTGCCAGGGTTTGTGGCGCTGTGCCCCGGCGGTTACCCGATCAAGGAAACGCAGAACTGGCAGTCCGCGTTTTTGCCCGGCGTGTTTCAAGGTACTTACATTGACAGTCAACACAAAGAGATCGACAAACTGATCCGACACGTCCGCAATGGCCGGCTGTCGCTTGCACAACAGCGCCAACAAATCGACGCGCTGCAGCAGCTGAATCGTATGCACAGCGATCAGCGCGGCGACGATTCGATGAACGCGCGGATTGCATCTTATGAGCTGGCGTATCGAATGCAGATGGAAGCCACCGACGCTTTCGATATTTCCAAGGAACCTGAAAGTGTTCGCGCAGCGTATGGAGACGGCGATCAAGCACGGCAAATTCTCACGGCGCGACGATTGGTCGAACGCGGCGTGCGTTACGTCCAGCTCTGGCACGGCAAAGGTCAGCCCTGGGACAATCATGATGATCTTGAAGAACAGCATCGGAAATTGGCGGGGCAATGTGATCAAGCCATCGGCGCGTTGCTGACGGATCTTAAAGAGCGCGGGCTGTTTGAGGAGACCTTGGTGCTGTGGGGTGGCGAATTTGGACGAACGCCGGTGGTGGAGATGCCGACCGAGGGTGCCAATAAAGGCAAGATCAACGGGCGGGACCACAACCATTACGGGTTCACCGTTTGGATGGCCGGAGGCGGCGTCAAAGGCGGACAGGTCTACGGGAAGACGGACGAATTTGGTTTCAAGGCGGTCGAAAATCCCGTGCATGTTCACGACCTACACGCGACGATGCTGCATCTGTTGGGATTCGATCACAAGAAGTTGACGTACCGATACGCCGGACGTGATTTTCGTTTGACTGATGTGCACGGAGAAGTGGTGCGGGATTTGATTGGGTAGTCACCATCAAAGCCACGGCCTGCCAAGGATCTCCGGCATTACTTACGTTACTCGTCCAGCAACCGGGCTAGAGATTTGGCCAGCGTACGCAGGATCGTTGGGTCTGGCAGGTCAATCTTGAGTTGCATCGCACCGGTCGATTCGTCTCGGTCGACGCATTGTTCCAGTTGATGGGTTAATTGGTCGACTTTGGTGTTTGTCGCTGATTGGTTGCGTTCATCAGGTTTTTCGGCTCCACCGTCGAGCAGTTCTCCGGCCAGCGAAAGCGCTGCGGTGACCAACTGGCCGGTCGCGCGGGATACCTTCTCCCGGCGCTGAGCCTTAATCGCCTCCGTGTCGCCTAATTGCTGCGCTTCGGCTTCCACCCGCCGCTGTTGACTTTCATCGACCGGTGCAACTTTCGGAGCCAACACTACTTCCAGACGCTGCTTGAGCGATTCCATGCCGCTGACCATCGCGACCTCGTTAATGTCGCTGTCCAAATTGATCGACGCATCGGCCAGATCTTGCTTGGACGCCAACGTGTCAAGCAACCGCTCCTCAAGCGTCTCGCCGCCGGAGGGTCCAACGGTAATCAGTTTGTAAACGTGGACCGGATTCTTTTGCCCCATGCGATAGGCTCGGGCGATGCGCTGTTCCAGCACCGCAGGGTTCCACGGCAGGTCCACGTTGATCACGGTGTTGGCGGCTTGCAAGTTCAAACCGGTCGAACCCGCGTTGGTCATGCAGATCACTCGGCAATCTGCATCGGTTTGAAAACGATTCACCAACGGCCCGCGTTTTTTCTGAGGCACGCTTCCGTCCAGCCGCACAAAGTCGGCGTCCAACTCCGTCAGTCGAGACTCGATGCGATCGAGCATTCGTTTCCATTCGCTGAAGATTACAATCTTGCGCGTTGGATCTTCCAGCAGCGTTTGCAAGAGTTCATTCAACCGTTCAAGCTTACTGCTATATTCCTCCGTCTCCTGGTCCAGCAGATACGTGCTGTCGCAAGCCATCCGGGCGTTGCTCAAGCAGGACATCAGCACGATGCGGTCGATCTCGGTCAAGTATTTCTTGGCCGCGATTTGAGCCGCCCGCGAAACATTGGCGTTTTGGATATCCAATTGTTCCTGCGTGCCCATGATCCGCACGATCTCGTCGGTGCGCGACGGCAGTTGGTCCGCGATCTCACTTCGTGTCCGCCGCAGCAGCACGTGAGACAGTTTCTCCCGCAGTTCATCCAGTCGATGATACGCCTGAGTTTTGCCGCGATCGTCGACGATGTGGTGACGGTTGAAAAACTGATAGGCTGGACCTAGTAAATTGGCGTCAACGAACTTGGTGATAGTGTAGAGTTCGCCCAATCGGTTCTCTAGCGGCGTGCCCGAGAGCACCAATCGAAAAGGGCTGTCGATCTGGCGGATCATCCGACTGGTTTTGCTTTCCCAGTTTTTGATGCGTTGGCCTTCGTCCAAAATCACCAGATCCCACGGCACCGTTTCGATGGCTGTGATGTCGCGCAATACTTGTTCGTAATTGCAAATGGTGAAGAACGCGTCGCTGTCATACTGTTGAATACGTTCGTCTCCTGAACCAAAGATCAACTGCGTCGAGCGACCGCAAAATCGTTGGATTTCACTCCGCCATTGGCTTTTGAGCGATGCTGGGCAAACCACCAGCACCCGCGTGATGTCCGCGCGCTGGGCAAGCAATTCTGCAACCCCGATGCCTTGGATCGTTTTCCCCAGCCCCATGTCGTCTGCCAAAATCGCTCGACCGGCACCGACCACAAAGGCGATGCCGTCCAGTTGGTATGGCAACAGCCGGGCGTCGAGCAGCCCCTCGCGCAGCGGATGGTCGGCGGGAGACTCGCGCACGGTGTCGGCGAACTTTTTCAAGCCCCGCAGTACGAGGCTGCGTTGTAAATAGGTTTCCGCGTCGGGAAAAATCTTGATCGGATAATCAAGCGATTCGATGGCTTGGATGACTTGCAGGGCCGCCTTGGCGTCGGTCAGCGGTTGACGATGAGCGTCGCCGACGAGTTCGACCAAACGCGCATCGGGCTTGTGCGGCAAATTAAACAGCACGCCCGTTTCGGCTCCGTAAGCCAGGCGAACTGATAACGTCTTTCGACGATACGGCCGTTGACGTTGTTTGCTGGTGAACCATTTTTTGATGCGTGCCCGGACTTTGAGAATGTGTTTGCAAAAGCCCAGTTGGTTGGTGCGGTAGTCGGGGCAGGTGCAAAAGCAGTCAGCGTCTTCCATGCTGCGGACCGACACGCGATAGGTGCGACCGGATTGTTTACTGGTCACCACATAGTCCGTCCACGGCGTGTTGCGATGCGTCGATCGGATCGTCATCTTTTCACTGGCGGCGCGCTGTTTACGTTCGTCGACCGCGCGGCGATGCAGTTCTTCTTCGGTCAAGTGTTCCAGCGGCACGCTTTCGTCCGGCGGCATCGCCAAACCGAGCACCGTTTTGGACTGCATTAAATAGTCCAGCATCGCGCCTTGATGTGTGCAGGGCCGGGTACACTGATCGCAGGAGACCAATAGGGATTTGCGACGACCGGGATCGACGGTCAGCGTCGTGGTGACGGCGGGATCGTCCAGGCGATGATCGGTGATTGCGACGCGGTACACATCGCGGCCCAGATAGACATCGCGATCGAAATCGACCTCGAATTCCATGCGTCCTTGCTGCATCAATTTCGAGCCTTCATCGCCCAGTAAATTGCAGGCTTGCCGAACTGTCAGTCGGCCCAGTCGCTGGTGAAAGGAAAGTTGGTTCTTTGATCGGGTTTTAGATTTTGATTTGGGCTTAGGCTTGGATTTAGCTTCAGGCTTTGGCGATTTTTTCACCGCCCGCGACGTTCTGGTTTTCGCATCTGCGGTTTTCTTGGAAGGCTCAGCCAAACTACCACGAGTTATTTTTTTCTTGGTGCGAGACGCCATGGTTTCCGTTCCGGGGTGAGCATTTCAATGTTTTAGAATCCAAATATTGTCTTGAGATCATACCAAAATTGTTGAGACAATTCTCCTGTTGTCGCGTTTGGCCGGGTGTGTTCTGCAAGGCGGGCCGCCCCACTTTTTCCTTTCTGGGTGAACGTTGGAATAGGCCTGTATCTCCCATTGCTGGATTTTTAACCGCGAATGGACGGAAATAGCTGCGATTTCACATCTGGGTTTTCATTCGCGTCTGGGCGTGGTTTTTTCAGTCGGTTTTTTTGGCGTATCGAAAAGCGCTCATGTGTGGCCCGCCAATCGTTTAAGTTCCTTTTCGCAAATGAATCCAACGCTGTCTTTTAGAAGCATGGTAGATGCCCATTGACGCGCTGAGTCTCCGCCGAGCGCTTTCACTGCTCGAATTACTGGCTTCAAGCAGGCTTCTATATCGTCGGTCATCATTCCTTCATCACTGCACTCGACTTGATAGCTACCGTATTTCATCAACAGAAGCGCTAGCGTTTGTGCTTCTTCAATTTGCCCAAGCTTGATCAGTTTCTCAAGACCTCTTTTTACATCCTCATATGCGTCGTAGTCGTAGTCAAAATTGTGATTGAGATCTCGATCATCAAAATCCGTCGCTCGGTAAATCGCCGCGTCAATATCCGCAATCACCACATCGGCTGGCTGTTGTATTTTTAGCTCAGTTTCCAAAGCACGCGAAAAGTCGGCATTGTTCGTTGCCCACTCTATGACGAGCTTGATCAAGTCAGCTTTTGTGCGTTTCTTCAATGCTTTTTCGATCAAAGGTAACCGACCGGTCACGGATCGTTTTCGAGGAACTTTGCGAAGTGCTTTCTTTCTTTTTTTCGCCATACGAAAAACTCCAGGCCAGTGCTGAGGTCGATTTGTTTAATCGTCTGTTAAAGAACCAAACGTCTCTTTGAAATCATCTTCGGTTAAAGCCGTATCGAATAGACCAACTTCTAATCCCTTGTGCCGGCTGACGCCCATGTAACGCAGGCTCGCGTCTTCGTATCGCCAGAACTTCCACACAGCATCATTCATCAAAGCATTGTTAAAAACGCCTAAGCTGACAAGCCGTTCGAAGTCCGCGGTCGTTAGTCCCGTCACTTTCCGAAACAATCTTGGCTCAATTTTTGTGATGACGTCCTTCAGTCGCTGTTCGCGGTAATCGGTAAGATACATGAACACCGGAATTCTGGCCGCAAACTTAATGGGTTTTTCCTGCACTTGCTTGCGCAGACTTTTGCGTTCTTTTTCTGCGTCTGTCAATTCCGCTGGCGACTGGTAGCGGATTTTTAGAATTTTTGGTTGTTGTTGAATTCACGTTTGCTGAAGCTGTTTGGCATTTCTCTTGGTGTTGCGCTGCGAAACTTGCTAGTTTTGGTTTTGGTTGGTTAATCAGTGATGCCTATTTGACTTTCATTTTACAAAAGTCTGCGTCATTTCGATACGCTTGGTAGGTTGAAAACCTGCCCCGCGCAGTTTAGGCACGAAGCCAAATGAAGAAGAGCAAATTTCGTGCGAAATGTCTTGGGAAAGAGGTTTCACCCAAATTAAATTTACCGAGTATTCAGATGGACCATTATCGGTTGCGATAAATTTTGATTTCGTCTCATCCGCGACGCACCTATTCAACTTGGTTCAGTATCGCCAAGACATCGGAGACCTTAATTGCGGTTTTGTAGCGAAAAGTTAAATTGGAAGGTTCGTTGCTGGGCCAGTCAACAGAATCAGATATGGCCAGAATGATATGATGCTGGGAAAATGTAGCAAGTGTTTTTTGCTTCTGTTCTAGGTACTCCGGCGTCCAGAATCCGACGATTTCCAATACGGCTTTGCGACCGTCTTCGTGCACGAAAAGAAAGTCCGGCACAAAGACTGTTTGGTCTTGATACAGTACGACGCCTTCTCGATACAGACGCCAACCCTCCCGTGGTTGTTCACCCCACTTTTTGGCAAAACTCTCTTCAAGACTGGAATCAAACAACTCGGCAGCAGCGACATTGGAGCTCAAGCCGTCGGCTGGCGAAAGCTGAAACTGATTCTGCCAAGAGGATCGGCGATGCTGAATGATCGCTTTCATTTTCCAGCCGCTGCAGGAAAGCAAGCCCGGTAGAAATTTGGCAAACGCAACCCCGTAACGGCGGGATTGCTTGAGCACCGACGCAGGGCCATCAAACGTCATTTGATAGCTGCCATCAGATTTGCGAATGATCGTGTGCATTAGTCGAGCGAGTTTGGCGTATCGTAGGATAAGCTTAAAATCATCGTTGGCCCAAACGGTCATTGAAACGGCGTCGTAAAGCACGGCCTGCGTTTGGGCGACGTTGTAACGCGCCAGCAACGCCGCAGCTGAATCGTAACCGGAGAACTCCCGAAGACGGTGGAACTGGATCACGTCGGCGAAAAGCTCACGCTCGATTTCAATCCAGCTCTTGCCGATTTCCAGAGCGATTTCCTTTTTAACCTCCGATTCGCTTGATTCAAACAGCTGGTCAGGCGCGGTGACCAGAGGGTGCTTTGGGGCGGCGATTTCAAAAACGCGTCGTCGCAGTTTCGCCGCACGGCTGCCTTTGTCTTTGTCGTAAACGCTACGTTCGTCGAGCAACTTGCAGAACGCATCCATTCTGCGCGTCGGACAATCCAGTTCGTTTTCAAACAGCCGATGTACGGAAGATCGTAACTGCCGTCGCATAAGGCCCACACCGTTTTGGTAAACGTGCAACATGGATTGAGCCAGTTGCAGGTATTGGCGATGCTGCCCGCGCGTCAGTCGGTCCGGTACGACGTGGCCATTTTTATACTCGGCGATGGCGAGTTCGCGCGTAAGCATCGCTCTTTCTCCTTTGCCGTGACCGTTTGGCCTCTCCCGTGTCCTGACAGACAACTTCATAGAGCATCGCCCGCGCGTTTCCAGACTTCCGCAGAATTCGTCCCAGTCGCTGTTTGGCTTGCCGGGTCGAAGACGAACCGCCAATCACAATTGCCACTTTCACCGCCGGTACATCGACGCCCTCATCCAGCACCTGGTTGGCAACGATTGCGGGATAGCTTCCATCGGCCAAGCCGGTGAGAATCTCATGCCGCTCTCTCTTGCCGCAATGGTTCAGCAAACAAGGAATCAGAAAACGTACTGAAACGTCACGGGCCATGGCATTGGATCCGGCAAATACGATGATCGGCGTTCCCGCGTGAAGTCGAAACAGATCTTCCACGACTCGCAATTTTTCCGCCGCCCGATCCTCAATCGCTTGCTTCTGCCGATAGGCAATCAGCGTTTGACGCGCCAACGGGTCACGCGCGGACTGACCGCACAAATCTTCCCAGCGAAATCCGGGTTCTTCCTTGCGACGTTCGTACATGAAATTACGGACTTGATCGGAACACTCGTTGTATTGCAGTTGCTCTGCTTCGGACAAGTGAACGGGGATCTTGATCACTTCAAAGTCTGCAAGCGTTTTGCCTTTGACCGAATCAATCGTCAGTTCGTAGACCGTCGGGCCAATTAGTTGCTGAAGGTCTTCGTGCTTTTGGTCCGACCGATAAGGTGTCGCCGAGAGTCCTAACCGATACGGAGCGATCGACATCGTGGCAGCATCGCGACGGAAATTGCCAGGTAGATGATGACATTCGTCAAAGACAATCAGCTTGAACTGGTTGCCGAGTTTCCCCGCGTGGATCGCGGCGCTGTCATAGGTCGTCACCGAAACAGGTCGAACGTTGAATGTGTTGTCGCCGATGACACCCGCATCGTATCCCAGAGCCAACAGAATGCGTCGATGCCATTGGTACATTAGATCGCGAACGGGGGAAACGATCAGCGCGCTACAATCGGTATGGGCCAACAGGTGCAGAGCAACCTCTGTTTTACCGGTTCCCGTGGGCATGACAACGAGTCCGCGTTTCGTTTCCAGCCAAGCTTCAATGGCCGCAGTTTGCTCGGGACGAGGCGTGTGAATTTCGTGCTTGTCCCATTTGATTTCGCACCATGCCCTCGCCTGATCTGCGAAAGTAATGTTTTCATTTCGGCGATTCCACAATGCCAAGATCACATCGCGGTAGTGAATCGCTTCGCACCGCCAAAGGCTGACTCTTGGATCCCACTTCCAAATGTTGCCACCGAAGATTTTTTCAATCTGCTGTTGCTGCTGAGATCTTAATTTGAGAAGTAGCGTTCCTTGGTCAAAGCTGATTTCAAAATGTGATGCGTGGTCCATCAGAATATTTTAACGTCCAAATGGGTTGTCATCACCTGAAGAAGATAACACAAGGAACTACTTTTTCAGTTCTCACCCCGAGCGCCATCATCACGTTGAGGAGAGTCTGAGGAGAGTCTGGGGCCAGTCTGGGTGGCTTTCGCCCAAAACACTGCAAATGATTAACGTTCGTTTATAGAATGTTTTGATTCCCACTGGGCGATTAGTTCGGCCTTCTTCAAACGTTCTTGGAAAATCCGTTCGACTTCATCGTCGCTGGAGAGCCACATCACGGCGATGCCAACGGCTAAGACGACCATCGCGGCCCAGATCAGCGGGCTGACAGATCCGAGGTTCCATTGAGTGCCTTGTTGAGGCTGAGCCAGCCATTGCGTGGGGTCTTGCCATCCCAAATTGGTGTAGCGTAGGCCATGGTCTTCGGCCGAGACGGATCCTGCGTTTTCCGCTTGGGCCGTTTTGCAGTTCGTAGCCGAACTGACTTGAAGGATCACGATCGCTGCCAGCGTCCAAAGCGCCCCGCAGCAGAACAGCATTGCCAACCGTAGAGCGGATTGCCAGTAAGAAAGGGTGGTCGATTTTCTCATTTGAACACTATTGACCGTGAAGGAATATTGACCCCGGAAGTGGGTAAGTGGTTCTATTGCAAGAGAAAAGCACTTGATATGCCAAGCCGCCGCGGTTGGCGGTCGGATTCGCTTTGTGCCGGGAAAACGCGGGGAAAATGGCCAGCTAACATGGTGGTGGAGAGCAGGAGATGTTGAGTTTTGGCAACGCTTGGCCGTAGCGATGGGGTATTCTCGCCACTGTGTTGGATTTTTTCAACATTGCAAAACCAATGGTCGATCAGTTTCTTTGGGCGAACATTTAAAGTTGTTGTTACAATGGGCAGACAAATTTTCGCAAACAACTTTCAACAGCAAAGGTGGCTTGGTTGACCCTCTAGCGGCGTCTATCTAAAGTAATTGCGCGATCGTCCTCATTGCTTTTGGTGGCTATGCCGTTCCGCTTTTCTACAGTCAAGCTATTCAAGAACACTCTCTACCCTGTTGCGTCGACCGGTTCGCCTCGCGGAATCGTTTCAGTGGTCTAAAGGATTGAAATAAGATGTCATCAAAAACAAAAAGCGCAGCTTCATCGGAAACCGAAAGCAACGGCTCGGCCAACGGCAATGGAAAGCCCGCTTCTGATCAGGCGGCTTCAGATCAGGCAGCCGCAGATAAAGTATCCGCGGAAAAAGCAGCCACCGATCAGGCAGCGGTCGATCGGATGGTCGCGCGGTTTACACAGAAGCGCGAAGAAAAAGAAGTCGACAAACTATTCCGCGCGATTGTGAAGTTGCAAGGTAGTGACCTTCACCTCAAAGTTGGCAAACCGCCGATCGTGCGTGTCAACGGAACCTTGAAACCGCTGAACCGACCGCCGATCGAAGTGGAAGAAATGGCGCGGTTGCTGTTTCCGATGATGAATGAGCGAAACCGAAAGATCTTTGATGAGGAGGGTGGCGCTGACTTCGCGTACGTGGTCAACGTCGATGGCACCGATTGGCGTTTTCGTGTCAACATGCTGCAGCAGTTAGGCAAGATCGGACTGGTCGCGCGTCGTGTGAACAATTCGATTCCTGACTTTGGGGGTCTCTACTTGCCGCCAAAGGTTGAAACCCTGTGCCATTTCGATCAAGGAATGATTCTGCTGGCCGGGGTGACCGGTTCAGGTAAGTCGACGACGATCGCGTCGATGTTGAACTACATCAATCAAAACTACTACAAACACATCCTGACGCTGGAAGATCCGATCGAATTTGTTTTCACCGACGATAAGTGTTTGATCAACCAACGCGAGATCGGCATCGACGTGCAGGATTTTGAAATCGGCATGAAGCATGCGGTGCGTGAAGATCCCGACATCATTCTCGTGGGTGAGCTTCGTGACGAAGAGACGTTCATGACGGCGATCCATGCTGCCGAGACGGGTCACTTGGTGTTTGGAACGATTCACGCGTCCTCAGCCGCGTCAACGATTGGTCGTATTCTGGATCTGTTCCCCGAAGAACTTCATGGTGCGATTCGCAGTGCGATCGGAATGAATATGAAAGCAATCATCGCTCAGAAACTGCTGAAGTCGATTAAACCGGACGTCGGACGTGTGCCAACTTGTGAAATCATGACCTTCAATCCGACGGTTCGTAAATTGATTTTGGAGGAGAAGGATCACAACCTGCCTGACGCGATTCGCATTGGTGAAGAAGAAGGCATGCAAGACTTCACCAAGAGCCTGAAGCAGTTGATCGATGACGAATTGATCGACCGGCCAACGGCGTTCGCAGTGGCTCCTAATAAAGACGAACTCAAAATGCGTCTTAAAGGCATCAACGTTTCAAGTCCTGGAATCATTTAATGGATCGTCGATTTTCTTGCCTGCGGTTCAATTTGCTTACGATTCGCACGCTGGCTGTTTCATCAGCGGGCGTGTTTGTCGCGTTGTTGGCAACGGCTGATGCTGCGGTGGCGGCGGGGCCGCTGGTTGAGTTCTCCTCGTTGTCACCGGTGCTTGCGGCCGTCAAAGGTGGCGGCGCGTATCTGTCGTGGTGGAAGCTGGCGTTGGTGGTGCTGACGTTTGTGTTTTGGGTTCGCAACTCCGATTGGATCAATCAGGACGCGGTGAAGCTGGCCGATGGCACCAGCATCGTGCCTCAGTTTTGGAACTTGATGAACGTGGGTTTGGGTCTGGCGGGTTTTTTCGCCGCGATTTCTATACCCATGTTTTGGGTTGGCTATCCGCTGCTGTTGTTGGCTTCGTTGGTGCCGCTGATTTGCTATCTCTTTGTTCGTAAGAAGCAGTTGAGCGTCAATCAGGGACTGCGGCAGCGCGTCTCTGGTAAAGGCTATCAAGATTCTGATGCCGAGGTTCTGGCTCAGGATGAAGGCGTCGAACTCGATTTCACTCCCGCCGGTGATACCGACGTGTTGCGGAAAGGGGCCTTAATTAAGGCGCGGCAATCGCCGGGCTTTGTGCCGCTCAAGGAGATGCTGTTCGACGGGAAGTCAAAACGCGCCGACATTATTCAAATCGACTACACGCAGACACAAGCGGTCGCAAAAATGTTCGTTGATGGAACCTGGCACGCGACTGCTCCGATGGATCGTCCCGCTGGCGATGCGTTACTGGTCAGCCTGAAGAACTTGGCGGGGCTCAATCCTGCTGAGCGCCGGGCAAAGCAAAAAGGTACCTTTAGTTTCAAATCGGAATTGGGCAAAGCGGAAGTCTTGGTGCGATCTCAAGGCGTCAAAACGGGCGAAAAAGTCCGGATGAAGTTTGTGCGCGAGACGAAGAATCTGCTGAACTTGAAGGAGTTGGGAATGTTTTCCAGCATGGCCGACAAGTTCATTGCGTGCCTCAATTCCACGGGAATCGTGATCGTGTCGGCGCCCCCCAAGCATGGCCTTTCGTCGACTTGGCAGGGAGTTCTGGTTTCGGCGGATCGGCTCACCCGCGATTGCGTCGGTTTGATTTCATCGGACGAGATGGAGACGGCGATCGAGAACATTACTCCAAAGGAGTATGAATCTGACGACTTAGCCGCAACTGCGCTCAAGGCGGTGTTGTTGACTCAACCGGATGCGATTGCCTTGCCCGAGATCCCCAACAGCGACGTCTTGGATATGCTCAGCGATCAGGTGCTTACGCAAGATCGCGCTGCGTGGTTGCAGATCAACTCGAATTCTGCGGCGGAGGCGCTGCTTCGTGTTTATTCCAAGGCCGGCAATCGAGATAATTTCCGCCAAGCGGTTAAGTATGTTTCCTGTCAGCGATTGCTGCGCCGATTGTGTGATGACTGCAAACAAGAAGTGCCTGTTCCACCCAAAACGATCAAGGCGCTTGGAGGTGACCCCAAGACGCAGCAAACGATCCACCAGCACTGGCGATTGCCGCCTCCTGAACAGCGCGTGGATGAAAAAGGGAGGGAGATTGAGTTCCCGAAGTGTGAAACCTGTCGCGGTTTAGGTTACATCGGGCGGATCGGAATTTTCGAGATGATCAAAGTCAACGATGCCGTCCGCGAGGCGCTTAAGAAAACGCCGAAGGTGGCTGCGATTGATAAAGTCGCGACCGAATCCAAAGCCAAGAAATCAATGAAGTCAGGTGCCTACCAGTTGGTGTTGCTGGGAGTGACGTCGCTGGCAGAAGTCCAGTCGACGCTGAAGAAGTAGCCTCCCGATTGGCCGTTGTGTTTTCCGTATTCAAATTCTCTTTCCATTATCAGCTCAATTTTTAACAGTTCAACTTTATGTCCTTCGACGAAGAATACGATCGGCCACCAGTAGTTTTCACTCCCGCCGGTGAAGACGAAGAGACGCGGAACGCCAATCTGAAAATGGTGAAGCCGTCGCCCGGCTATTTCACCGTTTCGGTTCTGATCGCCGAATCGATTGTCAAACGCTCCGAGGTCACGGTGCTTGACTACACCGCCACGCAGGTCACGGTACGGTATCAGATTGACGGGCTGTGGCACGCTGGAGCCCCGATGGATCGCGAAACGGGTGACTACCTCTTGGCGACGCTGAAGCAACTGGCGGGAATGGACTACCGCGAACGCCGGGCGCGTCAGACCGGAAGTTTCGCAACGGAGTATCAAAAGGCCAAGCAAAAGATCCGCGTCGTTTCTCAGGGTGTCAAAACGGGCGAACGCGTCGCGGTTTATGTGGTGGTGAAGAAGGATCTGCTGGAAACGGTCGAAGAACTCGGCATGCGGTCGAAAATGGAAACAAGGCTAAAGGAGATCCTTGGCAGTGACGATTCGCACATGCTGTTGGTGTCAGCCAAACCCAGCGAAGGTTACACGTCGGCGTGGCGCGGCGTGCTGAGCGCTTGCGACCGCCTGACGCGCGACTTTTATGTGATCGAAGACGAGGAGATGGTCGAACAAGAGGTCATCAATTTTAAATCGATCACGTTCGATCGCGGCAAAGGTGAAACGGCGATGACGCCGCTGCCCCAGTTGCTGTTGAAAGAGCCGAACGTACTAGGTTTCAATCATATTCCTGACGGGAAGTCGCTCAATGACATGATGGGGATTTCGACCCAACACGACATGCCCATTTTTGTGCGCGGGCCCGGTCGTAATTGCGTTGATGCATTGCTGAGAGTGTTGGCGTTGAAACCCGATCTGGAAAAGTTCAGCAATCTGTTAACGGCGGTCATTTGCATGAGGCGGTTGCGAAAGCTGTGTCAGAAGTGCATGGTCGCGTATCAACCACACCCTAAGTTATTGCAGAAGCTGGGGTTGCCGGAGGGCCGAATTGCCGAATTCCATCGACCCTTCGTTTATCGTGAGGGAATGGTTGACGAAGAAGAGAACGAGATCGAACCTTGCGAAGCGTGTGGCGGTATTGGCTACAATGGGCTGACTGGAATTTTTGAGCTGTTGGAAATCAACGACAAAATGCGCGCCGTGATGATGAACAAGCCAACTCCCGACAAGTTCAAAGCACTCGCCCAAAAGAGCCGCCAAGTTTCGATGCGTCAGGAAGGTGCGTTGCTGATCGCTCAGGGTATTACTTCGGTGGAAGAACTACAGCGCGTGTTGTCGTTGAAATAAACAGTAATCGTTGTTAATGAAATCGCTATGGTATCTCTACTTATTATCCTGACCTTCTTTGCCGTGATTGCCAGTACGTGGTGGTTTGGAATTTGGAACAATCTGTTAACGCTGATTAACATGATTTTGGCGGGGCTTATCGCGTCCGCCTACTACGAGGGCCTCGCGCTGATGCTCCAGAACAGCATGGGGTATAAGGATCTGGTTGACTTTCTGGCTGTTTGGATCCTATTTGTGGTCAGCTTCATTGTGCTGCGGGCGTTGACCGATATCACGTCCAGCCGCAAACTGAATTTTGATCCTCTGGTAGAAATTATTGGTCAGTCTGTTTTATCGATATGGATCGCGTGTGTGTTTTTGGCGTTCGCGCTTTTCACGCTGCATCTTTCTCCATTAACACCCGGCGATTTCCAAGCCAACGCCACCGATTCCACATTGGGTATCGGCCCTGACCGGATGTGGTTGGCGTTCATCCAGAGCCGATCGCGCGGGGCGCTATCGGCCAGCAAGGAAGCCAGTTTCCTGGCCAAAGAATACACTTTGGAAGATCATCCCGACGACGTGGAGTTGAATGTGCGCGTCTTTGACCCACGCGGAACGTTTATCCAAGACAACTTGACGCGCCGGACAAAGTTGGCGGGGAAGAAAGCGCTGTCAGAGTGATTCTCTGCGGGAAGTCCTCGTGTACCGTCACGTCTTAATTTTTCGGTAGTGGATGAGGCGACGAATCCTGCGCTGGCATTAAACGATCAATTGAAGGGGAAGGGAGAGGCAGGACTCGTTGCCTCATCCACTACATCTAACCGATTTATTCTGTCGCTTTGATGCAGTAAAGATGTGTCAGGCTGCGGAGGATCAGTTTGCCGCCAACCGCTGCAGGACTGGCATGAAACCCGTTGGCAAACTTGAGTTCGACCAGGGATTGATATTTTTTGCTGGCAGCGAAAACGTGAAGCTTTCCTGATTCGCTCAGCGCCAAAATCTTTTGCCCGTCGGCGATGGGCGACGCGGCGAACGTCCCTCCTAATCGTTCCGCCCAGTGCTCGGTGCCCGTTTTGGTGTCAATGCAGGAGGCAATTCCTTTGTCGCTGACCATGAAGGCTAAATTATTCACGATCACGGGGGTCGATTTTCTGGGCACAACTTTCGAGCGTTCGAAGTGAACGTGTGATTGGGTCACGTCGCCTTTTGCGGTCGGGTCAACCGATATTAGTTTTCCCATTCCATTGGTGATCAAAACGGATTCTGTATCTGCCATGACGGGGCGCGCCGAAGCGTTCATGCCACCGTGATAGACCGTCCATTTCGGTTGCCCATCAGCAATGTCATAGGCGACCGTCGCCACCGCCGAAGGTAGGATCAGCAACTGGCTTTGGCCCGCGTTGACGATTGTTCCCGTG
>CAKZVF010000215.1 GCA_937921995.1 uncultured Pirellulaceae bacterium
TCGTTTACAACACATTGCTGATCGAAACAGAGATATTCGGGCAAAACGGAAACGATCGTTTGGAGGGTGGATGGGCTAACGACCGCGTCATTGGTGGCAATGGTAGTGATATTCTCGTCGGAAAAAACGGTGACGACATTCTCAACGGTCAGGCCGGCAATGACTCCTTATTTGGCTCGCCCGGGGAAGACGATTTGCTGGGGTGGACTGGTAATGACAAGCTTTACGGCGGAACAGGCAATGATGACTTGGTCGGCCATGAAGGTGTGGATTTACTCTGGGGAAATGATGGCGATGATTTTCTCAAAGGCAACGAGGGTAACGATACCCTGCGCGGCGAAGTCGGCAATGACATTCTCCGAGGTGATGGAGGCGATGATTGGCTAGTTGGAGGGGACGGCGATGACGAGTTGTACGGCGATGCGGGAGCCGATGAACTTTTGGGGCAGAATGGCAACGATATTCTTGACGGGGGCACAGACAACGACCTCCTCTATGCCGGTGATGGCGATGACACTCTCAATGGCGATGCGGGCAGCGATCATTTGTACGGCCAGGGTGGTGATGATTTGCTCGACGCGGGAAGCGACCAGGCGGCAGACGTTCTCACCGGTGGAAAGGGACTTGATCAGTTTGTAGTAGCTGGCAGCATCGGTTCGGGTAGTGTTGATTCTGTGACCGATCGAGCTGGCTTTGAAACGTACGATGGCTTCAGCGGTACGTTAACCGCGTTAGCGGAGCTCGATGGGGATGTGTTAACGATTCGGGGGATGCCAGGTGATGACAAGATTCAAATCTTCCGACGCAATGGCCAGGATGATTTCGAGGTGAAGTCAGAGCATCAGTCTCTTGGCACATATTCAAATGCTGCAATTAGTGAGATCGTCATCAATGGAGGTGCCGGCAATGATTTAATCGACAACGTCACCAATTCGATCGTCCCAATGCGTGTCGACGGAGACGCGGGTGAAGATGTGATTTACGGAGGAGATGGCGATGACATTCTAAGCGGAGGATCGGGCGGCGATAAGATTTGGGGCGGCGACGGTGAAGATACTCTGCTGGGAGAAGTTGGAAACGACGAATTGTTTGGCGAAGATGACGACGACACGCTAAGAGGCGGCGAAGGCGATGATAAATTGTATGGCGGCTCTGACGATGATACACTGCACGGCGATGCGGGACGCGACGAATTATTTGGCGGTAGCAGTAACGATATTCTTTCTGGCGGTACCGATGATGAGATCGATATTCTCAAAGGTAATTCGGGGTTAGACCAGTTTTACGCAGTCCGTGGCGACAACATAGTGGATAAGGATTCTAGCGAAAGTGCGGTAGATCCAGTTTCTACCCAAACTCAGCTCATCCAAGATGCTGCAGCCACGGCAATCGACGATAGTCAATTTTCGAACTTCATCGCACAGTTGCCGGATGATGCGATTGTTGAGACGACTGGAAACTTTACGAAAGTAGTAGCTGGGGCCCGGACCTTAGCCTTTCATAATGATGGTGGAGCTAACTATCTTCTAGCAAACTTCCCTTCGAATTTCTCAACCGCCGACATCGCTGCTATCAGTTCCGAAATATTATCTTTGCAAGCGGATGCCGAAATTCAATCTCTCGGTTCTCCGACGTTTAGTGTTGTTTCTGTTCAGGAGTTAGAAGGAACTTCGATATTGATAGCTCATTTCAAAATGTGATTGTTGCATCTGGATCAAGTTCGACCGCGGTAGTTGGAGGAATCGATGTAGAGTTTGATAGTTTTGGGCTTTCAGCTAGAACAGCATCGATGTTTGAAACACTAATTACAGCGAATTCGGCTAAGATTGTTTCGAACATTGCTGCAGTAGGATTAGGCAGAGAATTCGTAGGAGCGGATAATCCAACCGTCGGGGTTCTTGGCCAGTTTCAGACCGATTTTGGCTTGCCCACTGGAGAGTTTGTTCAAACGGCTGTAGAGCTAGGGAAATTTGCAGCATCAACTCTCTACGATCACTTTTTCCCGTCGAAGGAGGCTGCGATTTCGACTGTTGTTGGTGAGATTGCTAGAATGCGAAGCATTGGTGCACACTACGCCGCAGATTTGCTTCAGCACTTTTTGGCCAACACAGGCCAGCCGTTTGTACCGTCGGCTACCAACGTTGTTGAGACTAAAAGTCATGGAGCGGCACTCTTCGGTAAAATGATTGCAGCCGAATACGACAAAATTATTGCCAACACTGTGTTCGGATTACCTTCACCAGTAGGCGTTCACACAATTGACATTGACCACTTAATTGCAAACGGCCCCAACACACGCTGGTACGATAATGCATACCTAAATGCAGTCGGGTTGGGTCTAGATGACGATGAAAATATGTTCCTTGCATTCGGCGGTGCAGCTGTATCAATCAACACCCAAATTGAAATATTTGAAATTGCTGGGCCAGTCGGTCCACTTTTGGATTGGAAGATCGTCGCGCCTGCCGTAGTAAAAGTTCAAGATGTCTACAACTTTGACGTGCATTTCTTGAAACGCCTGGTGTCCTCGGCTTACAGTAAAGCATACGCAGCAGCGTTGTATCTACAACAAACAGGATGTAACCCCAGTTTCGAACACGAGATAAATTTTACGTACGAAGTAAGTTAATAAGGGGGAGGCATGAGAGCAGTCTTCTATCGACTCCTCGGCTTTTTTTCGGTTGTTACCGTCATTATCACTTTTTTTTGGGTGAGGCATTGTCAAGATATAAACACAATGAATGTGGCGCTGCGGGGCGGCAACGCCAAACTGACTGGACTTGAGGTTCGGGTTAATCTTGGTGCTACACAACGAGCGAATTCAACAAGTCAAGAATCGCTTAGCTACATGCAAACAGCTTTGGGTAATTCTCGAAGATGGGAGGGAGGCTACATCAACTTACGGCCCCAGACAGCTCTTCAAATAACGTTCTTGTTTTCAAACGGTAGCTCATACAGTCCGGTCAATACCAGCTTGGTACAAGATGAATACCTGATCATGTCTGTCAATCAATTTGATGGCTGGCCTACTCATGTGATCAAACTTCAAGAGCCAATCCCAAGTGAAGTGAAAGATTTGTTCAATATGCACAAGACAAAAACAGGCGGGACGAAAGGGGACGAACGAGACAAGAAAATACAGGGACAGCCACTGGAGTTCCCCAAGAAAAGTTGACAGTGAATCAGTTATAGGCCTTGGAATAGTTTGAAGAACGGTTCCCTCACTATCGTTGACACATTCCGTCATGCGAAAAACCTACCGCTGCCGAATGCGAAAACTTCAAACTCGTTGGCCACTTCAATCACCGACAACGCAAATCAAAATTCCAGTTTTCGCCCAACCAAGACAAATTCCCGGCGGGGTTCACCGAGAAGTTTCGAATAAACACCTTTTGTCTTGTAGGCACTGATTCTTTTCATTTTGGACAAAACGGAGTCCGAAGCCAACGAACCTGCGCAGAAAGCGGAAAACTAATCTCCGCTAATCGAAACTAATCCCATGCTTGATCCATTCTGTGACGTGCTTTGATTGGTGCATGGTTAGTGCAGATCGGTGTTTCTCTTTCGAAACCAGCTGCTGTTTAAGGTTGCGTTCGCGATCGAAAACGGTCGAGCGTTTATTCCGTCAGTTCCTCAGGTGGAACTCCAAATCGCCACTGAATCTCATCACCGGGATCGACTTCGGTGACGCCGCTGCCGGTTTTTGCTAATTCGTCGTTGAGCAAATAGGTCCAATACTGATCGGGAGTGCTTGCGCCGCCGACACCGTTGATCGATTGGACGAATGCCGTTTCTCCAGCGCCTGAGGTCTGAATTTTTAGATCGCCATTGAGTTCGGCTCTTTGAAGAATGTTTAACACCGTCGAATCTTCGGAGCACGGGATCTGGACGCGGATGCTTTCCGCCGACGAACCAAAGTCTACCGATAAAACAACCGTGCCGATCTGGCGTTTGGGTAATGGAGCGGTCTCTGTGCGCTGGCAACCTAAGGTGGACGCCACTAAGACGCAAACGAAAATTAGCGGCTGAAGCGCTGGTGAGGACATGTTCAAAAGAGAGCTCTCCCAATAATGAGTTGCGTGAGTGGCGAAATCTTGCCAGCAACCGGCCTACAATTGCTCAAACTTTCGCCGGTTGCGTGCAGGTAGGTTTTAACGTCGGCGATGTCGGACTACTATTTGCAACATGACTGATAATCAAAATCGTATCGTAACCACTGCCGAAATCGAACCCGGGATATTCTCGATTTCAATTGCTCATCCTGTCAAGCAAAGGAATTGGCTGGATAGTCCAACACTTGAGCAACTCAACGACGCGGTACAGCAATTGACCCAAGGCGAGCAAGCCAGCGCCGTCAAAGGCATCATCATACGCTCCGAAACGCCAACGCACTTTTTGGCGGGCGCTGATTTGGCGGCGATCCGAGCTACGACGGACTACTCCGATCAAGACATCGCCGCCTTCTGTAAGATGGGACGCACCATTTTCCAGCCGCTGCACCAGTGCAATGCCATCACCGTGGCCGCCATCGACGGGATGGCAGAAAATGGCGGGCTCGAACTGGCGATGTGGTGCGATTATCGGATTGCCACCGGCGCTGATCACACGCGCTTTTGCTTTTGCGACATTGCGCTCGGGCTGTTGCCGGCGTGGGGCGGGTCGGTGTTGCTGCCCCGAATGACGTCGGTTGACAACGCCGTGAAAATGATCGCGGCCGGCGACGCACTCTCGGCCGAAGAAGCCTTGGCCGAAAATTTGGTTGACGCGGTCGTGAGCTCCGACGCGCTGCTTCAGGCGGCGGTGAAACAGATTCAAGAAGCCTGCGACCATCAGGACGCGCTTGCACAGCGCAGACTGGCGAAGACGCAGTCGGTGCAGTTCGATCTTCAATCCGACGAAACACTGCGCGACAAAATCGCAGTGACCGCTTCGGCCGTTGGCGAATCTGAGGACATTTACCCCTTCGCCCCGACGGTGGCGATGGAGCATTTATTGCGCACCGCTGGCGAAGACTTTGACACCGCGCTGGAGTCCGAAACCGCCACCGTCGTGCAAGTCTACGGTTCACCTGCCAACGCGGGGTTGCTTAATCATCATTTCGTGGTCGATCGCAATGGCACCGAACCGGGATTGGTCGATTTGAATCTGACACCCGCTCCCATCAAAAAATTGGGCATCGTTGGTGCAGGCGTCATGGGGCGGTCGATCGCGCATGTCGCGCTTTCATCGGGGATCGACGTGGCCTTGGTTGACGCTTCGCAGAACGCGATTGCCATCGCAAAGTCTGAACTTTCGCCGCCGGAATTCACCGTCCCCCAGCAAAGGCAATTGGTCATCTCGGACGACTACGCTTGTTTGGCCGATGCTGATTTGGTCATCGAAGCGGTCGTTGAAACGATCTCCGTCAAAGCCTCGGTGCACGCCAAAATCCAAGCCGCGACACGCGCAGGAGTGTTAATCGCGTCCAATACGTCTTCGATTCCGATTGAAGTGATGGCCGCACATTTTGAGTCGCCCGAACGTTTTTGCGGGATTCATTTCTGCCACCCCGAAGTCATGTCGCTGGTGGAAGTGGTTGCTGGTCCTGAGAGTTCTGAACAAACTGTCGCCGATGCCGTTGGATTCATTCGGCAGCTACAGAAGATGCCGATCGCGATCAACGATGGGCCGGGGTTTGTCGTCAACCGATTACTGTCAGCGCTGTTGAACCAAGCGCTGCGGTTGCTGGTGGAAGGACTGACCATTTCGCGCATCGACGAAGCGCTGGTCGAGTTCGGTTTCCGCGCGGGACCCTTTCAGATCATCGACATTATCGGCACCGATACCTGCATGTACGCCGGCCGCGTGATGTGGGAGCACGGGTTGAGCTGCGTCAGTCTGCTGCCGATTATGCCCAAACTGGTCAAACACAATCGCTTGGGCCGCAAGACGTTGATTGGGTTTTACATCTATCCCGATCACCGGGCTCAGCCGATCGTTGATCCGGGCTTAGACGAGATCGTGTCAAAGTACCAAAAATCGGAGGTCTCGCCGGACGTCGCAAAGCTATCTAATTCGGATATCGCGCTTCAGATTCTTGCTCCGGTGGTGCTGGAAGCGACGCGCATCATCGAAGAAGAGGGCGTGAATGATTTTCGTGATATTGAATTGGCGTTCATTCACGGACTTTCGTTCCCCCAGCACCGAGGTGGGCTGCTGTTTTGGGCGGACGAAGTCGGAATCGAAAAGATCGTCAAGACGTTGCTGCGACTAACGAAAACCGATCCGCGCTTGCAGCCCACAGAGCTTTTGTCCGTGATGCGACAGGAGGATCGGAAGTTTTATAGCAAAATGTAACCGGCACAAATTTGCGTGCCGGGCGAATCGTACTCGAGCGTTCTAACGCGTTGCTGCTGCTTCAGCGCGAGCCTCTTTTTGGGCGGCTGCTTCACGTGAGAGCTTGAACTCAGGACCTTTTGGGAAGTACTGCAAATCGTCTTCCAAAAAGTATGCGCTTGGCAAATTCTGTCCCGCAACGCTGACTTGGCAGCCTGTGAACACGCAGCCTGCCGAACAGGCGGCAGCGAGTAATACGATATTCAGGTAGTTAGTTTTCATGGAACGTTTTCGTTGAACGTTAAAGGGGTTTGATTTGTTCCGTGGTTTCAAAACCGTCGATAGCTGACACGATGCACCGGCATCGGGTCCCCGGAATGACCGACAAAATTCTTATCGTCGGTACAACCGCTGAACTTTGACATTTCCCCAGATAAAATCGTTGCAGATCCCCTAGCTTCCATTTGATGAAACATTCGGGGGGCTGGGCGGTTTGCTGAATGGCGTAGCCGCGGAGTGTTGCTAGCAAATACGCGACTGGGGCTGGAGCACTTGGTTCGTTATCGGAGGGGTGTGAAAGCTGAAAGCACAAATTTCAGCAAGAAGTTCGGAGCAATGTCTTTTATCTAAAAGCATGCGCGATCTGTTTAACGAATAGCCGGCAGGCGTCGGCGTTTCGCCAGGCAAACACGGTCGCCTTCCGGCTCGTCGTTAAACGAGGATCCTTACCGCTGACATGCGGGAAGAATAGGGACCTACCTCTGGAAGATCAGCGTCTTCAAGCTATATGACGGCAGCTCGCCGGTGTTGCCCAGATCATCGATTTCAACATCGTCGTGGGTGGAATCGGTCACCCGAACGCTTTTTACCTCAAACGGCGTTTCGCCTTTAAGACTGACATCAAAATCGGTCGGGCGTTGGCTTGGTGAAAAAAATTCCGTGACGACCACCCGATTATGCCTACAAATATGCTGGTACGCATTCAGCGCAGCGTCGCCAAGTATGGGCCGGTGGCTCGCACGACCATCAGCCCCAAATCAACAAACCTTGGCGCTTGGGTTGAGCGTCCTGATCGCGGTGCGGATTTTCTTTTGAATCGCAGATGCCATTTTGGCAATGTATCGCCAATAACCTGTCGAAGAAGTTAACGGGCGGGCATCCAAAAGCTATCATCAAAGTGTTAAGACCCTTCGTGCGGACCTGCAACATGAAAATTTGGCTTTCAATCTTTCTGGCTTCGGTGGTGACGCTTGTTCACTGCGCGTGGTCGCCGACTGCAGTTCAAGGCCAAGGTCAGCAACTTCCTCATCGCACTTACTACACCGCTTTTGCGCCCTTGTACGAAGGCGATTTCAGAGCCGCGTTACGTCGTTTCAATTCTGAGTATCGTTCGGCGTTTCAGGTGGGCGAAGCGCGCTATTTGGACTCCGTGTGTATTCTCACGATGATCGGCGAATGTCATTATCGTGTGGGTGATCATCAGACCGCACTGCAAAGGTACAACGACGCGCTGACGCTGTATCTGGGCATGGAGGGGCAACGGTGGCAAGCCAATATTCAGTTGCCTGCGCTGATCCAAACCGACACCGCTGCCGTTCAAAAAGCGCGGGTGTCCTGGGGGCAGTCTCAACGTAACAGTAAGATCTCAAATGTTCCCGACACCCTTTCGGTTCTCCGCAAGCAGTTGGCCGCGGGGATCGCGCTGGAGGATGGCGGTGTGTTCGATCCATCGGAACTCCGCCAAGTCAACGTCGTGGAAGTGCTGCGGTGTACGGCGCTTGCCGTCCATCGTCGGCGGCAGATCTCAGGCGCGACCGGACGCTACGATCCTTTCGCCCTCAGGCTGGCCAATAGTCTTAAGAAAGCCGGATCGGGAAGCGGAACGTTGATGGGCGCTCTCAACGGCGTCGTGTATGGGATGGCGCTATCGGCTGTCGGTGAAAACGACAAAGCCGCAATCATGCTCAACGCATCGCTGCAATTCACCGGCGGTTTGGATCATCCTCTAACGCCTTTGGCATTGGCAGAACTGGCGCATCTGGGCATCGTTAAAGAGCAGCCCGACCTTGCCCTTCAGTTCGCGCTGGAGGCCACGTATTCGGGGGCCTACTTCCAGCAACCCGACGTCATCGAAGAAGGTTTTGAACTGGCCACACAGGCCCACTTGATGACGCAGCGATCGGTGTTGCCTGCCCTTCAGCCCGCTCTTGTTTGGGCCGGACGCGAACGCACGCAAATGTTGGAAGCGTCTCTGGCGGTGCTGGTTGCCGAGTGTGCTGCCGAAGCCGGTGACGCCTCAGCATCAGCTCAGGCGCTCAACCGCGCGAACAAATTGATGACCAATCGCAACAATATTTCGCAAACGCTGCTGGCTCCGAAGCTGCATTACCTGACAGCGGTCAACCGATTTACCAGCGGCGATTCGCGCGGTGGGTTGACGTCACTCAAGGCAGCGCTCAAAGGCCTGTCCGACAAATCGCCCGCGCTGTTTCGGTTGCAATTGGCGGACGCGATGTTCCTGAATAAATCGCTGACTGAAAAACAGGCCGATTTGGTTTATACGAAACTGTTGCAGGATCCCGATCAGCTACTTTGGAAGACCCAGCCCATGAACGCGATCGCGTTTTTGATGACGCCGCATGTGGCGTCGATGGAACGCTGGTTCGAAATTATTGTCAATCGCAAACAAGTCGACCGCGCGGTGGAAGTCGCCGATCAGATTCGTCGTCATCGTTTCTACGCGGACCTGCCCTTGGGAGGACGGTTACTATCTCTGCGTTGGGTGCTGCAGGGCGATGCTCAGTTTTTGAAACCGGAAGCGCTCAAGCAACGTCAAATCCTCCTAACGCGGCATTCGGTGTATCGCGATTTGCTGAACCAGTCGACGGTGCTGCGGAATAAGCTGGACGGGCTGCCGCTGCAACCGGACGCCAACTCCGAGGATGAAAAAATACAACGCCAAACGATGCGCGAACTGGCTGGAATTTATTCGCGCCAAGAAGCCCTCATCGCCGGCATGGCATTGCGACGCGAGCCAGCGGATATGGTTTTTCCGCCCCTGGGTAACGCTTCGGAAATCCAAGGTTTCGTGTCGCGCGGTCAAATGGTGTTCAGTGCTTTGCAAACGCAATCGGGATATCACATTTTCTTCTTCGACGATCGACGGGCCCGGTACCTTGGGTTGGTCGACGCGCGGGCGCTGAAGAAAGGGGTTGGCAGTGTTCTGGCCGCCATGGGCGTCGCGGCTAACTTCGCAGATCCTCAGTTGCTGGCGGCGGAGTCTTGGAAAGAGGCCGTTGGCGAGTTCCAAGACGATTTGTTCGAAGACATTCCCCTGGATGATTTAGAGCAAGCCGATGAGCTGATTGTGATTCCTGATGGTCTGCTGTGGTATGTGCCCTTTGAGGCATTTCTGGTCGGCAACGACCAGCGACCGTTGATCGAAGATACGAAAGTGCGTTATTGCCCTACCCTGTTCCTGTCGTTTGCCAACCCGTCCTCCAACGGTGAAATCAAATCGACCGGCGTCGTTCCCGGTCCCATGTACGCCAAAACCGATTCAAGCATCGCCAATGAAGCATTCACCGCGGTGCTGGAGAAAGAGATCCAAGCGAAAGATCTAAGCACTCGTTCCAGTCAAGAGATTCCGTCGGCGCAACTGGCCGGGCAACTGGATCAGTTGGTCGTGCTTAATGATAACTCCAACCAAGATGGTGCCTTTAGTTTTCAACCGCTGCGCGTTGATGGCGGCATGAAGAAAGCACAAGATCAAGCCACATTGTTGGACTGGATGTCGGTTCCGTTTCAGTCTCCGGATCATGTTGTGATGTTGGGGCTGAATTCGATCGGCGGATCCGGTGGATTGTCGCGGCCTGATGGCAGCGAAATGTTTTTCACCGCGACCAGTATCATGGCTGCCGGTGGAAGGACGGCGGTGATGTCGCGCTGGAATACCGGCGGACAAAGGCAAGTAGACTTGGCCGCGCAGTACGCGCGCTTTGCAACCGCAATGCCGGTGACGACGGCGCTGCAGAGTGCGGTGAAACTGGCGCGCGCCAGCAAAGTCGATCTTACCAAAGAGCCGCGTCTGAAGACCGATCCCGATGCACCAGCGGTGGATGGTGACACGCCGTTTTTCTGGGCCAGTCCGATCATGGTTTCTTACCGCGACCAACGCCCCGTCGATCCCGCGGCGATCCAAACGCTGGAAAATGCGATTGCCATAAATGCTGATCCGCAAAACGATCCGCCCGATCAAGCCGCTCCGCCCAAGGAAGCTCCCGCCGCAGACGCGCCTCAAGAAATGGCCAACGTGGATGTCCAGCCTCCCGCTGCCAAGGATGCTGACGAAGACCTCGACGAAGAAGGCGCTATCTGGACAATTGGTGGCAAAAAAACCGAGTGATAGCGAATCGTTGTCACTTGATGAATCACGAAGTGATGGTACGCAATCGCTTGCGAAGGTGGCATAGGCTTCCAGCCTGTGAATTTTTTCCGATCTGAATCGTTCAGTCTTATTTTGGGACCTAAAACACAAGCTAGAAGCTCATCCCACATTCGCTCATCCGCCCGGCAAGTTGGGGAAACGGCAATCTAAATTTCAAGAACACACCGTGCTTTGCGCACTTCGATCCGTACAACGGTGTTGCTTGAAAAGCATAATTTGATGATAGTCGTGGTCTCCACCGCAAATCTCGACGCTCTCCTTCGAAAGCCAGCCGTGAATCCATCCGCTCTTCTGTGCAAGTTGTTAAGCTGTTTGGTGTTGTCGGCGTCATTGGTTTTCGCTGCTGGTAATTCAGCCACCTACGCTCAGGCCGCGGTGGCTGCTCGACCATACGATACGCTGGTCATTGTCGCGCCCGAGTTGGCTCCGGCGCTCACGCGCTGGGTCGATTACCGAACTGAACAAGGCCATCGGCTGCTGGTGATCCAAGGCCAGCGGTTCGCGGGGAACAATCGCAATTTTATTCGGCGTGTCGCCGCAGCGCATCCAACGATAGAAAATCTAGTTCTGGTCGGTGACGCGGGGGACTGGACCAAATCGCCGACGGAACTACTGCCAACGGATCATGTGCTTGCGGAAGTCAATTTCATGTTCGGTTCGGAAATGGAAATCGCCACCGACAACACCTACGCCGATCTCAACGGCGACGCCGTACCCGAACTGAACGTCGGACGCATCGTTGCCACCGACGCTCAGGAACTGGAGCGTTATGTTCAGCGCGTGATCCAATACGAATCCGGTAGGGCCGATAACGCTGATGGCGGGAATCAAAAATGGCGCAGACGGATCAATCTGATCGCAGGATTGGGAGGCTTTGGATCGGTCACCGATGGGCTGATCGAAAGCACCGCCAAACAAATTATCACCGACAAAATTCCCGCCAGTTACGACACGTCGGTGACTTACGGAAGTTGGCAAAGCCCCTACTGCCCTGATCCCCGATTGTTCTCCCAGACGACGATCGAGCGATTCAACGAAGGTTGCTTGTTCTGGATCTACGTCGGACACGGCGATCGTCAGCGGCTGGATAAAGTGCGTGTGCCTAAAAAACGTTTTGATATCTTGGACGACGAAAGTGCCCGGTCGCTCAATTGCAGATCCGGCAGCCCCATCGCTATTTTCTTGGCGTGCTACACCGGTGCGATCGACAGCAGTCGCGATTGCTTGGCCGAGCAAATGATGAAACAACCGGGAGGACCGGTCGCCGTGATTTGCGGTTCGCGCGTGACGATGCCGTACGCGATGTCGTTGTTGTCGATCGAGATGGCCGAGGAGTTTTTTGAAGGTCAGTGTGTGACGATCGGCCAGTTGATGCGCCGGAGTAAGCTGGCCATGATCAACCCAAAACCGATCGCCGCAGACGATAAATACCGGCAGATGATCGAAAGCATGGGGCAGTCGCTGAGCCCGCTGCCCAAACAATTGAACGCAGAGAAACGCGAACATCTGCATCTGGTGAATCTGCTGGGCGATCCGCTGCTACGTTTGAAGCGGCCGATGAATGTTGATTTGCAGTGCGCCGGCGAGTCCCCCGCGGGGCAGACATTGAAGATTGCAGGTACCAGTTCCCTCGGTGGGCAATTGACGATCGAACTGGTGTATCGGCGAGACCGATTTCGCGTGCGACCCAAACGACGGCGGAAGTTTGAGCCCGATGATCAGAAATTGGCCGACTATCAACGGACCTATCAGCAGGCTCACGATCAAGTCTGCGTTTCGAAACAGCTGACCATTGACGTCGGGTCGTTTGAAACATCCATCGAAATCCCCAGCGACGTCAAAGGCGCGTGCGAAGTGCGAGCGCTGGTGATCGGCGATGGCAGTGAGAATACAAAAATCGCCTTAGGTAGTCGGTCTATCAAAATCGTCAAAGCATCGGCGCTTGATTCGGTCCGAATCGCCGGCGATGCTCCGGAGCAAAAGCGGTGAACGATCGACAACGGACTTCCTCTACCATGCTAACGGCCGTGTTCGTTGGCATCATCATCTGGGCAGCGCTGATCGCCGTCGGTGTCTTTCATCGTTCCGGCGGCAACTGGGCCAAGACCTCTATCGTCATCGGCGTCGCGGCGGTGTTCCTTGGCGGTTGGCTGTTGATCCTCAAACGGCGCTCGTGAAGCTTAGAGAATCTTATCGGAGATCACTTGCAAAATGAAAATCGCGAAGTGGTAAAAATACCAGCCCGACGCGCCAGCGAGGGATCCAGGAAGCCGCGGAAATATCCACTCGCTCGCGCGTCGGGCTTGTATTGGTACAACTTCAAAACGCGTCAACGATTGAATCCCAAAGCCAAACAATCTTCACTCGTTACCATCCGCATTCTCAAAACAGTACTCAAACAACACCTGCCACTCGACCACCGCAACGTCATGCGTCGCGTCGGTGCCTTCTTGTTCGACGCGATCTACGAACTGCATCGGATCGAAAGGCCTTCCCGACCGCTGTCCGATCACATCGTACAAATCCCACTGCCCGACGCGCCGGTACCAATATTTGCTGTTGGAAAAATCTCCCTCCAACCGGTGCATGATCGCGTGCCAATGGCTGCCGGCACACGTAGCAAGCGATTGGCTGATGTCGTGCGACGGATCTAAAAAATTGTGCAGCAGCCAAAGCCCGCTCAAACAAGCCTGCGCCATCGGATCGTTCGATCCCAAAGTGCTTGCATCAATCGCTTGCAAATCTGCCAGCACGTTTTGATTGCCAGATGTTGTGGTGGCATAATGCCCGAAGGCTTCGTCAGACATCAAGTTTTGGATATGGGCCGGATATTTCATTCTGGGTCTCGATCGGGTACTGGTTTTTGTAATGCATTTTACCCAGTTTAAGAAACTCATGCGAGGATCGTCCATTGGGACTTCACTCTGTTAGCGGCAGGGCGCTAGCCGCTGGTTCGTTGCGTTACGTTTCCCCGATGTTTCTGGCAAAATTCGGCAACCCGCGGCTAGCGCCCAGCGGCTCAGGAAACGTTGTTAAACGAATTCCAACCCGAATGTGTCAGCGCGGGATCACGGGGTGCCGCGAAATCCCGCGCTGACGCGTTCGGGTTGCGAAATCAACAGCCCTCTTTCTCCCGGTTTTTATCTGTCTTGTTGGGGTTTTGGAAAGCTCCTAAACTCCGCCGCCCCATCTATATAAACAGGTTCTTGCCCTCAGTTCGAACGCAGTTTGAATTCCAAAATTCAACCTTCCAAAACACTCTGGCCGCGGATTTTTCGCTTAAGAAAATTCGCGCTGCAGTGCTGCGCCGCGATCGCAATCATCGTCTTCACATGTTGCACTTTTTCGACCCTTGCCACGGCCCAAGAGATCACCTTCGCGCGACCCGCCACAACGTCGGCCGTGACGATCAACGGTCAGCAAATCGGTCGCTGGCAGCGCGGCAATTTTGAAATTCTACACGTCCAAGGCAACGTCGAAGTCCGCCAGCAAGACCTTTACGCTTCGGCCAACGAAGCGGTGATCTGGGTTGAGCTGCCCTCGGACGATCCGAACGATTTTTACGCGGCGACTGGGCCCCAAACCAATCGCGTCATCGTCTATCTGCAGAACAACGTCGTCGTCGAACTTGATAGCCTCGGCGCGGGAAGTGAGCAAAGTGGCCGGCGCGACCGAATCGAAGATCAACAATGGCTGGGCCAATTGGTAACCCAAGCAACCGTCGATTTGGCAACGGCAACTTATCCGTTACCCGACAACCGCCCGCCGCCGATTTACAACTTCGCTTTACAATCGGCCCTGCGAGCAGGCGTCACCGCGGTGGATCCTAACGCAACCGCCGGTAGAAAAAGTGCACTCGGTGCTCAGGCCAATGGATCTGTTTTTCAAACCGCCGGCGGCAACAGCGGCAACTCATTTCAACCGACCGCCCAACTTGTATCGGCTCAAACAGGTCAGCTGAGCGAAAGCTCCCCTGCCCTACCCGGGATCAACGACGTGCCAGATCTTGGCGTGCCGCAGTTTGAACTTCCGTCTTTAGATCGGCAACCGTTGTCCGACTTTGGATCCACCCAAGGGCCCACAGTAGAGCCCCCCGGCGACTTTCGGTCAGGACCCGCCACCGCCACGGGCAATCAACCCAAGCGTCAAGGCGATACACTCGCGATCACCCCGCGCGACTCAAAAGTCAGTCTCAATTCCAAGACCTTCCCCAACCCCCAGCGCCCCGACGAACGCGTCGTGCTTGTCACCGGTGGCGTGCGCATCGCCATCGACTCCAGCAAAATCGCGGGAGCTGAACTATTCCGCACCGACAAAGAAAAGCAATTAGTGATCTTGGCCGACAGCGTTGTCCAATGGCAACGCACGCAGCCCGACGGATCCACCAGCAACGAACTTTATCTTGAGGGCAACGTCGTCTTCGCCAAAGGTCAGCGCGTCATCTACGCTCAACGGATGTACTACAACGTCCAGCGCAGCCAAGGCACCATCCTCAAAGCCGAAGTGCTGACGCCGGTGCCCGAGTACCGCGGATTGGTGCGGCTCAAAGCCGACGTCGTGCAGCAGGTCGACGAGAACCGGCTGCAGGCCTACGGCACGGCGCTCACCTCCAGCCGCTTAGGCGTTCCGCGTTACTGGTTGCAATCGAATCAGATGAACATAACGCGCCAACAGGTTCAGCAAATCGACCCCGAAACGGGGCAACCCTTATTCAACCCGGCAACCGGAGAACCCAAGATCGGGGACGAGTATTTCGCCGAGAGTTTTGCCAACCGGGCGTACATCGGACAGGTGCCCGTTTTCGCGTGGCCACGATTCGCGACCAGCCTCAGCGACCCCTCGTTGTACTTGACCGAATTCGCGGTCAACAACGATCGTATTTTTGGCACGCAAGTCCACACCGGTTGGGACCTGTTCAAAATCTTGGGCATCCGCACCCCGCCACGCGGCGTCGAGTGGACCGGCGTGTTGGACTATCTCAGCGAGCGCGGCGTGGGTTATGGAAGCAAGGCCCAGTATCGTCGCAATGGGCTGCTTGGTATTCCCGGTCTCGTGCAGGGATCCTACAAAAGTTGGTTCATCAACGATGACGGGTTGGACTTTTTGGGGCGCCAGCGGTTCAACTTGGTTCCCGAGGAAACCTTTCGCGGGCGCGTCATCGGCAGCCATCGTCACGACATCGCGCCCGGATTCGTGGTCCGGGCTGAACTGGGATACATTTCGGATCGTAATTTTCTGGAACAGTTTTACGAACGTGAATGGGACACCAACAAAGACGCCACGACGGGGCTGTGGGTCGAAAGGAACTTTGGCACGCAAAGCTACAACCTGACCGCAGACGTTCAAATCAACGACTTCTTCACGCAGACCACTTGGCTGCCGCGTTTTGATCAGTTCATTTTAGGCCAGCCCATTTTTGGCGATCGCGCCTTCATCAACAGCCACTCCAACGTCGGATACGCGCGGATGCGCGTCGCGTCCACACCTACCGACCCGACCGACGCCGCGTTCTTTGATCCGTTGGCTTGGGAAGCGGACGTTAACGGCATTCGCGCCACCAGCCGCCAAGAGGTCAACGTGCCGCTGCAACTGGGGCCGACGAAGGTCGTACCCTATGCGCTGACGGATGTTTCGTATTGGCAAGAGGCGCTGGATAACAACGATCTGTTTCGCGTTGGCGGGCAAGTCGGTGTGCGGGCCAGTTTACCGGTTTGGAAAGTCGACCCGACGGTGCAAAGTGAATTGCTGAACGTCAACGGGCTGGCACATAAAGTTACCTTTGACATGGACGCGTCGTTTGCCGATGCGACTCAGGATATCAATGAACTGCCGCTGTACGACGCGCTCGATGATGATTCGCAAGAACACTTCCGACGGCGGTTCGCGTTTTCGACGTTTGGCATCGC
>CAKZVF010000216.1 GCA_937921995.1 uncultured Pirellulaceae bacterium
GACGGTCCTTGGACGGCGACGAATAAAATTGTGATCCCCAATGGCGACGAGGGAGAGTGGGACCAGTTCGCGATTCACGATCCCTACCCGCTGGTTCATAACGGGAAGATTTACCTCTACTACAAATCGGCTTTTAATCGCCCCGAAAGCGTATGGGTCGCCGGCGGACTGGCGATTGCAGACGATCCGATGGGGCCTTACGAGAAGCATCCGCTCAACCCTGTCTTGAATTCGGGGCACGAAGTAACTCTATTCCCTTTCAAAAAGGGCGTCGCGGCGCTGACCATTGTCGACGGGAACGAACATAGCACGATTCAATACGCCGAAGATTGGGTCAACTTTGAAATTGCCGCGACGTCGGCGTTGATGCCTGTCGCGGCAGGTCCACGAGTCGTTGATGCGTTTACCGATACGACCGACGGACGCGGGATCACATGGGGCCTGTGCCACTTCACCAATGCGGGGAAAAAGGGGAAACAGCATTCCATTTTGGCGCGTTTTGATTGTGATCTAAGTCGAGATCTCCACGACGAAGCCATGAAGAAAACGCGCCCTTGGTTGTCACCTGATGTTTACTTTGGCCAAGGGCTGAATAAGAAACAACGGCTTAGAATTGAGGCATCAACCCAGGGGCAATAGCCCAGACTTCTGTATTCCCGTTTGAGAAGGGCCGACTCCTACCGGCCGCGTCCACCCATACCCCAAACGGCCTTTGGGAACCGGCCCTACGAGCTATTGCTGATCGACAGCCATCGGTGGAAGCACGCTTAAGGGAGCATTTACAAAGGCTTCTGAACTGGTGATCGTTCGATAAATCGCCAAGCTGTAGAAGTACTTATATTGAGCCTCCAGCAATTGCAACCTAGCATCGGCGACCGAGGATTCGTAGATGTTCAGCGCCAAGAGATCAATGTCACCCTCCTCGAACGCAAGTCGGCCCAGTTCCAAAGATTGTTCGTTCAGTTCGACGTTTTCGCGCGATTGAATAATTTGATCATACGCGGCGTTGACGGCAGAAGCCGCGTCTTGGACTTCGGCGCGAATTTTGTCCGAGACAAACTGACGTTTGGCGTCGATCTGAGCAATTTTTGCTTGGGCGGCTCGAATTTTTCCAGCAGCTTCACGACGTTGTAGTGGTACGTCCGCAAACAAACCCAATTGCAATTCAAATGGCGTCTTGTCCCCCTTGCTGCTGGTCTCTCCACCGAGATCTTGACCTGCGAAACCTTTTAGATCGAGCTTTGGCAGCATTAGGTTTTGTCCCAATTGCAGTTTGACAAATGCTTCGTCTCTGGCGGCGGCAAGTTCCAACAGTTCCGGACGCGTTCGGAGCGTCTGGCAAATATCATTTTCAATCCGTAGATCAGCAATGCGCTGCGAGAATGGAAAATCAGTTGGTAGCCTTTGATCATCAACGACGATCGGGCAGCAATTTTCGTCTCGCAGGAACATGGAAAGTTTAATCGCGGCCTTTTCGACGCCACGGCGGGCTTTAATCAGACCGTTTTTACGTTTGGCAATAAAACGATCGTTATCGATCTCTGAGATTCTGGCCAAATCGCCTTGTTCGATCCGCACGCTGATCTGTTCGACTCTTTGCTCCGCCAGTTTCAACAACTGGCGTTGAATCAACACCGCTTGTCCCGAAGCAACCCAATCCCAGTAGGCCTGGGTGGCAAATCGTTCGAACTGCAAGAGTCGTACTTCTATGTTTGCTTCGATTTGATCCCGATTAAGTTCCGCAGTTCGAACGCCCGCACGTCGTTTGTCGATGGCGCGATCCTTCAACAATGGTAACGAGAAACCGGCTTTTAGTTCTCCGCCCTCGTTGGTTTCACGTTCGCCATACCATGGTTCGAAATTTCCATCACCGATGCGGTAGGTACCATAGACCTCACCACCCCCGTACAGCGGACGAGAAATACCAGCTCCGTTGCGATAGGTTTGGTAGAAACCCAAAGGCTGAGAGATGCTGTGAGCAGAGAAAATGGAATCGAATTCGCCCCACGAAGCCAGCACTTTACCCCGCGCCTCTTCAATTTCGCCAATCGCAATTTCAATTTCCGGATAGCAACGCGTCACCGAGGAAATCACGTCCAGCAGATCTAAAGCGTTGGCGTTGAAGGCCGCGACGCTTGACGTACGTGATCGCGGAGCGTCCAAAGACGAAGTGGACTCGCCATCGCCTTCCAACGATTCATCGTCTTGCTGCCGTTCATCGTCTTGCTGCCGTTCATCTTCTTGCTGCCGTTCATCTTCCTGCTGCCGTTCATCTTCCTGCTGCGATTCATCGTCTTCAAACGGAAGCGCATCTTCATTAGCGGTCTTTTCAGCGCGCTCTTGGCTGCTGTCATCCTTTTGGTAAGCCACTAACCGCGACGTTGGACCGCCCGATCTTTCGTTAACGTCCCTTTGCTTGGTGCTGGCCGCTGACGATGAATCTGCGGAGGCGGCTGTGCTACGACGGGATTCGACAAGTCGATCGGTCAGCGGCGAAGTGAATTTTGCACTACCTCTGGAGGCGATACTGCGATTGCTGTGATTGGACGCAGTGCTTCGCTTAGACGCCGTTGACGATGGCGATAACAAAGACTCGCGCGTCATTACTCCATTGGTAATCGCTTCAGATTGATTGCGGGAACGGCTTGCCCGAGAATTCGCAGAAGCCGAAACAGGACGAAGCGTGGGGACCGGCGAGAGAGAAATTTGACCGTCGTCTCCGCCGAAGGGATTGCTTCCTATACCAGCCGTTTGGCAGCCCGCGGTGACGATCAGTGCGAACGCGAGCACCAGATTCAAACAGAATCTTCTTCCCGCCAACACGGTGCCGTCTATTTTGGCAGTTTTGGCGGCTTCGACTTCGATTTTGACTCTTTGCCGGGTTCTTTGTCCGAAACGATCACCGGGAAACCGTTCAACTGTCGCCAGATTTCGTAGCCCAGCGACACCTTCTGCAGCATCACCCAACCGTTGGTCCTGACGCCCTGCCGCAGATACCTGTCCGACGGCCACTCCGCATCTTCGTTGGGTGTGACCAAAATTCGAAACCGCCCAAAACCGTTGTCCGTCGCATCCACCGTCGCGACTTGACCGCTGAAGGTTCCCACGGCAATCGAGGGCCAACCGGGAAACTGAACCGCCGGCCAACCTTCGAACTGCAAACGAACTTCCTGACCGATTTGGATCAGAGGCATGTCGTTTCCATTGACCATCAATTCGACAGCCTCTTGGGACGAGTCCGGAATCAGCGTCAGAATAGACTGACCTTCCTTGATCGTTTGCCCCTGTTCGTACAAAGGCATTCGAAAGATCGTTCCATCGCGCGGGGCGCGAATCACCAGCCGATTCAGTTCGCCAAGCTTCATCTCGACGTCGCCGATCTCTTTTCGCACTGTCGCTGCACTGCCAAGAGAATCCTGTTCCATTGCACGAGCGTAGTCGATCTTCGTCTGAGCGACGCGGCGCTTTTCCTCGAGCATATTCTTCTTGGCTGAGAGCTCGTTCTCCAAAGACGTAACGTCCCGTAGGATTGATTGAGATTCTGATTTGGCGACGTCCCATTCTTTTCTCAATTTCTCAACTTCTTTGGCAGGCTTCAAACCACGTTCGGCTAAGTTTGCCTGACGTTCGTAATTCAATTTCGCCTGTAACTCTTTTGCGGTATAGCCGGGAATCAAACGTCTTTTGCTTTCAAGCTTCGCTTGTGCGGCGTCCACCATTTGCCCAGCAGCGCTGACGGTGAATTCAAGCGCTTCGGTGAAGCCATTGACGTTCTGCCGATAGGCTTCTGCTTTTACGTTGGCCGTTTCTTCCTTAATCTTCAGTTCCGACAACTGGCCTTTAAGCTGTTGGACCATATTGGCAGCAAAAGGCTGAATCTGCAGAATGAAGTCGCCTTTTTTGACAACGGATCCCTCAACCAAACCATCAGCGATTTTCTCAACGATCCCCTTGGCCGGCGACTCAATCGATTGCTGACGTTCTTGAGGAACATAAGCCACCACCGAACCTTCGCCTCGGGACGTTTGTTGCCATGGCAAAAACGCCATCGCCAATCCGCTGACAAACAACAACACCAACAGCAGTTTCGCCAATCGTTTCGCAAAACGAGACGACTGAACTAAATGAAGGGTTGCCGTTTGTTTTTGATCCGGCAGAACCGTACCAAACCGACTTTTAATTCTATCTGTCATTATCGAACTCTTCGGGCAAGTTTATCAGCCGGTAACTCTACAACCACACAAAACACCTAATCAGAATGTTTTACCAAGCTCCAAGACGGGATACCTATATTCAAATTCTCGTCCGCCCAATCGGCTATGACTTTTCGTCCGGTCGAGATCACGATCGTTGTGTTTTGCTGGAAAGATTTTAGTCTTACCAGCAGATCCAACGTATCGGAGTCCGACAACCGGTCCAGCAAACCATCAATAAACAAAACACCGGGCTTGGCAATCAACGCCCGCGCCACGACAAGCCGAATCGCTTGGCCCTGTGACAGTGGATACCCCGATATGGCCAGTCGGGTCACCAATCCATCGGCAAGTCCCGTTATCGTTTTTTGTAAATTGACGCCTGAAATGACCGAGTTGACGTCGTCGGAGCCAATGTCGGCGCGGCCCATACGAATGTTCTCATCAGCGGTGCCATCAAAGATCTCAATGTCTCGCACCAACGATACTGTCTCTTGAAGTGATTCGGAACTAATCGTATCAACGCGGAAGTCGTTCAGCAGTACATAACCAGCGGCAGGTTTTTGCTGTCCCACCAGCGCTTCGATTAATTGCGACCGCCTCAGTTCCGATGAACCGTGAATGGCAAATGTCTTCCCCGCAGCAAAAGTAATATTACAAGGGTTGGTCATCTGACCGTCCAGTTTCATATCAACCAGAGACACCGGATAAGCGCCTGGCTGCCTCGTCAATTGAAGTTTATCAATCGGTTCAACAGGCAAGTCGAACAACTTCCCCAACTTATCTGTGGACGCCATCAAGTCATAGAAACTTTCGAGGTCCTTTCCAAGTTTAGCGAACGATCCCAAAATCACGGTCACAATCAACTCGGCCGCCACTAACTGTCCCAGCGTCATCTCTTTGATAATCACAAGATATCCACCGAGCGCCAGCAGAACCGTCGCGGCGAACACCTGCATCAACATTGAGAACGAAATTTGGCGGATCAGGATTCGAAAATGCGTTTGCCGATTATTGATGTACTCGGCCGCCAGTTCGTCAGCGCGATTGATGGCAAACCCCAAACCACCGTTGTATTTAAACGTCGTCGGGTGCCGCACAATTTCCTGCAGCCAAGCCGCCGTTTCGTATTTCAATTGCGATTCGTCTATCGAAGTCTTGATGGCCCCGCGGCCAATGAAGTACAGCACAATGGTCATCAAA
>CAKZVF010000217.1 GCA_937921995.1 uncultured Pirellulaceae bacterium
TGAAATTCGTGTTTATTAGTGTTCATTCGTGGTTCCCTTTCGCACTGAGTCGCGCATTGTTTTTAACCACCAATGCACACGAATCAACACTAATGGGCGCGTATTGAAATTCGTGTTTATTAGTGTTCATTCGTGGTTCCCCTACGCACTGACAAAACCTCCTTCCGAAAACTGAAATTAGAAAATGACGAAACTAGATCCTAAGACCGACGGTTCCTCGCTGGACATTCTCGGACAGAACATCGAGTCGATGCGTGAGCTGTTCCCTGAAGTCTTCACCGAAGGATCAAATGACGACGGACCACGCTGGAAAGTCGATCTGGAAAAGCTGGGTGAGTTGCTAGGCGAGTATGTCGAGGACAAGCAGGAGCGGTACAGCTTCAACTGGCACGGCAAAGCGAGGGCCAAGCGGATTGCTCAGACTCCGTCGACGGGGACGCTGCGACCGTGTCCTGAAGAGTCAGTCAACTGGGACACGACCAAGAACATCTTCATCGAGGGTGACAACTTGGAAGTCTTGAAGCTGTTGAAAAGGCGTATCACAAGAAGGTCAAGATGATCTACATCGACCCACCTTACAACACGGGCAAAGAGTTCAAGAGACATGCCAAACGAACTTTACCGTGGCGACAGTACAGGAAGATCGTCCGTTGTTTGAAGGCGATGGGCAAAGCGATCTAGGTGTCGGTAACCGGCTGAAATTGTTGCCCGAAAATGTGCTGGCCAACATCAACAAAATCCAACTGCACAACGGGCTGGCTCAATCGGAAAAGCTCGACAGCATGGACTTTACGGTCGAGATGGAAACGGGCACCGGCAAGACGTATGTCTACCTGCGCAGCATCTTTGAAATGCACCAGAAGGATGGCTTCACCAAGTTCATCATCGTTGTTCCCTCGATCGCGATTAAGGAAGGCGTCTACAAATCGCTGCAAATCACCGAGCAGCATTTTGCCGGCCTGTACGATAACGTTCAGTGCGACTACTTCGTGTATGACTCGCAGAAACTGGGGCAAGTGCGGAACTTTGCCACCAGCGACTATATCCAGATCATGGTGATCAATATTGACGCCTTCCGCAAAAGCTTTACCGATCCCGAAAAGGAAGACAAAGCCAATATCATCCACCGGCCTCACGATCGCATGACCGGCAGTAAGCCAATCGAGTTCATTCAGGCAACCAACCCGATCGTGATCATCGACGAACCTCAAAGCGTTGACACGACGAAGAAGAGTAAGGAAGCGATTGCCTCGCTCAACCCGCTGTGCACGCTTCGTTACTCCGCCACCCATCGTGAGGACGCCAAGTACAACAGGATGTATCGGCTCGATCCGGTGGACGCCTATGACCGCAAACTTGTCAAACAGATCGAAGTTGCTGGCATCGAAGTTGCCGACAGCCACAACAAGGCCTATATCAAACTGATTAAGGTCAGCAACAAGAACAATCGCTTCACGGCTCAGGTCGAGATGGACATCGTCAACAAGAGCACGGGAGCAGTCGACCGGAAGAAGAAAACGATCAAGCCCGGCACGGATCTGCTGGAGGCGTCCAACGGCCGTGATGTCTACGACGGCTACATCGTGAATGATATTCACTGCGAGGAAGGCAACGAGTACATCGACTTCACTAGCAAGCCCGACATCATCAAAACCGGCCAAGTGATCGGCGAGGTAGACGATTCGCAATACAAGCGTCTACAGATCAAGAAAACGATCGAGGAGCACCTGGAGAAAGAACTGCAGTTACGGCCACAAGGGATCAAGGTGCTGAGCCTGTTCTTTATCGACCGCGTGGCGAACTATCGAGCCTATGACGATGATGGCAATCAGGTCAAAGGCAAGTACGCCCAGATGTTTGAGGAAGAGTACGCGGCTGCGATCAAGAAGCCGAAGTTCAAGATCCTGTTCGAGGATGCCGACTTGGATACACTGCCTGCCGAAGTCCACAACGGCTACTTTGCGATCGACAAGAAGAAGGACAGCAAAGGAGAGAGCCTGTTCAAGGAGTCTCGGGGCGACGGCACCACTCAAGCAGACGAAGGGGCTTATCAGCTGATCATGAAGGACAAAGAGCGTCTGCTAAGCCTCGACACAAAGCTGAAGTTCATCTTCTCCCACTCGGCTCTGCGTGAAGGCTGGGATAACCCCAACGTCTTCCAGATCTGCACGCTCAACGAAACAACCTCGACGATGAAGAAGCGGCAGGAGATCGGCCGTGGGTTGCGTATTTGTGTCAATCAAGACGGCGAACGAGTCCACGGTTTTGAAACCAACCGCCTGACGATCATGGCCAACGAATCCTACGCGGACTACGCCAATCAGCTGCAAAAAGAGTTCGAGAAGGATACTGGCATCCGTTTCGGCATTGTCGAAGAGCATCTGTTTGCCAACATCCCCGTGCTCGACGCAAACGGCGAAACAACCATGTTCGGGCTGGAGGCATCCAAGAAGGTCTACGCTCACCTGAAGGAAAAGGGGTACATCGACAGCAAGGGCAAGGTTCAAGATGACTTGCGGACGGCATTGAAGGACGAGACTGTCGATCTGCCCGAAGATGTCGCAGACCAGGCGGCTCAAATTGCCGCGACACTACGAAAGGTCGCTGGCGGTTTGAACATCCGTAACAAAGATGATCTTGCTCGGGTCAATCTGAACAAGGAGGTGTTCTTGAGTCCCGAGTTCAAGGATCTGTGGGATCGAGTGAAGTACAAATCAACGTTCCGTGTTGATTTTGATTGCGAGGCATTGGTTGCCAAGTGTGCCGAGGAGATCAAGAAGGAGATGGTCGTTGGTAAGGCGCGGTTCCACTATCGTAAAGCTGACATCGTGATCGACCGGGGCGGCGTAGAAGCTGACGAAGATAACGTGCGCGAAAGCACGTCGACCTACGAAGCCAAAGACTTTCCGCTGCCAGACATTGTTTCTTACTTACAGAACGCCACGAATCTGACGCGTCGCTCGATCGTTAAAATCCTGATCGACAGTGACCGGCTGGACGACTTCAAGAAGAACCCTCAGAAGTTCATCGAGCAGGCGACCCGGTTGATCCGGGATCAGATGTCGTTGTTTATCGTCAGCGGGATCAAGTACCAGAAGATTGGTAACCAGGACTACTACGCTCAAGAGCTGTTTGAGTCTCACGAGCTGTATGGCTATCTGAAGAAGAACATGCTGGAAAGCAAGAAGTCGGTTTACCAACATGTCGTCTACGATTCGGACGTCGAACGTAACCTAGCGGTCGATTTTGAGAACCACGACGAGGTGAAGCTGTTCGCAAAGCTCCCCACCGAGTTCAAGATTCAAACCCCCTTAGGCCCGTACAGTCCGGACTGGGTTGTGCTGATCGAAGCCGACGGCGAGGACAAGCTGTATTTCGTGGTCGAGTCCAAGGGCGGCATGTTCGCCAACACCCTACGCCCAACCGAACAAGGCAAGATCGACTGTGCGAAAGAGCACTTCAAAGCCGTTGGCGATGGTGTGAAGTGTTTTGCAGCTGACAACTACAACGAATTAACCAAACATTTTTAGGTTTAAATGGACATCTCTCCTGACAAGCAAAACGTCGACCGACTGTTTTCAAACACAACTTACTACATCGACTTTTACCGACGTGAATATCGGTTTTTATATTTGGCGAAATTTTGTGTAAAACTTGGCTAGGTTTCATTTGTTTGGCTGACTGGATTCGGTATAGTACTCCGAGAGCCATCTTTTACTTTTGGGTGAGATAACTATGTCTTCAACCGAATCTTCTCATGTCTTTGACGGGCTAATTGAATTGCTGGCGAAATCCGCCGACCCGCAACAAGTGTTAGATTTTCGCTTGCCTGAGAGCGATCAGCAGAAGCTTGACAGCCTATTAGAAAAGAATCGCGAGAACGATCTAACCGAATCCGATCTGGCCGAACTGGAATCTTTCAAGCAACTTGAACACGTTGTTCGCCTGTTGAAAGCACGAATGCACGGTCGGCTGAACCAATGACGACGCGACCGCCTGCCGAATTGCGACGATTGGTTGTTGCGCGTGCACATGATTGTTGCGAGTATTGCCTGATGCCGCAGATGTTCGCAGCGTCAACTCATCAAGCCGATCACACCATTGCTGAAAAACACGGTGGCCAAACCGATGCGAATAATTTGGCGCTGTCGTGCATGTTGTGCAACCTGCGAAAGGCGTCCGATATCGCATCACTTCACCCTAAAACGCGAGAGCTGAACGAATTATTTCATCCACGGCGAATGCTCTGGACGAAACATTTTGTGATAAAGAACGATCAGATCGAAGGGCTTACGGACATTGGCCAAACGACGGCCCATTTCATGCTGTTCAATGCGGCAGCGCGAATTTTAGAGAGGGCGGAACTTCGACGTGCGGGAGTAAATTTGACGTATCGTTCTCCCAACCGCCCGCGTTAACATTCCTTGTCGGGTTCCTACGCAGTAATTTCCTACGGCGTTTCTCGATTGCTGCTCATGACCAGTTGGTCGATCACGAACTGGTAGGCCACGTTCTCGCGCAGCGATACGGCCACGTCTACGTTGGGACGCCATTCGGGTTGCTGCCGTCGGTCCAGCACCAGTACGCCGCGCGTTAGTTCGCCCTGCGTTTCGACATCCGCCGCCATGGTTTCGAACTGAAACAGCTGCGGTTCCAACACCGCCAACGCGCCGATGGCGGCGCTCAGTGGGATGCCTTCCTGGCCCAGCTGTTGCCGGTAAGCTCGAAATGCAAACGGTAAGATCTGTCTGAGAAAATCTCCCGTCCGTGTCGAATCCGGTGGCAGATCATCCATCATGCCAAAACCAAACGTAACCTGCTCTGTCGCATCCAGTGGCAACAGAATCGTTGCCGCTTTGGATTGGATGACTTCGCGGGCGCTTGCCGGATCGAAGTAAAAGTTAAATTCGGCCGCGGGCGTCACGTTGCCCTTGGCGATCAGACTGCCACCGGTAAGAACGATTCGGTCCACCAACGGAACCAACGTCGGATCGCGCCGGAAGGCTTTGGCAATATTCGTTGGTGGGCCAAGGCACAGAATCGAGACCTCGTCCGGGTGGGCGCGGAGAAGATCACCGATCAGTTTTTCAGACGGATGACCGTGCTGGAGCTGGGAGACTTCAAAATCTGAATTTCCCAACCCGTCAGATCCATACAAGTACTGGGTGTTGACCGGCGGCGCATCTTCGGCCGGCGACGCCGTTCCCAGCCGCGGATACCTGGCGGGATCAAGTTCCGCGATAATGGCTTGCAGATTATGGTTGGCTTGCCCCGCTGTAACACAGCCTTCGGTGGCCGTGACGGCCAAAATCTCGAACCGAGAATCGAACAGCATCATGCATAAGGCGACGGCGTCGTCGATACCCATGTCGCAATCAATGATGACTTTCCGAGCCATGCGGTTTCCAAATTCCTGAATAAGGGTGCTGAACGCTCAAGTTGTCGTTGAAAACTTGGCAGAATGTAAGGTATCGGCCGGATTTTAGTGGCCGCTGTTGGCCCAAACAAGGGAAAAACTCGGATCAGCCAAGCCAATCCGGCTCGAATTTGCTAAACTGTACGCTTGGCGCGACTGGCGTTGCTTAGGCATTCCATTTTGAGGAGTGTTTCGATCAACCCCGGCATTAAACCACGCCAGGCAATCTTTCCAGCGATTTTGACATACGGAGCGAGACTTGATCCGCGAGGCGACAAAAACTATCAAAGACGGCAGCCCTCTGCCGATGACCGAAATGACCGAAGTGATGGATTCCATCATGGAAGGTCAATGCAAAGACGCAGAGATCAAGGCGTTCTTAGTTGCGCTCCATGAAAAAGGCGAAACGTCCGACGAACTCGCCGGAGCAGCACTCTCTCTGCGGAAGCACATGACGCCCATACGTTCTCGCCGCGAGAACGTGGTTGACACCTGTGGAACCGGCGGCGGGAAAACAGGAACCTTCAACATCAGCACCGCCGCCGCGCTGGTCGCGGCATCGGCCGGTGCATCGGTCGCCAAACATGGAAACCGGCGTTCGACCAGCCTCTCCGGATCGGCGGATGTTCTGGAAGAGTTAGGCGTCAACGTTGATTGTTCGGTTGATATTGTCGAAAGATGTTTGAATACTTTGGGTATCTGTTTCTGCTACGCACCGTTGTTTCACCCCTCGGTGAAGAACGTATCCAAGATTCGTAAGAAGCTCGACCACCCGACGATTTTTAATCTGATCGGTCCGCTGTGTAATCCGGCCGACGCGAAGTTTCAACTGCTGGGTGCGGGGCTGGGATCGACGCGCGTGATTCTTGCCGAAACGCTGGCGAAGCTGGGCACCGAACGTTCGGTCGTAGTTCATTCGCGCGATGGGCTGGGTGAGATTTCGGTTTCTGATATCACCGATGTCTCTGAAGTTCTGGGACCACAAGTACGATTGGCCGAATTGGCACCGGCAGATTTTGGGCTGCAGAAGTCCGATATCAAACTGTTGCGGGCCAACAGTCCAAGCGAAAGTGCGGACGTGATTCGGCGCGTCATCGACGGACAGCTGGGGCCTCAACGCGATATCGTGGTCGCCAATGCGGCCGCAGCGCTGTGGATTTCGGGCATTTGCGACGGATTGCTGGCAGGTGCCGAACGTTGTGCGCGGGCGATTGATAATGGCCAAACCAAGGAGATTCTGGCCGAATTGGTCGAGATGTCCAATAAGTAAGCTCCAAAGGGCTCCAAAGACATGCTCAGCCGATAAAAAACCCCTTTTGAGTTCGGCACGGTGTTGTTATTCTATCGCGACGCTGGAGGCGGCCGACTTTTTGGGCGTTTCCTAACCCACATGAAATTTTGATTCAACGAGGACATCATGGCCAAACCAAGCCACAAAGTTAAAAAAGCAAACCACGGCAAACGCCCTGCGAACAACCGTGGACGTAAGATCAAGAACAAGAAGATCAAAACTCCTTAGAACGCTTCAGATTGAGGCTTTTTGAATGGTGCGTCGATCTACTGAGACAATTTTAAGTACAGAAAGAAACGGCTTTTGGGCCGTTTTTTTTATGGGCACTTTGCCCGCCACGTTTGGAAACCTCTCCTTCTCACCCCGCTGCAACAGTTTTTATGGGCCGCCGTTCAACACCGAAAAAAGATCCGTCGATCAACTACGACCCCTACATTGGCGAAGTCGATGATCTAGTCGCTCCTTTTTGCCCCCAAAGTCTGTTTCAGCAAACGGCGGACTTAGAAATCGAAGTCGGCAGCGGCAAAGGGCATTTTGTACTGACCGAATCAGGGAAGCGTCCCGATCGAAATTTTCTTGGCAACGAGATCGCAAAGAAATATTGCAAGTTAGCCGCTTACCGTTTGGCCAAACATGAACGCCCCAACGGGTATATGCTCAGCGGCGACGGGCTGAAACTGTTTCGAGAATTTCTGCCGGCCGAATGTGCCGTTGCGGTCCACGTGTACTTTCCCGATCCGTGGTGGAAGGCGCGGCACCGCGTCCGCCGCGTTATGCAGCCGGGCTTCATCGCCGATATCGAACGTGTGTTGGTGCCGGGCGGGATTTTCCATTTTTGGACCGACGTCCAGGAGTACTTCGAAGAGACGATGGGGTTGATGGCCGAACACAGTTCGCTGACGGGGCCCCATGCGGTCGAAGAAACAGCCGCCGAACACGATATGGACTACCGGACGCATTTCGAACGCCGGATGCGGTTGAATCAACACGAGGTGTACCGCAGCCAATTTCACAAAGCGTAGGATGGGCACTCCTGCCCGTCCGACCTTCGCTCGAAAAATAGGCTCACGTTTAACGACGAGCCGGCAGGCGACCGTGTTTGGTAGCAGGCCAACGAGCAATATGATATGTTCCAAAATTGATAATCTCCGGCGGGCAAAAGAGCCCCTTCCACGTCGTCAAACAGAGGCAAAACGCGCTGAAGCCGACAAAAAAAGCAGCCCATGAAAACATGGGCTGCTTTTTCGTAGTGGATCCTGTTAAAGGTCCAGCTGAAGGATCTTTAACAAGATCCACTACGCAATGACGGTATGAAACGTTTTTAAGCGTTCGCTTTGGCTTTCTTGATCGCGGCTTGCAAACGCGACTTACCGCGGCTGGCTTTGTTCTTGTGAATGATGCCCTTGGCACCGGCGCGATCTAGCTTTCGAGAAGCGTCGCGGTATTCAAGTTCAGCCTTCTCCAAATCGCCTGCGGCCACAGCCGCGAGTACCGACTTGATCTGAGTCTTCATCGCTGATTTGGTGGACTTGTTGCGTTGTTGAAGCTTTTCGTTTTGGCGAAGGCGTTTGGCTGCACTGCGTGTATTTGGCATAATTCTTCAGAAATATCTGTACTTGGTTCTTTTGGTTATTTTTGGACCCGATAATATCTCAATAACCGTTGATCTTGTCCACGGGTATTTTCGGCATTTTGTAAGGGATATGTTCTCTTAAATGCCATAAAACGCCCCCAAGCCGCTCGGGCGACCGATTCCCGGCTGTTATTCGCGATTTTCACCGATCATTGTTCACCTACAATTCTGAATATGAACCTGCCTGACCAAGCATCCCCCCGCCGATCTCCGCTTGCCGGGCAAACGGTGCTGATTACGCGGGCCGCTCATCAAAGTTCAGCGTTTGCCCAGAAGATTTCTGAACGTGGGGCCACGGCCGTATTTCAACCCGCCATCGAAATCGTCGGTCCCGAGGATTGGACGATGGCCGATAGCCTGATCAAGAATTTGTCGGAATACGCGCGGCTGGTGTTCGTCAGCACCAATGCGGTGACCTTTTTCTTCGATCGCGTCATCCATCTGGGGCAAATGGAGGCCCTGAAGGCGGTGGCTCCCGAGATCGTCGCTATCGGCGCGGGGACCGAAGCAGCGATCGAGTCTTATGGATTGACCGTTTCCAGGGTACCCGAAAACTCCAACAGCCAATCTTTAGCCAAACTATTGATCGAAAATCCGGTCCCTTCCAACACAGCCATCTTTCGCGCCGATCGAGGCAGTGATGTGCTGAGCGACCGGTTGGCACAAGAGGGAATCGATTTCGAAGAACTGGTGATCTACCGCAGTCAGAACGTGCTGCAACCGGATCCCGCGGTGGAGGATCAAATGGCGGCAGCGAAAATTGATTGGACGACGATTACCAGTTCGGCCATTGGAGACTCCGTCGCCAATCAGTTCGGCGGTGCGCTGCGGCAGACGAAGATCGCTACCATCAGTCCGACGACGACGGACGCAATGGAGCGGTTGGGGTTCACCGTCGCTGCCGAAGCGGGACGATACGACCTAGACGGAATCATCGCTGCCATGGAATCCTTTGAAGAGGCACGTCGATGAAGGCGGAGTCTGGAAACCAACTTTGAATGCTTCCCCTCTTTTTGATCGGAGTGATTTCTTCGAACGCATGGAAGCAACAGGCCACCCTGCCCTGCTGCAATGGTCAGGGCGTTTGCGCGAAATTTGCGATCAACGTTTGGTTTCCAACAACGATGCGTTATTCGAATCTTGGAAAGCGGTGCTGGACCGGCTTCCCGCGGTCGGTCGGGGATCATTGGATGCACACGGCGAAGTGATTCGCGTGGTCGGTCAATGCCAATCAAGCGATCCAACGGGCGCTCTTCGCGCGGATCTGTTACAACTGAATCCGTGGCGTATTGGTCCCTACCATTTGTGCGGCGTCGACGTTGATACCGAATGGCGTTCGAACTTGAAATGGGAGCGGTTCGCCTCCAAGGTCTATTTCGACGACGCCAAAGTTTTGGATGTCGGCTGCAACAACGGCTATTTTGGATTCAAAGCACTTGCCGCCGGCGCTGATTGGGTGATGGGCGTGGAACCGTTCTTGCTGTACACCGTGCAGCACGAGATCTTCCGTCGCTATCTGGCCGATCCTGCTGCGATCGGGGTGATGCCAATCAAGGCCGCTGAGATTCCCGCGGACCTGAGGATATTCGATGTTGCGCTTTCGATGGGCGTGTTGTACCACCGAAAGAATCCGATCGGACATCTTGAGACATTACACGGCGCTTTGCGAAAACGTGGCCAATTGATTCTTGAAACGATGGCGATCGAATCAGACAGCGCCGACGTGATCGTGCCCAAGAATAAATTTGCAAAGATGCGTGGGATTTGGTTCATGCCGACGGTGGGCATGTTAAAACGGTGGCTGAAGCGGATCGGTTTTGAAGAGATTGAGGTCGTCGATGTTTCGGTGACTGATGCCAGTGAGCAGCGTAAGACTCCGTTTATGCCGTTTGAGTCGCTGAGCGATTTCCTTGACCCGAACGATGCCGCAAAAACGATAGAGGGTTATCCAACGCCCGTGCGCGTGGTGATCTCAGCGGTTCGCGGACGCTGAAATCGGAACTTTCCTACATAATCGCGGTTTAAAAAATCCATCAATTAGCGGGTTTAATAGTCTCAGGCCGCAGAAAATTCCGTTTCGCGTCAATTGACGGGGCGGTGGCGATTATAAAAGGATTAAAGGCGCCTTCAAACCATGGTCGATTTTAAAAAATACATCGGTCGTCGGCGCGATGTCCAACCGGCGACTCCACCTTTCAAGAAGTTGAACATGCGACAACGATCCAAGTGTAAAATAAATCGAACCGGTGCCTCAACGCCGGCGAAGATCGTCACGTTGATCATTCTGGTGATGGTTGGGATCGGCATCTATTCGTGGCTGAGTGTCGGCGACGCAGGGCCGTCCTTCGCCCCGATCACCACCGCGGTGACCAAGGGCGATTTCGTTGCGAAAGTGCTTGACCAAGGCGAAATCGAAAGTAGCGAAAACTTTGAGATCCGTTGCGAAGTGAAGGCTCGCAACGGGCAGATCAGCGTCCTCAACGTGGCCGCTGAAGGGATCGAGGTCAAACCGGGTGATTTTTTGGTGCAGCTTGATTCGGCTTCCTTCGACAAAGAACTTGAACAGCAGAATATTGCGATCGCGTCGGCCAAAACAAAAGTCATCAAAGCGGAGACTGTTTTGGAAACGGCCAAAGCCTCCAAACGCGAGTACGAAGAAGGGGTTTTCGTCGAAGCGCTGCAGACGGTCGAAAACGATATCTTCGACGCGCAATCTCAGATCTCCACCGCCAAGCAGGAACTGGAACAGTCCATCGCGGTGATGGAGCATAGCGAAAAACTTCACAGCCGAGGATTTATTACTCAGCGTCAACTCAACGCCGACGAGTTCGCAGTTGAGAAAGCCAAGATCGCGATTAAGAAAGCGGAGAATTTGCTGTCGCTGGCCAAACAAAAGAAAAAGGTGTTGGTCGAGGTTACTCAGGAAAAAGAACTGACGCAACTCGACGCCGAGATCCGCGCCGCGAAGGTTGATCTGGACAGCCAGCAAAAATCCTTTGAAGTCGAAAAGCAAAAGCTGGCTGATATTAATGACGCGATCACAAAATGCCGCATCGTCGCACCCGAGGGAGTTCAAGGGCAATTGGTTTACGCCAAGGAATCACGTGGACGCGGCGATGAATGGGTGATGGAGGAAGGGGCGAGCGTTCGAGAGAATCAAGTTCTGGTACGCGTGCCTGACCCCAAAAAGATGCAGGTCAAAGCGCTTATCAATGAACAGAGTATTACGCAGATCGAGCCCAACATGCCGGCGACGGTGCAGGTCGACGCGCTCAATAGCAGTACGCTCAAAGGGATCGTTGTGAAGGTGAATCAGTATGCCGAATCCAAGGGCTGGTTCGGTTCCAACGTCCGCAAGTACGCCGTGTATATACGTATCATTGATCCGCCGCTGAGCCTTAAACCGGGAATGAATGCGTCGGTGTCGATCCAGTCGCGATTCGAACAAGATACGTTGCTGGCTCCGCTGCAGACGGTTTACAGCGTGCAGGGACGCAGCTTTTGCTTGGTCAAAAACGGTGACAACTACGAAACAAAAGAAGTCGTCGTCGGCGGTGATAACTCCAAGATGGTGATGTTCAAAGATGGCGTCAATGTTGGTGACGAACTGGTGATGAATCCGGGTGCCTACAAAGATCGGATGGAGCTTCCCGAGGTCCTGGCGGACGAACAGATTGAGCTGCCAGAGAACGTCACCTTGGTCAAAACTGAGGGCAAAGCCGAAGGCGGCAAGCCACGTGGGCGTTCCGAGGGCGGTGGCCGGCCCGAGAGTGGAACGCGTAGCGGAGGTGGCGGAGCTGATAGAACCAGCGGTATGGTCGATGGGATAATGTCTAAATACGATACCAACAGCGACGGTACGATCGACGCGACCGAGATGGCAACTCTGGAGGGCCGCTCCAAGAGCTTCATCGGAGATGCTGATGCGGATTCCGATGGAACGGTGACCAAAGCGGAATTGACCAAAGCGGCGAAAAAAATGATGTCACAGTGGGGCGGTGGCGGCGGTGGAAGACCCGCAGCGTCCGGGGAAGGATCTTCCGGGAGTCAGCCATGAGCGAGCCAACCAAGATGGCGGCCAGTCTCCGCAACCTGAAGAAACACTACGTCCTTAAAAGTGAAACGGTCAAAGCGCTACGTGGGATTTCGTTTGATATTCCAGAAGGTGATTACGTCGCAATTATGGGGCCCTCGGGATCAGGTAAGAGTACTCTACTGAACCTGTTGGGGTGTCTCGATCGCCCGACCGATGGGAGTTACTTTTTGGGTGACCAAGACGTCGCGCAGATGACTGATGATCAGCTTTCGGAGGTTCGCGCGTCGCAGTTAGGTTTTGTGTTTCAATCTTACAACTTGATCGCTCAACTAAGCGTCGTGGAAAACATCGAAGTGCCGCTGTACTACATGGGGCAATTGAACAACGAATCACGCACCTTGAGCACACGATTGGCGACCATGGTTGGGTTGGGGCAGCGATTGGATCATCGACCGACCCAGTTATCCGGTGGTCAACAGCAGCGTGTGGCGATCGCCCGGTCGTTGGTCAACGATCCCTATTTCATTCTGGCAGATGAAGCGACGGGAAATCTGGATTCGGTAACGACCGAAGAAATTTTGGCGCTGTTTCAACGGCTTAATGATGAAGGCCGTACGATCATCATGGTCACCCATGAAAACGAAGTCAGTAAACACGCCAAACGCGTTATCTGGTTGAAGGATGGAGAAGTTCAATCGGATGAACCGGTGGAAGATCGAGCCGTCTTTACGACCCAGCGGATTCAAGAGATCTCACAGAATGCGGAGGTGAGGACTTAGTGAGCAGCGTACATTTTTAAAACCTTAGCCGCCGGGCGCTAGCCGCGGGTTATGGAGCCTTTACCAGAAGCACCGTGAAAACGTTACGCGACGAACCAGCGGCTGGCGTTTAATGGCACTCGCTTTCCAAAGCTATCAGACAACAGTTTAACGACGAGCCGGTAGGCGACCGTGTTTGGCGGGGCGAAAAGCCGACGCCTGCCGGCTAGTCGTTAAACTGACAAAGCATAGTCCTGTTTGACCAAACCGATTCTAAACTCCTTAAATCTCAAGTAAGTGCTATTGGGCAACCCCCTTTAGCGAACAGTAAGTACTATCGACCCCCTCCCCTGCCGCTTGGGTTTCAGATTCTAAAAAAAAAATTTAGCCACACCCCATGAGATTATTTCGCACCTTTAAACTGGGGCTCAAAAGCCTCTTGCTACACCCGATGCGTTCGGCATTGACGGTGCTGGGTATCTTCATCGGTGTTGCCAGTGTGATTTGGCTGCTGGCGATCGGCGAAGGCATCAGCCGAGAGGCTCAGCGGCAGATCGAGGACTTGGGAGCTGAGAACATCATCGTGCGGTCGGTCAAACCGCCATCAACATCATCTGGAGCCAGCCGAACGATCGCTGATTTTGGCGTCAAGCGCGTAGAAGCCGAAAAGATACTGGAGACGATCCCGACCATCGAGCGCGTCGTCCCCATCCGCGAACTGCTACAGAACTTCATCTACAACGGGAACCCCAATGCAAAACCGATCGACGGCCGGTTGGTGGGTTGCACGCCTGAGTATGCGGCGATCAATCGTTTAGAGGTCGCCCGAGGGCACTTCATCACGCACCGCGAGGTCGAATCCAAACGCGGGGTATGTGTCATCTCGGCGGTGCTTGCCGATCGGTTGTTTCCCTCGGAAGATCCGATCAACAAGCAAATGTATCTGCCGGAGAAACAAGAGTATTTTAGCATTGTCGGTGTCCTTAAAAAACGCAATGCAACCGCCGCGATCGGTGGTTCTCTGTCGGCTCAGGATTTTTCGCTGGATGTGTATATTCCCATCAGCACCATGTATCAGCGGATGGGGGATCGAGAAGTGAAACGGGCTGGCGCTTCGTTTTCGATCACCGACTTCCAACTTTCGCAAATTACGATCCAAGTCGGTAAGATTGAAGATGTTCCCCGCACGGCGAAACTGATCGAAGCGACGCTGATGGCTGACGACGCCAATCGCCAAGACATCGCCGTCGTCGTTCCGTATGAATTGCTGGAACAAGCCAAGACGACGCGGTTGATGTTCATGATGTTCATGGGATTGATTGCCGCGATCTCATTGATTGTTGGCGGTATCGGCATTATGAACATTATGTTGGCGACCGTTACCGAAAGAACGCGCGAAATCGGCATTCGCCGCGCTCTTGGTGGCAAACGCTCCGACATCACTCAGCAATTTTTGGTCGAAACGATTTCGCTGTCGGTTGTCGGCGGATTGACGGGAGTGCTGGGTGGTTTGTTGTGCCCGTTGGTGGTTCATTACACTCGGCAAAGCGTGCAACAATTCGCGCCAGATTTTTACTTGAATCTACCAGAGGTCGCCAAAGTGATGAGCCCCGTGATTGTGCCGGCGTCGATTCCGATCGCGTTTTTTATCTCGGTGATCGTCGGTGTCATCTTTGGAATCTATCCCGCGATTCGAGCGGCTCAAATGGATCCGATCGAAGCGCTTCGGCACGAGTAGTGTTGTGCTAGAAATGGGGGCTTAGATATCACAGCCTGATCAGCCTGAGGTAAGTCGCCTGTGAGAAACCACAAAAAAGGGGGGCAGACTGGAGGTCAACCGCCCCTACATGCGTTTGTGCGCCATGATTACACTTCCCCCATGCTGGAATTCAATGCAAGTTTTCTAGGTTGCTTTCTTGACCAAGCCGATGATGAAGAGCAATAACACAGCTCCGATCGTGCCAGAGAGAATCTCGTTGACGTACGGGACCGGAATTAGGTTCAAAGAACCGAAGAGGAAAGAGAACAGGAAAGCGCCGAGGATTCCAATGATGATGTTCGGCACCAAACCCATGCTGCGGCCTTTTAAAATTTGACCAGCCAAAAATCCAGCGATCGCGCCGATGACGACCGCCACTAAAATTCCAATCCAGTTGATACCAGCGGCCTGAGCAAGAAACATGATTTCCATTTTGAACTCCGATAGAAGGGTATGTGATCCGAAAAAAAATCATTTCCGAATCGCTGAGCGGCAGAGTAACAAACGACTTTGCCTAAAAAATATGGGACTGCTTTCATTCTTAAAAGATCCCTTAGAGAGAAAAGATCCAGCGCGATGGTTTTGCTCAAGGAAGTTCTCGCTTGGCCGGGAAACGTCGGTTTTTTGAGGGAAACGTCCTGTCTGTCGCGTCAGGATTTCGGACGAATTTTTAACTCGACACTCGTCTTACCAAATTTGAAGATAGGCCCTTTGGGCGGTCTTTCAAGGAAAGGGGGGCCTTGCGTGTCTAAGGTGACTACTCTTCACCTTGCTTGAAGGCATCGCCTGCGGAGATTCCGACCTTATCCAGCAAAGGGAGTAATTGCGTGCTCACAAATTCAGCGTGTTCGTCTAACAGATCTTCGACGGATTCGGACGATAGATACGTTTTCTTTTGCTGGAAAAGATGATTGATTTTGACCGCACCACGTTTGTCACAGCGCAAGTTCATTACGGTTTCTCCGTCGTTAGAAAAAATGAAGATGGAAAAGCCCTGTTTGGGGTTTTCGCTGAGCAGATAAAACAAATCCTCCGCTTCGTCTTCAAAAAGAAACTTGAAGTAGGCGCGTTTCTTCCGCACGTCTTCCCAGCGATTGCCTTCGGGGTGGACCATCAAGGTCATCCGCAGGCCTGATTTATACATGGTTCGATTGAGTGACTTTGTTTTGTTAGAGTTAATGTCGGCAGTGTTGTCGTAAGTTTCCGACCTGACCTTTACATTGTCGGCGATGCGTTCGAATAAAATTTGTTCGTAACCAAGCCCCGCGACGTTGTAGTCTCCGCCCATTTTCAGCCAAGATTTCGGCAGTCCCGAGTCCGCAAAGGATTGTTTGACGTCCTTGATGATTTGGCTTGGTGTTTTGCCAGCGAAGGTTTGCTTCCAATGCCCCCGGTCGATGACGATGCCGCCTCCATCGTCGAGTTTGAGCTTCAAAAGATCTTTGAGCGGTTGCTGAACTTGTTCCCGACCCGTCTTTCTTAACCGGCGGCGCGTTGTGTTTGATGGTGATTTTTTTGTTTTATCGGTTGGTGTTGCCTCCGGTTTTTCTTTGGTGCCGAATTTTTGTTGGTCCGGTGGCAGATTTTTGATCCAGGCTGACCATGCATCAACATCATCGCCCAACCGCTGGTCGGTGCATTTTTCTAGCTGGTTGATCGTGTTGCGGATGGATTGAGCGGATGCTTTGGTTGCGATTTGCTGACTGAGTAATTTCACCAGGATTCCGGGTGACTTTGTAAGCTTCCCGTTGACGACGGTGTTGATCATCAAAACGGTGGATTCATTTTCACAGGAATCAATCGCCTCGATGAAACGAGCGCGGGTTTCCAGCGGTAGGTTCTCAGACAGTAGCATCGCCGAGACGGCTACCACGTGTTGGTCCAGTTGTTGCGCGAGGTTCTTTGCCTCTTCTTTTCGCAGTTTGAATTTCTTGGAAGCCAAATTGGGAAACGTGGCGTCGAATTTTTCACGATCTTCGTCGGAGAAATTTAGAATCGACTCGATCAACGTTTCGATGTTCGAACGCGCGGCAACCTTGGGCACGCCCAAGCCCGCACCGCGAAAGCGATCGGTCATCGTGGCGAAATCTGAATCCGAAATCAATTCGTTGACCGTTTTCTCAGAGGCGTAGCTAAAAGAGTCGCCTTCAACGGCGACTAAAGTCAGCCTGTCTTTCGTTTGGCGGATGATGTGGATGTGCCCTTTCGCCAGATTCAACGAAACCATGGAGAGCCGTTTTTGGGCTTCGTCCAAATCAATTTTGACAAGATTAGTAGTGTCAGTCAGATCCGTCAGTTGGATGGATTTCACATCTTCTCGTTGTTGGCCCCAGCGGTCGGTGCCGGAGTTAATCACGAACTGTGCAACGTCAGATTCCGAGTGACAGTAGAAATTACCACCGCTGGAGGAATGAGAATTAGAATAAGAGTCCTTGATGATCAATTGGCCCAGTTCCGCTGCCTCGGCGTCCTTGGGGAATTCCAACTGGAACCGTCCGTCCTTGGTTTGTATTGAGATCTCCTCCGCCATTGCCGCGCGGGCTTTGCGCATGGTTTCGGCTGATTTTCCACTGCGGGAGCGTTGGCCAAACCCGAATAGTTGGGCCTGTGTTGTCGAGATCGCTGCTGTGGAAAAAGCAAACGCCAGCAAGACCACGCAGCATGAAATTTTGATTGAGGGCTGATGTTTTGGATTCATCGGAGTTCCAGATCGTGCTGCGGTGACCACGGTTGTGTTTGCTTTTTATTGTATGAGGTTTTACTCGCCGCCACAGGCCATTGTTGCGGTGGATCACGCGGAAGAGATTTCGTGTTACGATACCGCGAAATGTAACAGCGCCAAATATAATGGCGTTGCGGCAGAAACTGCCGATATGAAACTGCAAAACTTTCTTTTTTGACCGCGATCTATCACTTGTTTTTCTACCGCGATTCGCCATCGACGAAATCTACGAAGCCAAGCCGCACGCATCGAGCCAATTTTATTCGATTGGCGGCTTATCAGGTGCTGATGCGAATCGGATGGATGTTCAAAACAGAGAGCATCATCATGCCGGCCTTCATGGATTTGATTGGCGGAGCCAGCTGGCAGCGCGGTTGTTTGCCGATGTTGAATCGGTTGGGGCAGTCGATTCCGCCGTTGCTGTTTTCGGATCGTATTCGCAATGTGCGTTTGAAGAAGAAGGCGTTGTGCCTGTGGACAACGATGGCCGGGAGTTGCTTTATCGTTTTGGCGATGTGCTGGTGGGCCACCGGTGGCGAAAATCGAGCTTGGTGGCCTTGGTTATTCCTGACGGTGTACGCAATTTTTTTCATCGTTTCAGGCGTCAATCAATTGGTGTTCAATACGCTGACGGGGAAACTGATCGTTGCAGATCAACGTGGTAGGCTGGCCGCGGCAGGGAGTTTGATCGGCGGGCTGGCATTTACGGTGCTCGCGTTCTTGTTCTTGCAGCCTTGGCTGGAATCGACGCCGCCTAAATTTGGTTTGATCTTTGGAACGGCCGGTCTGGCGATGATCAGTTCCGTCGGAGTTGCTTGGTGGTTCATCGAAGCTGCCGACGATCAGCAAAGCAACTTGCGGACCGGTATCGAAATTATTGCCAACGCGCGCAGTATGGTGGTTCAGGACCGTAATTTTTGTTTGCTTGCGATCGCGGGTGCGATGTTTGGGATGTCAATTACTTTGTCTCCACACTATCAAGCAATCGCGCGGGAAAAATTGAATACGGGGTACCACACGTTGCTGTATTGGATCGTGGCTCAGCAAGTAGGTGCGGCGTTGCTGAGCGTACCGGCGGGTTGGTTTGCCGATCGTTTTGGGAATCGGAGCATCCTGCGGATTTTGATGGGGCTGTTGTGTGTCGCGCCAACGATGTTGATCGTGCTGCAGTGGTTCGATTCACCGTTTCAGCTGTTTTATTTGGTGATCTTCTTTTTGCTGGGGCTGACGCCATTGGCGTTTCGATATTTCAACAACTATGCCCTCGAAATCACTTCGCCTGAAAATCACCCCGCGTATCTCAGCACGATCAGTTGTTGCATCTCGATACCGGTGATCGTGTCGTCGCTGTTGGTGGGATGGCTGATCGACGCGGTTGGGTTGAGCGCCGTTTTTGGGGCCGTGCTGGCAATGCTGCTGGTGGGGTGGAGTGCGACGTTCTTGCTGGCAGAGCCACGCGAAGCGTAGTGCGGCCTGAGCGATCGCCCGACGTGTTGAAATGATCTGGCTACTGTATCGGTGATTGGATAAACTCAGACGATTATCGTATTTGATTTTTCTGGAGTTTGAGATGCCCCGTTTATCTTTGGCCGTCGTATGCGTCGCGATTATTACGATCGCATTTTCTGTGTCCGCTTCTTCGCAAGAACTGGCGGGTGTGAAATGCGTCGTCGAAGGTGACCGCAACGCGCAGGAGCAATTCAAGGCATCTCACGCCGATGGCGAGATTTATTTTTGCTGCAAGGGATGTGCGGCAGCGTTTGCCGCCGATAGCGCGGCGTATCAAACGCGCGCCAATCACCAATTGGTGGTGACTCAACAATACGTGCAAACGGCCTGCCCGATTGCGGGGAAAGATTTTGACGTCGAAAAATCGACCAAGGTCGGCGGCGTGGAAGTTGCGTTCTGCTGCGGCAACTGCAAGACGCAAGTCGAAACGGCGGCTGATTTGCCGGCAAAGGCCGAACTGGTTTTTGGACCCGCCGCCTTCAAACGCGCGTTCTCTAAATCGGAACCCGAATCAGTTTCGTCAGTGCCCAATCTAAGCGCCGTTAAATGCTTGGTAGATCCGAAGCGTATGGCGAAAGAGAAGTTTGCGGCCGACCATCGCGATGGAAAGGTTTATTTCTGCTGTGGAGGATGTTTGAAAGCATTTCAGGCCGAACCCGCCAAATTCTCGACTCAAGCGAACCTCCAGTTAGTTTCCACGAAACAGTATACCCAGTCGGCATGTCCTGTAACCGATGGAGCCGTCGACGATTCCAAAGCGGTAACCATCGAAGGACAGAAAGTTGCGTTCTGCTGCGGAGGTTGTCAGGCAAAGGTGCAAGCGGCCACCGAACAAGAGCGCGTCGCGATGATCTTTGAGGATGAGGTTTTCGAAAAATCGTTTTCGAAAGTCGGGAAGGCGGAGTCCAAAGAGTATTCGGTGGCACCTGAGGAGTTGGCTGCTCCTGGAAAGTAGTGCGATCAGACTGCTACAACCCAGTTTTTCGGACCCCAATTTGATGTTCCTTGGCTTGCCGGGAATCGTCATACTGCGGCCGATATTGATAGAGCTCTTACCATGGACGGTGCAATGCGAATTTTCTTTTCGGTCGGTGAACCCAGCGGTGACCTGCACGGAGCGAACCTGATCCGGCGAATGAAGTCAGAGATGCCCGAAGCGGAGTACGTTGGCTATGGCGGACCGAAAATGACGGCGGCCGGCTGCGACGTGCACTACGACCTGACGCAGCATGCGATCATGTTTATCTGGGATGCGATCAAGCAGTTGCGATTCTTTTTTTCGCTGGTCGACCGTGCTGATGAGTACTTTGAAAAGAATCAGGTCGATGCGGTCGTGTTGATCGACTACCCCGGGTTCAACTGGTGGATTGCCAAGAAGGCAAAACGCCGTGGCATTCCGGTTTTCTATTATGGTGTGCCCCAGATGTGGGCTTGGGCGCCGTGGCGGGTGCGAAAGATCCGCAAATACGTCGATCACGTGCTGTGTAAGCTGCCGTTTGAAGTGCCGTGGTTTAAGCAACGCGATTGCCACGCGACTTACGTGGGCCATCCCTATTTTGATCAATTGGAAAACCAGAGTTATGACGAACCATTTTTGGAATCGGTTAAATCAGAAGGTTTAGTAGCACTGTTGCCGGGATCGCGGGATCGAGAAGTGAAAAACAACTTCCCGACCCTGATTGAAACCGCTGGGATTGTGGCACAGGAGTGTCCTGAAGCTGAATTCGCGGTCGCTTGCTTTAATCAGCGGCAAAAGCAAATGGCAGAAGAGATTTTGGAAGAGGTCTGTATTTCACGCGGCTCTGAAGACTCACAACTGCCGGAAATTCGAATGTATGTGGAACGTACGCCTGAGTTGATGGTGGCCGCACGTGCGTGTGTGGCGTGCAGTGGGTCGGTATCGATGGAGCTTTTGTATCACCGCAAACCGACGGTCATCGTTTACAAGGTGAAACGCTGGGTCATGGTTGCCCAAGCTCTGTTAATGCGTACAAAGTTCATCACATTGGTGAATTTGATCGCCGCCACCGACATTCGTAAGACGACTTGGGCTCCGTTTGATCCTGAACGAAACCCTGACGACGCCATCATGCCAGAATACATGTCCACGGGCGATGTTTCGCAAAAAGTTGCCAACCATGTCGTGGGGTGGCTTACGAACGAAGATCGGCGTGAACAAAAAGTTGGCCAATTGGATGCCGTCGCCCAGCAGTACGCGATTCCTGGCGCGACCGCGCGGGCCGCAGACTACATCATCAGTAAGCTGCGGAAATCTCCATCTGTTTCGAAAGCGGCTTAGCAGGACTTCTAGGCTTAGCCGTCAGCCTGTGCGCTGCGTCATCGTCACGATCTGCAGTTAGAAAAAATCTGCATTTAGAAAGATTCAGCCAAAAGCGCGAGTCATCTTTGTCCGTGTTCAAACGACGAGTTGTCCAGTGCCGCGTGTTGTCGAGAGTTGAGCACTAGCCGTGTCGCGCATTGGCGGTGTCGCGCATTGGCGTTAAAATTGGTTTTCGCAAAAATTGTGCATCGACAATCTAACAGGGGCCAACAGTGTTACTTGGTGAACCGGGCAGAACAGAATTCGACTTTAACTTCAACATCCTTGGCTTCGATGTGCGCGTCCATCCTGGTTTCTTCATCATCAGTTTGCTGTTTGGGCGTGGCTTAGTCAGTGGACCTGAAATTAATACCGGCGTGGGCGTGTTGATGGGGATTGGCATTTTCTTTGTGTCGATTCTGGTGCATGAGCTTGGGCATTCATTGGCATTCCGGCGTTTTGGTTTGCATTCGAGAATTGTGCTGCACTGGATGGGAGGACTGGCGATCCCCGAACAAGGAATTGGTCGGCGACAGGGAAGGCTGAACAACTATCAGGCCATCTTTGTTTCGTTGGCCGGGCCGCTGGCGGGTTTGCTGTTAGGTTTTATCTTAATCTTGATCACACAGCAGTTCAGTGGAGGTGTGGAGCCGGCTACGTACGCGTTTGGCGTGGTGCCGATCTTCTTCTTTGAAGAAAGGTCGCTGTTTCTTGCCGTGATGCAGGGGAGCATCTTGGTCAATATCTTTCTCAACCTGATCAACTTAGTCCCCATCTTTCCGCTTGATGGTGGACAAGTCAGCCGCAATCTTTTCGAGATTTTTGATCCGCATGATGGAACACGAAAGAGTTTAATCCTTTCGATGGCTGCGGCAGTTCTGTGCGGTGTGCTGGCCTATCAGGGCGAGCCCTTCATCGCGATCTTCTGTTTTTATATGGCCTATCAAAACTACCAAACGCTCAGCATGTCCGGGCAGCGTCCTTGGTAAAGCGTTTTGAACGTCGGCATCGCATGAATCAATTGCATCGCGATGCTCTCTTAAGTAGGCATACAACAGCATCGCTGGGTGACGAATGTCTTTGTTGTTGAAGTTGTTACGAGCGCGATAGAAACAAAGTTTACTTCGTTTGGTCGGCAACGAAAACAAATGGGTAACCGCCATCCTTGTTGAAAAAACGATTTGTCATGTTAAAAGCGCGCGTTTAGGTTGCTGTTTAAGAAAAAAAATCAAAAAAAAATTTGATGCTAGAAAGCACGTTCAGTTTGCATCATCTAAAAGCAAACTTGGAACTTGAAATTCCACAGTTGCAATTTCTTCGCGCCTAAAAATGCATTCTAAACTTTGATTGTTCAGCTTTCTTAACCCCATTTCTTGTCTACAACGGATGAGCGCTTGGTTCTATTTGCGGCGGTTGCACGTTTGTGCTTCGAAAACTGTTTTTGAGATGCTGTTTTTACCAAAAGATATAAATTTCCCGTTGTAAAAGCGAATTTTTAATCGTTCGCCGTAGCCGTTTTATGATGGTTCGATCGCGATTTGTTTGCCAAAGACGCGTGTCGAAGGCATCTTTTAAACGACGATGAGCACAAAGTGGCAAGCGATAACAAAGGTTCGATATGATTTACATTTCGGTGCAGTTGAAAGTGCTGCTTTGAATTGTGTTTGCAAAATTATTTGTTTCAGGCGAGTCACCAAAGTCAATTTCGATTGGTGTTGAAGGAAAAAAAATTTACAAAAGGTGCAAAACAATATTGAAAAGTTCTGGGGGTTCTCTAAAACTAAAAACGTTGTCAACCTGTCGGTGGAAGCATTGTGCTTACATCATCACCAATGAAGGTGTGTGGAACAGGTTTTTTCATTCGAATCACAACGTGTGATTTAATTTCGAATGGCGAGTGAGTCAAAAAGGCTTTGACGTAAAGCCAGACCGGACTCTCTCTCCACGGTCTAAAAACGGAGGACGTCCTGTGGCCAAAAAGAAGAAGGCTAAGAAAAAAGTTACTAAGAAAAAAGCAAAAAAGAAAGTTGCTAAGAAGAAAGTAACAAAGAAGAAAGCCAAGAAAAAAGTAGCCAAGAAGAAGGCTAAGAAAAAGGCCAAGAAGAAGGCTAAGAAGAAAGTAGCAAAGAAGAAGACAAAGAAGAAAGCTACTAAGAAGAAGGCGACTAAGAAGAAAGCAAAAAAGAAAGTCGCTAAGAAGAAAAAGTAAGCTTTGACTTACGAATCTTCCATTGAAACAACGAGAAAGGGTCGCCATGGGCGGCCCTAAATTTTTGCGCTACCGGCGATCATGATTCGTCGGCAATTATGTCGCCCATTTTCTTGTCGGCTCATGTCGCCTTCCTTCAACTCACGGCACCCTGCCCCGACCCCAAGAAGTCGCCCTTGCTTCTTTTGATCCTCACAGTGACGCTGCCGTTGAAGGCAACGGACGTGATTGACGTTGTTAAAGCACAGGCAGCTGTGCCTGAACCGGTTCTTTGGCGAATTTTTCCGCCAAGCATTTGGTCAGCTCAAAAGCGATCTTTTCCAGATAAGGCGCGATTTCGGCATCTTCGAAGTTGTCGGACATTTTGCCAGCATCGCCTCGTTCACGAAGCTGGATGTTGATCGGGATTTCACCAAGGAATGGGATCTTGTCTTGGGACGCATATTCTTTGGCCCCGCCTTTGCCAAAAATATCGTAGCTCTTTCCATTGTCAGGACAGAGGAAGCTGCTCATGTTTTCGATCAACCCCAGCACAGGAATTTTGACTTTGCGAAACATCCCGACCGCTTTGATTGCGTCAATCAACGCCACCTCTTGAGGCGTGCAAACAATCACAGCGCCGGTCAACGGCAGCAGCTGGGAAAGACTCAGCGCGATGTCGCCGGTGCCTGGTGGCATGTCGATGATCAAGTAATCCAGTTCTCCCCAATCGGTGTCACGCACAAAGGTCGTCACCGCTGAATGCAGCATCGGGCCTCGCCAGATGACGGCTTCCCCGGGAGGAATCATAAATCCAATGCTCATCACGGGAATGCCGGCCGACTGCAGTGGAATGATCTTGTTGCCTTCTTTGGTGACCTGTCCGCGCGTTCCGGTTAAATGCGGAAGGCTTGGCCCGTAAACGTCGGCGTCCAATAGACCGACCGAACAACCTGCTTTCTTCAGGCCCATAGCCAGGCTGACCGCGGCGGTGCTTTTGCCCACGCCACCTTTTCCAGCTGCGACCGCGATAACGGCCTTCGCCTTGAGTCCTACTTGCCCCAAGGGCATCGCGGCGCGCTGATAGTCAGTGATGTCGACCGCAATCTTATGATCGGCAAACGCAGACGTTAGATGATCAGTCACCTGCTGCTGGAAATGGCTTTTGATGGGCAGCGCAAACGTTGTGATGCCTACATCGGCTTTAATGGTGTCCCCATCAACTTCGACGGACTTAATTTGTTTCGATAGCGGACGTCCCGTTTCGGGATCGGGGATTTGCTGCAGAGATTCACGGACTGATTGGATAAGTTCGTCTGACATATTTTCAATTCTTCAATGGGTAATTTCTTAAGACCAAGGCAGTTGGCGATGGATCTGATTTTCGAGGCTTTCGGCAGGCCCTGGGTAGGTTTGGTTATGCCGCGTAATCATCCGGCACAGTCTTTTTAGGTCCGCCGGCACGTAAAATACTTCGGCAATCCCTAAACTTCGAAGCCATTTTTCAGCGGACCGGATTTGCGAGTCACCGACAACAAAAATTCGTCGCGGCGGCCAAAACAGCGGCCTCAGTTTGCAAAATTGCTCGGAGCGAACCTCTGGTAACTCGACCACGACAGCCGCGCTAGGATACGCGATAGCTTCGGCGACCAAGTCGTTCTCGTCCAGTGCCCAAACGGCCGGGCATTCGAAATTGGCTCGTTTTAGCGCTGACTGCCACGAGGCTGAGAATGCGAGGATGAGGACCGGCGATGAGGATTGGCCGTTTGATGGGCGGCCGGTGATCTGTGTACTTTTTCTTGAACTATTCATCGGCTTCTTCAAATAGCGGTTCATCCAATGGCCGGAAGTCGTCGGCAGAAAGTCCGTCGGTGGGCTGATCATCCGCTGCCGGGGCCGGTTGTTCGAAGTCGAAATGCTGAATGCGCCTCAGAAGTTTCGCGCGGCTGACTCCCAGCAATTTGGCGGCTTTGGTTTTATTGCCTTTGGCCATTTGAAGCGCTCGACCTACCAATTTACGTTCTATCTCTGAAAGATAGTTCTCCAAGTCGATTTCAATGATTTCGCTGGGTGGGGATTTCAGCGCCGCGATCGCATGGCGAAACTTCTCGGGAAGGTCATCGACGCCAATTTCGTTGCCCTGACAGTTGTTTGATGCTGCGGCGATGACCGCCGTGAGTTCCGCCAAATCGCCCGGCCATTGATGCTGGGCCAGCATCTGCATCGCAGCGGTGCTTAATCCACCAAGTTGAACCTCACGGTCGGCGTTGCAGCGTTCGATTTCGTATTGGATCAGCAGCGGTAGATCGGTCAGATGTTGCTGCAGAGCAATCGTTTCGATGGTTTGCGTTGTCAGCAAGTGGGCCAGACCCGGATGAAAACTTTCCGTTTGAGAACAATGAATTAAATCACGTTCGGCGGTTGCCAAAATCCGTAGACGCGAATCGGGCATTTGCAGAATCGACCATAACTCGGCCTGTGCTGTGGCGTCGAGCTGATCCGCGTCCAAGACGAGCAACCACGCCAGCGTCTTGTCCGTGCGGTTATCCGTTGCCAGCGCGACCTGCGTTGCCAATTCGGTGGCTTGAGCGGCACACGATTGTACAAGTTCGCTATCGGCGATGTACCCATGAAGCGTCACGAGGTCACCAATGCTGCTGCCTGCTGAGTTAGGTGCCTGACGCTGCTGCATAATCATCCGGGCCAGGCTCTCACGACCCGAACCTGCAGGCCCTAGAATCGTGAATTCCAACGCATGCTGAGAAGCGGCTTGGGTTTGTTTCTGCAATCGCAAGACGTACGGGCTGGTACCAACCAAAGCGCTACAGCGATGCCACGCTTCCATCGAGGCCGCCAGTTGTCTCAAAGCCGCGTGCAGCCTGTTGGTTTGATCGCGATCATTGTCAGCGATGACTGATTCGGCGGATCGGTTCAATGAAACCACGGCCAGCAGGCAGCGCTGCTCCGGCGTAACATTGATGAACGAAAAATCAGCGCGCGCTGTTTGCTGCGCGTTGGATACCTCAGCCGAAAAGGATTGCTCGCCAGCAACCCGTGCCGGCGGCGGGGCCAAGCCACATAACTGACGCTCTGGCGGGGTGAGGTCGAGACTGTTTGAGTAGACCAGGCGCGTGCCGAGTAACTGCTGGGCTGCTTCGCTGGCCGGGACGTCCTCTGTCTCGGCACCGATCCACTGGAAAAACGCAGCATTTCCGTAAGCCAAACATTGCTGCTGATCAATGAGATAAACGGGGGTGTCCGATTTCTCGAGGACTTTGTTCAGGGCTGCTTTGGATCGTGATTTGGCCATCGTTTAATTGCTATTTCCGGCAACCGTCTCGTTGCCGCTTTCGGTGAACACACCGATCTTTCTGAATCTTTGGTAACGGTTGTCTACCAATTCGTCGATGGTGGACTCCGACAGCGACTTCAGGGTCTTTTTGAAGTAACTGCGTAGTGTCGCGGCCATCGAGTGATGGTCGCGGTGGGCTCCTCCCAGCGGTTCTTTGATCACATCATCAACGACCCCCATCTTCAAAAGATCCTTTGACGTGAATTTGAGTGCGTTGGCGGCTTTCTCGGCATGCTGAGCCCCCTTCCAGAGGATACCCGCGCAACCTTCTGGGCTGATGACGGAATAGTAAGCGTTTTGTAAAACGGCGACGCGATCACCAACGCCGATGCCCAACGCACCGCCGCTGCCTCCTTCGCCGATGACGCAACAGATGATGGGGGTCTTCAGGCGAGACATTTCATACATGTTTTCGGCGATGACTTGGGCTTGCCCACGTTCTTCGGCACCGATGCCGGGATAGGCTCCGGGAGTGTCAATCAAACAAATGACGGGTAACCCGTATTTGGCCGCCAGACGCATCTTGGCCATCGCTTTTCGGTAGCCTTCGGGGTGGGCGCAACCAAAATGCGTCTTCTGCCGATCTTTAAAGGTGCGGCCCTTTTGGTGGCCAAGCACCATGACCTTCGTGTTGTCCAGTCGGGCAAAGCCAACCCGGATCGCCGGATCATCTCCGAACAGTTTGTCTCCGTGTAGTTCGATAAACTCATCAAAGATCAAAGACAAATAATCAACGGTGTGGGGGCGGTCTTTGTGGCGCGCGATCTGAACGGTTTGCCAAGGCGTTAAATTTTCGTAGACGGATTTCGTCCGTTCGATCAACTCCTTATTTAGGTTCCGCAGGTACTCATCGGCTCCCGCGGCACCGCTGGAGTTCTTTTGAAACGATTCGATCTCAGTAGCGATATCGGCGATGGGTTGTTCAAAGTCAAGATAGTCCATGGTCGGCTAAGCTTCTTCAGTGCAAATGTAGGTGTTAAGAACGACAGTCGTTGGTGTGAATTTGATTCGGTTTTTTTTACCGTCGGAAATTTTTCGGACGCATGCTGTGGCGATAGATTTGGATTTTGTCCAGTTCGTTGATGAACTCTCTCATCGTTTGAATTCGTTTGTCGGGGTCCTTGGCCAGCATCATGCGAACCAGCGCGGCAAAGTCCTTGGACGCGCCGCTGACGGCCAGCAGATTGGGGATCGGTGCGCTGAGGTGTTTGCTGAGTAATTGTTCCGGCGATGCCGCGTTGTAGGGCGTTTTGCCCGACATCATCTCAAACAGCATACACCCAAATCCGTAGATGTCTGCCCGCACATCGAGGTGTTTGCGGCGGATTTGCTCGGGCGAGATATAGCTGCGGGTGCCCATGATCGTTTTGGCTTTGTTCGATCCCAGTCCCAAGAAACCTTTTTTCTTGTCCTTCACAGCGATCGAAAAGTCAATCAGTTTTACATTGGCCTGTTCGTCGACCAGATAGTTATCAGGTTTAATATCGCAATGAATCCAACCCACATCGTGAAGGTGCGCCAGACCCTCGGCTGCGGCACGCATCACGATGCCCATATTCTCCGCCAGTACCTCAGGCCGTTCGCGAATTTCGATCTTCAAGTTACGCGCCTGATACAGCTGCATGGAGACCAAAGGAAATCCTTGGTCTTCGTGGTAATCAAAGATCTTAATGACGTTCGGATGGTTGACGTACTGACCGACCATGGCCTCGTGTTTGAGTTGGCCAATTTCATCTTTGTCGGTGCGAAAGTCAGACAACAGAACCTTAAGGGCGATGCGCTCCTTTTCGTTGATGCGTTTGGCTTCCCACACCGCAGTGGTGGTACCACTTCGAATCAATCGCAACAATTGAAACGGTCCGATGAAGCTTTTTCCGATTGACACTTGAACAATCCGTTGGGTTGGTTTCGCTAAAATAAAAATACGTTCGCGGCGACGACGGGGCGGTCGTTATTTTACCCCAAATTATCATCGCGATAAACAACGTGATCCAGAAACAGTCCATGAGCGGGGGCGGTTTGTCCGGCTAATTTGCGATCTTTTTGATCTAAAAGCCATGGAATCCACTCGGGAGATTCCAGCCCCCTGCCAACAGGCACCAGCGTTCCCACGATATTTCGAACCATGTTGTACAAAAAACCGTTGGCGGTGACGGTAACGGTGATATCCTCGAACGGCCCTCGACGGTTCATTTCAACGCGGCACTCGGTCACCGTGCGCACCGTACTTTGGCGCACCGAACCGGTGGCCTCGAAGCTGGCGAAATCATGCTCGCCCACGAAAAGACCCGCCGCTTCATGCATCGCAGTGGCGTCCAAGTTGTAAGAAACGAACCAAGCATAACGCTCGCGCAGCGGATCCAGAATCCGACCTGACTGAATGTAGTATTGATAGGTTTTCTGGACCGAGTGAGTGATGGCGTTGAAATCGGCGTCGACCTCTTGTGCCGATAGGATCGAGATGTCCGTTGGCGAATTTGCGTTGACCGCCCGGAGAAGCCGACTGCAATCAAGCGCCGATTGCGTCACCAAGGAGCAAACCTGATGTCGCGCGTGAACGCCCGAATCGGTTCGTCCGCTGCCGGTGATGGTGATTTCTTCGCCGGTAATTTTTTTCCAAGATTCCTCCAGCGTTTGTTGAATCGAAGGCGCATTTTTTTGGCGCTGCCAGCCGCAGTAGTTCGTTCCATCGTAGGTGATGGTGAGTTTCAAAGTTCGCATCGCGGGATTTTAACGAGCGACTGCCAGAGGTTCTAGCGGCTATTTTGGGGTGCGATGTGCTAAATACTGCGTGAGCGCCATCGTTTTGGATGGCTCAGCGGTCAAACTGAAACATTTACAATCACTTCCAACAGGGGCCATGCTGGCATGGGTGTGAAAGCGATCGGTGGTAGCGGAGTTTGATGCCGCGAATATCGGAGTAAGGCCTGTTTTTAAAATTTCGCAGTGCTCTGGCACGCCGATTGCTGTGAGTAGATTCTGTTGCAAAAGACATTTGCAACGATTGTCAAAACGACATCAGCCGCAGCGATGCCACCGGCGTTGTTGCTTCCAAGAATAAAGGGAATTGAAATGGTCGCTACGCTAAAAAAATTGAACACGGGCTCGTCCGAAACCAAAACAAAATCTGCCGAGTCATTTTTGAAGGTTGCAAGACTTGGAGATCTCATGGACGACGCAACGATGGACGCGCTCCGCCGTGCGGCTAAGATTCGAAGCGCTTGGTCTGCTGATGAGGTGGCTCGTCGGAAGCAGGTCGGCAGAGAACGCCTTTGCGAACTCAAAACCCTCTTGGCCATCAACAATTAAGTAAACCCGGTCGCGGGTTGGGCGCTCAGCCTGATTAAAACATTGCAGGGGGCGGGCTAAGAGCACATCACTAGTTTACAGGCCTGTCTTGGGGCTTCCGTTGAAACCATTCTGGCGAAACGAATGCCAGGTTCGCGATCAGCATCACCAGTCCGAACGTCATCATGCCCATGCAGATACCGATGCCTAAATGCATGGGGATCGCAAGCATCAGCATGATCGGCCGCGTTAGCTTTGGCCAGATCAAAGCCGCGTAACCGACCTCCCAAAACAACGTAAGCAAAGTGATCACCGCCACGATGCTCATCTGATCGGCCATGAAAGTCATGTCAACAGTTTGGTATTCGTAGCTGGCGAAGGCACCCCAGAGAGCTTCGCCATTCCACCATGTATCGCCTTGGCATTTGCCCAACCCTGCAAACAGATACACCACGCACAGGTGGATTTGAATCAAACGCGTGGCAATCGAATTCCAAGGGCTGACCTCCGGTGCGGCGTGCGTCTGAGATTTGCGTGAGGCGAACCAGCGGTCAATTGAGAAAGCGTCTCCGCAGTTGCCCACCGCTAAGTACAAAGTCAAAAAGGCAAGAATCTGATCCAGTCCGAACAGGGCTCCGGTCGCGCGGTTGGCATACGAAATGACCAGTGCCGCCGTGATCCAAGAGAAAAACTTCGTCTGCCAACCGACCACGTAGCACGCCACCGCCAGCAGCCCCAAAATGTGCACCGGCATCCACAGCTCCGCGGGCAGCCAATCAAAATGGCTCCACGCAAACGTCGATTCCAGCGGGTTTGGGAACAAGTGCGTTCGGTAGTCCAAGGGCAGTAATTTCCCGCCGATGAATCCGTCGAACTCTAACGTCCAGACGGCGTGCGAATACAGCACCATCAACCCTGTGAGAATTCTTATCACCGCCAAAGTTTGCGGGGCGCTGGGGCGAAACCAAAATGCATTCCAAGCCGCCGACCATTGCTGGGCGAAGGCGCTTTGCTGCCGATGATCTAAGTTGGTGTTGGAATCGCTCATTGTGCCGACTCCTTAGCATCGCCGGATGCTACAAAGTCGGATTTTTTGAAGCGGCCGATAACACGATTGGTGGGATAACGCAAAAACACGTCATCGTCCAGATCAGCGCCTTGGCGGACTTCGACGGGAAACGGAATGGTGCGGGTGACAACGGAGATCTCAATTTCGTCACCATCGTATCTTCGCAGCAGAAATTCTCCTGTTGTTCGAACCAAGGCTTTGATACGCGCGATCGTCCTTTTGTATTCGGATTCTTCTTGAGCGCGCTGTTTCTCTAGCTCCGCCGCCAGTTTTAGTTTTGCATTTTTCTTGAGTAACGCGACACGTTCACTTTTTTCACGATTCAGTTTTTCGAATTCGTTAGGGCTGGGCGTTTGCGCGTGTTCTGCAAAGATGGTTTCGCTGAGCATGAACCAGCGGTGGTACAGCAGGCGTGGCCATGCATTGTCACGATCGGGGAACGTTCCTTCGATCTGCGTGCCGTCGTTTTTAGTGATCTTGTATTGCACAAGATGGCTGTCGCCGGGGTTGGGCGCGAAGAAACGGTAGCCGTGACCCATGAATAGGCCACGATGTATTGGTGCAATCGTACGGGCGATCGGCGCGGTCAGGTGTTGTGAATTGATTGGATTGGATAAGGGGCCAATCAGAAGAACGAACAGGTACGCCAAAATCACCACCGACCCGACCGCACGTTTCAGCGGCGACCATGGCAAACCGGTAGCGTTGGAGGTTACGGAAGGATGGGGTGAAGCGACGTGGTCGGCGTTAGACATTGCCGGTGGCGTAGATGCTTCCGTCGTGCTTCGTTTCTGTTTTCTTTTTTTCGAACTCATGACTCTCTAATTTTAGTTGTCGACAGCCCACAAAAAGAACCCGTTTCTACCACGACGGTAAAAACGGGCTAAAATGAAATGTCATCATCGGCACAACCGATCGCCCGAATGTGCGATTGGGCGGGCCTTGCCAGCGTTCTATTTTTGAGCGATCGCCGTGTGTTGCGCTTTGCGATCGGAGCCATAACCGCCCATGGCGATCATTTCTTTGGCTCCGGCAACCAAATCAAGTGTCTTTGTTTCAACGACTTGTTTACCGTCCTTGAAGTAGCGGACTTCGATTTTGTAGTCATTCCAAGACTGCTCGTTAGAGAGCTTGCGTGTCGAAAACGTGCGGATTTTGCCTTTGGCCTTCGTCTTTTGGCCGTCCAGCAAAACTTCAGCGTCAGCGGGAACCTTTAATACCAACGTGGTGATCTGTGGCTGGTCGAATTTGAATCGGACCAAACGATCTTGTCCCGGGCGCATGCTGACCAACCGCGTCCGCACGATTTCACGTCCGTCTTTGTTGATGACGGCTTTGACACGGTAGCGGTAGTTTTTGTCTTTTGAAAGGTTCCGAGAGACATATTGCCGAAGCGTTCCCTCGGTCTTGGTCAGTTTCCCATTGATGTAGACTTTCGCTTCGCGAGGCAGTTTCAAAGATAGGATGGCTTTGGACTTGCCTGTACGGAATTCAGTTGAGTCCGCATCGGCATCGGGAATGGGAGCATCCGGTAATCCATCGCCAAAGCTTGGGCCAGAGCCTGGAGCATCACCGGGATCGATCGGACCAAAAATAGTGCCAGGCTGTGGCTCCGACGAATTGTTGAACGAGGGATCAAATTCCGATGCACCGTAATCCAAGACAGGCGCGTCGTAGCCTGTTTCGACAGCACCGGGGATGCCGTAGCTGTCTGTAGTGCCGCCGATGATGGAACCACTGTCATAGGTAGGGACTTCTAAACTGTTGACGGGGCTGCTGTAAGCGTCTTCGATGGTGCCGTAGACCAGTCCGCTGTCGTAGGATAACGGGCTGTTATAAGTTGCCACCGGATAGGAGCTATCGAAGGAACTGATCGGGTAGCTGAGATCCGAAGCGCCGCTTAAGTAACTCGATCCCCAGTCGCCGTAATAGTTTTCTGTTGCTTCGCCGGAATAGAGTCCGCCGAAGGATAGTCCGCCGGTGGATCCGTAGCTGTCGGCAGCAGCGTAGGTGCCACCGGAACTCCACGTTGAGTAACCGGGACCTCCACCGACAGATCCGGCGGAGCCTCCTGCGATCGCGAATGAACCTGTCGATCCCCAGCCACCGGTGGAACCACCACCCAATAATCCGCCGCCGAACAAACGGTTGCGTAGGGCGCCTCCGCCCAATCCACCGCCTAAGAGGCCGCCGCGACTGCCGGCGGAGCCCATGCTGCCTCCGCCAATGTTTGCGATTCTGTTGCCGATAAGGCCGACGCCATCACCGACGATGCCTACACCGTTGCCCACGATGCCCAGCAGGTTTCGTAGCGGGCGTCTTCCGGCGAGTAAACCGCCGCCACCGCCCCAGCTGCCACCACCTGAACCAAATCCACCGCGCGAACTTCCCCAGCTACCGCCGTAAGCGTTGGCCGTTTCAGAAATCCCCAGCGACAAAACGATCATCAAAGCGACGATCGCTCCGAATTTGCCTGTCCATTGCTTGATCATTAATCTCTCCTAACAGTTCATCGGTTGCAAAATCATAGTTGCCGGTCTCAAAGAGCCAAACAATCAGAACGCCAATCCTGTACGGACCTTCGTCCAAGCCCACATTGTCCCACGAAGCACTGGCAATTCAATTCGACACGACCTGACAATCGCAGAAAAAGCAGAGATATTTCCGCCGGTCCCGAGAATCGCTCGATCACGGGGGGCTACTGGAAAAAGTCGACAAAATTTGCTCAGATGCAGCTTATGAAAGGCACCGTTCACGTTTTCGATTTTCTAGAATCCGCCAATCCGGCGTCTGATTCTGCCACCGAGCCTGGCGGTTTGCCGACAGGGCTGTGTCCGGTCTTTGGCACCGACCGCTTTTTGAAACGACTTTCATTGGCGGCGTTGACGGCGCGGTTTGGTGCTGGCGAAGAAGATTTCGCGCCCTCGACCTACGACGGGAACCAAGCGACTTGGCCAGATATCCAAGACGAACTGTTTACCCGTTCGCTTTTTGGTGGTGACGGCCCGAAACTCATCATCGTCGATGATGCCGAACCGTTCGTCAAAAACTACCGAGATCGGTTGGAGGATCTGGCGAAAGAAGATCTTGCCGGTCTGCTGGTAATCGTGGTCGACAAATGGGCCAGCAACACGCGCCTGTTCAAGGCGGCGGCGAAAAATGGATTGCAGATTAAGTGCACTCCGCCGCTCAAGGGCAAGAGCAAAAAGATTGATGAGAAAAAAGTCCAACAATGGTTAGTCGCTCGCGCCGCGAACCAGTACCAATACACGCTGCCCACCAACGGCGCTCAAACGGTGATCGATCTGACCGAATGTAATTTTGGGCGGATGGATCAAGAGCTGCAAAAGATCGCCTTGTACGTCGACAAAAAAGGCAACGTCACCAACGAAGTGATCAAACAGGCCGTTGGTGGTTGGCGGGCGGAGACGATGTGGGCGGCGCTCGATGCGGCCGTTGATGGCGAAGCGGGCAAAGCGCTGACGTTGCTGGACCAGATGCTGCGTGGCGGCGAGTATCCGTTGGCGTTGTTCGGTCAGATGGCTTGGTCGCTTCGGCGATACGGGCAAGCAACGGAGATCGTTTATCAACAAATGCGTGCAGGCAAAAAGCCAAGGATCGGTGATGCGGTTCGAGAGGCAGGATTTAACGCTTGGGGTGGCGAGATCGAAGCGGCCGAAGATCGGCTGAAGAAAATGGGCAGCAAACGCGCCGGGCAATTGCTCGATTGGCTGTTAGAAGCGGACATGGCGCTCAAGCGTTCTCATTCTCACGAATCACGCGGGCGTTTGGTTTTGGAAACGCTACTGGTTCGCTTGGCCGATGAACTCGCGCCGGCGTAGGCCCGACCCGCCCGAGGGACGCTGTTTGGGCATCGCGCGGTGAGAGTTCAAAGACTGCCTTTTTTCTTATTCGCCCAGTTCGAAATCTTCGATGCCGAGTTCTTCCATCGTTTTGGTCAGTTCGTCATCAGGTTTCGCGTTGTCAGAATCCGGCGAGTCGCCTCCGCCGGTGAACTTTTGGACTTGTAATCGGTTGCCCTCCACCGAGACGACTCTGACGGATTCGCCCGCTTCAATCGGAAAGCCCTTGGTCACGGCGTCGAATTTCTTTTCGTCGATGATGATGATTCCACTGGGATACATCTTGGTGTATGCGATGCCAATTTTCCCGATCTGATCAGCCACGCGCTGGTAGTGACTGCTTTTGGGCATGACGTCCTCTTTCTTGATGTCGCCGATCAAAATCATGCGTCCAATCGGCGTATGAGGCCAGATTTTAACGGCCGCGGCAAACAAGAAAGGAATCGCCAGGACGATCACCAGCAGAAAAATGGAACCATACATCACACTGTGTAGGAACGCCGCGGCAACGGCCGCGATCGTGACCAGCAGCGCTATAATTCCGACCGTCCCAGCGGTGGGCAGGAATACCTCGACCGTCAGAAGCAGCACTGCAACCAGAATGCCGATGATGGACAAAAGCAAGTATGACATGGAAAGTAGCTGTTGCTGGATTGAGTTTGCAGAGGCGTTGTGCAGAGGCGTTGTTAAAAGCAGTCTAAGTCAAAACCTTTTGAACGACGACTCGGTTGGCGATCGCCTCAATGACTTCGATCGCTTCGCCTTTTTCGACAACTTGACCTTGCGTGATGACGTCGCAAACCTGATCGCCGAACTGGGCTCGGCCTGAGGGCATTAATTTTGTGACCGCGATGCCCTGTTGCCCCATCAGGTAAGCAAGATTGGCGGTGGCTTCGGAGTCGGTCTGGTTGCCGAGGTCAAGTTCAGGCTTTTTCGGCGGAGCGAGAATCACGTTCCTTAGAAAAGGCGTGTCGGGGAGCAAACGCGGCAGCAGTAGCACTGCTGCAACAATTCCAAACCCGGCCCCCACCAATGGGAACAGCGAATTGGGTAACTTTTCAAAGTCTCTTACATTTAGCGGAATCAGAAACGATTGGGCGGCCAACACGACAGAGATCGATACCATGACGATTCCGCCGATCCCGAAAATGCCAAAACCGGGAATGACAAAAACCTCCATCGCAATGAACGCGATTCCGATCAAGAACAGCAGTATCTCAAACCACTGAGCGTTGCCATCAAAGTATTGGGCCCAGAAGAAACCTACCAGGCACAAAGTCCCTAAAAATCCTGGCACTCCCAAACCGGGAGCCGACATCTCCGCTGAGATAAAGAAGAATGCTCCCATGATCAGCAAAGACGCAACCGTGGGCGATGTCAAAAATGAAGCCAGCGACTGAATCCAACGATCTGAGGAAGTCTGAGTCAGCACTTTGGGTTCTTCGGTCAGCTGAAAGATTGTCTCGATGTCCGCAGGGCTTTCAATGACATTGGATGCGATCCCCAGCAGCTTCAATTGCTTGGCCTCGATTCCACTGACGGTATCTATTGGGGCCAAGAGTTCCCATTGCTTGCTGTCATCGAGCGACTCCCATTGCTGGCCAGAGAGAAGTCTTGTTTCGTCGGTTTCTGCGTTACGATACCGTGAAATGTCGATCTCGGCGTCGATCATCGCCGCAAACAGTGACCAATCGCGCTGCTTTTTGGCGGCGATCGACTTGGCGTCGGCGAGGTAGCTGCTGCGGTACGCCGCCGCGACGGAGTTTGGTCGCGGATCGCCCGGATTTTCAGCCGGCTCGAAACCACCCAAGGTCGCCGAATTTTGCACCAAAATTTGATCGCACGCTAAAGCCGCAAACGCCGACCCTGATCTGGCTGATTGATTGATGACGGCAACGGTACGAACCTTAGCCGAATCCAATTCCGCGATAACACGTGCGAGGTCGACGCCGGCTTCGAGGTCGCCGACTGAATCATCTATCTCGAGGAACAACAGGCTTACGTCGCGGCGAGCGATTGCGGGTTTGATCGACCGGATGATCCAACGCACGGTCCGCTGATCTAAGACCTCGGGGACTCTGATGGAGATTGCTTCCCACGCTCCGCCGCCCGAGGCGTCCAGATTCAGTTGGTCGGCGGCAATGTTCAGTTTTCGCGCCAGTTCAGATTTTGATCGCACGCGATGGCTGATTAATCGGAACTCTTCAAGTTTTTCGCTGGTCAGTAGGGCGCGCTGATTGGCCGGCGCGAGCGTGGTGGTTTCGGTTTCCGCATTTTCAATTTTATCAAGTTGTTCTGAACTGGCGAAAATGATTTTTTCTGGCGTCTTCACCCGAAACAAGCCGCGCTCCTTCTCCAGCATGCTCAGCACGACTTCCACCGGCAGCGCATAACGTCGAGAAGCAATGTCTTTATAGATGTCCACAACGATCGGGTCTTTTGAATCTTCAGCCGATCCCGCATTTCCGATCGCGGTGTCATATTCCATGGCGATCTCTGAGCACGCGATTGCGACAAGCACAGCGTGGCCGTTGAGCTGGCCTTTGATCTTTTCGGTGCTGCTTAAATCGGCGGAAATGTAAGCGATCGTCTGGATGCGGGCCATCTCTGGGGAGGTAAGAAATCGGGCAAGGCCGAAGGATGCGGTCAGATCGCTACCGCTGCCGTTGTTGATCTTGCCGGTTGCAAATTCTAGCATCACCACCGGACGCGTCTCGATCGTGTTGCCTTGCTGGGCCTCGACCGCCGCATCCTGTAAAGCGCGTTGAACTTTCTGTCTCGTTGCGGACGTGATTGGCAGCGGAACGCGAATAACGCTGCAGCTGCGAGTTTCGGCCGGCGTGTCAGATTTTGAATGGTTCGGTGTGCTTCCGGCTTCGACTTGGGACAACGCCTGCGGCGATAGCGACAAAGTCGCAATCATCATCAGCGCAACCTGTCTGGCGAAGGTGGAGATGTTGTTGTGAAATTGCATAAGCCGTAAATTAGTGTGGATCAAGAATTGATGGTGGACAATCCTCGGTTCCGCCATCAACTTTAGATTATAGAGCAACGATGGAAGCTCCAAGTACACAACAGCCCTAAAATGTTGATCTTCGAGCAGCCTGCCGCGGCCTTGGCACGTTGACACATTATCGCTTGTGCGAACGGCTTGATCCTTCGCGGCATCATTTGCGGCAGTTTCATGTCAACCGTTTTCCTAAGCCAACTTTCACTTGCAGATCTGTCGCCGGAGGTGGCAGCGGACGATTTTATCCCACGTCATTAGAAAGACGGTCCCCTCCCCTGCCATGGAAGGCCAAGCAGGAATTCTTCCGTCGCGGCCCGCAGGAAAAGTGAAGTGCGAAACCGCGTCAACAAGCTGCTCGCCAGCATCTCATTCGCGGCATAAAACCTGATGCTTGCGCAAATTGTGAGGCTGATTGCAGTTTTTTAACACCGGCAAGACCTGCGGATGAAGGTTTGCTCATTCCTATAAGTGCGTAATTTTGATAGTTTGCATTGTCAGACTGCACACAGTATTACCTTAGTGATTCGCGATGGAAAATCAGGTTCGAAAGTTTTTTGCATTATTTCTGTTGAGCCTGTCATTGTCGACGTGGGCGGTAACAGATGCTATCGCAGGAGGCGGCCCGGAAAATTTGTTTTTGGTCGTCAACAGCGAATCGCGATCCTCCAAGGTGATTGCAAATCACTACATCGCGCTGAGGAACATTCCGCCCAGCCATGTGCTGTATCTTTCGGGCGTATCTGATCGCGAGATCATTAAACTGGTCGATTTTCGCAAACAGATTCTCGAACCCGTTCTAACGGCAATGGTGGCCAGGAAGATCAGCGACAACATTGACTATATCGTTTACTCATCCGATTTTCCGACGCGCGTAAATATCCAGAAGCATCAGGATTTATTGAAGGAAGCTTTTGCTGGGAAACTCCAGGCAAGAATCTACGCACCGATCGCTTCGATAACGTCGATGACGTATTTCGCGGCTCATGTTTTGGCGGATGACCCGAACTATATGGCGCTGAATTCTAATCACTATTACCGGGGGCCCTATCGTTCGGGGTTGAACAAGCCGTTTGAAGGCGAGCTGCAGGATGAATATCGGCAAGCCGTTGCGGCGCTGGGCAAGACGGGCGAGGAGTTCGCTGCAGCGCGGAGGAAGCTGTTTGATTTATCAAAAAAGTATCCCGGGCAAGCAGCCGTTCACTATCAGTTGGCCAAGTTCCGCGCCAAGGCTGACGAACCCGATCTGGCGGTACAATCATTGAAACTCGCCGTCGCCATGGGGTGGCAGGATGTTTCGCAAATGAAACGAGAGCGGAGCTTCAGCGTACTGCAAGAGAACCCGGAATTTGAAAAACTGATTCAGCGGATCAGCAAAATAGACTCGCCATTCATTCCCCCGCACGGATTCCGCAACGCATACGCGTGGGGCCCCAATGGAATGATCAACCGAACCGGCGATGGTCGACGATATTTCCTCAGCGCGATGCTGTCGGTCACACGCGACTACGGTATCAGCGACAGCGATTCGCTCGCGTACCTCAGCCGCGCGGTTTCTGCAGACGCTACTCACCCCAAAGGAACGATTTACTTCGCGCAGACGAAGGACGTACGTTCCACAGTACGAGAAGCGAATTTTAATCCCACGATTAAAGTGTTAAAGCAGATGGGACAACCCACGCGAATTGAAAAATCGCGATTGCCCAATCGACGTGATGACATTTTGGGACTGATCTGTGGTAATTCTGCCTTTGACTTCGAAGCCAGTGGCAGCAAATTCGTTCCGGGGGCTTTTGCGGATAACTTGACCAGCTACGGAGGCTATTTTAAGAGCAAGTCACAAACAAAACTGACAGAGTTTCTCCGATTTGGTGCCGCAGGAGCCAGTGGCACGGTGGTCGAACCGCTCGCGATTCAGGCCAAGTTCCCCCACCCCATGTTGCACGCCCATTATGTGGCAGGGTGTTCGCTGGCGGAAGCGTTTTACCAATCCGTTGCCGGCCCCTATCAAATCATTTTGGTGGCCGATCCGTTATGTCAACCTTTCGTGAAGCGACCGAAAATCGCCATCACCTCTCCCGAGCCGATGGCGGAAGTCTCTGGCGAGGTGAAAATTGAATTGTCGCGCGAAGGATCTGAAGTGGCCGCTGCGGGTGTCGAGATCTTTATTGATGGCGTGATGATTCATCGTGCGTCTAACATAAAATACATCAACTTGGATACGAGTGATTTGCAAGACGGATTTCACGAATTGCGAGTCGTGTCGGTGGCACGAAACGGCATTGAGGCACGATGTGCTGCCGTGTTGCCGATGATGATTAACAACCAAGAGTTTTATACGAAGCTCTCGATCGAAGAAACGACGAACGAGTTTCCCAAGCCGGTTAAGATTTCCGCTGAAACAAATTGTGGTGAAAGAATTATCATTCGGCAAAACTCAAAAACCGTTGGCGTCATCACATCCGAGAAAGGCTCGATCGAAGTTTCCACCGGAGCCTTAGGCGTCGGAGAGACCAAGCTACAAGCGGTCTCCCTGCGTGAAGGAGAAACCGTCGGTGTCGCGTCGCCGCCGATCCCCGTGACGGTCAAAGGAACGGTGTCGTCGATTGTCGAATAAACGGAATCAACGATTGCCGATCCGCATCTGAGCGGCGACCCGCATTTCAACAGCGGCCCGCATCTAAACAGCGGCTGGCCTTTGGTGTTGTATCGAAAACGGAACTTATCGCTACGCGTTTGATCGTTAACATTTGCTCCAGCGTGGACGAATGCGGCCCCGTTTTGCTAATGGCTTGGATAAGTGTTGGCAAATGTTAATTTTTATTTAATGTTTGGGCGGGCGGCTCTAGGAAAAGCAGAACGCGATTGTCTAAAGGAGTGTTGCTTGCCACTCGGGCGTGTTATTGGTCGTTAAATCGTCATGAGCTATGCCACTTCGTTTTTGCGAACTCATCAGAGGTTGAGCCGGTGAGTTTGGTGAATTCATGGCTGCAATCAAGGCGTGATGTTTGCTATCATCTTCCAGTCCTGAGCGACCACCTGATGGACACACTAGGAAGCAAGTACTAGGTCCGTTCTCAAGTTGTGCGCTCGTCAACATATGTCAAAAATCAAAATATTGGTCGTTGAATCAGACCTCTCCCTCTCAAACGTTCTCGAATTCAATCTCTCCAACGCTGGCTACGAGGTGGATTGTGCTCATGATGGGCAAGATGGGCTCAATCAAGCTCGATCCAAAAGGCCAGGTTTGGTCATCTTGGCCGATGTGCTGCCTGTTGTGGACGGTCTTCAAATTTGCCGGCAATTAAGAGCCGATCCTTCGACCCGCGAAACGCCGATCATGATGCTCACGGCGAAAACGGAAGAGGCTGATCAGTTGAACGCTTTTTCTGTGGGTGCCGATGACTACGTCATCAAGCCCTTCAGCGTCAGAGTGCTGGTGGAACGCGTCAAGTCATTGCTTAGACGCCGCGACCTTGAACTTGGTGGAGCTGACGTCGTGACCGTCGGACGTGTCTCGGTTGATCGCATCAAACATCTTGCCTCGGTGGACGAAGGCCCGCTAGATCTTACGCCCAGCGAATTTCGCCTGTTGGATACAATGATTCGACAGCCCGGCCGTGCTTTCGATCGGACTGAGCTGATTGATCTGGCCTTGGGGGCCGATACGATGGTGCTTGAACGTACGATTGATGTTCATATTCGTTCTCTGCGAAAGAAGATGGGCGACGCTGCCCAAGCCGTCGAAACAGTCCGAGGTATCGGATATCGCTTCAGTGATACCAAGACCTTCCAGGCGTCCGAGACCTCTGAGGCGTCTGAGACCTAGAGGCTTGGAGGATTTTCGAATTCGCACGGGAAAAGTAAACCGAAAACCGAAGCGCGTAAGTGTTTCTGTTGGTGTCCGTGAAAGTCTTTTTTTGAGGGAATCTTCTAGTTGTGATGGGCTGTAGCCGAGGGTAAACAGAAGTTATAATTCGGTTTTTGTCACGCTCCTATTCGAAGCCGAACATGAACCTCATTGATGCCTTTAATTGGCGATATGCGACCAAGCAATTTGACCCATCAAAAAAAGTAAGCGCCGAAGATTTGGAAACAATCCTTGTCGCGGGAAACTTGGCCGCAACTTCTTACGGTTTGCAGCCCTTCAAATTCGTCGTCGTCTCGGACCAACAAACGCAAGACGAATTGGTGCCCTTCTCCTACAACCAGCCGCAAGTTTCGCAGGCGTCCCACGTGATTGTCCTGGCCGCACGCACCGACGTTGACGAAGCGTTCATCCGCACGATGGCGCGGCTGACCGAGAAAGTCCGTGATTTGCCCCAAGGTGAACTTGATGGATATGCAAAGCAGATGATTGGCGCGGTGATGTCGATGTCAGACGAACAGCGTATTCACTGGGCCCAAAAACAAATCTATATCGCGCTGGCAAATATGATGGCCGCTTGCGCAACGGTCGGCGTAGACAGTTGCCCAATGGAAGGCTTTGTACCGGCTCAATATGATCGGTTGCTGAACTTGGGCGAACACAATCTGACCGCGACGGTTGTGTTGCCTGTTGGATATCGTTCCGATGACGATGAACAGCAAAATTTCGCGAAGGTAAGAAATCCGATTGACCAAATGGTCATCCATCACGGCGTTTGAGCTGCATCGACAGGAGCGGCCAACATTGCCGACCTAGGTTCGGCTCTGGCAAGTTTTCAGCGCTGACATTTGGGGCAAGCGTACATGGTCCTAGCCCCAAGGGTCCATTTTTTGACCGGACTGTTACAGAATGAACAATTCTGTTTCTTATAGATCATCAGTCGTTCGTCTTTGTTCAAACGGCTGATCGGTTTGTCGATCGCACTGAGATCGACGGTGATGATTTTATTTTGCTTGACGCCGATCTGCAATAGATCGACCGTCAACTGCCACATGTCCTCTAGCTGTTGCCGAGAGAGTTCCTGACAACGTTTTTCGGGATCAATTTTTAACAAGTGCAAGATTTCGGCGCGGTAGATATTACCGATGCCCGCAATCAGTGACTGATCAAGCAATGCCGAACCGATTGCTTTTTTGGATTTGCTGATTCGAACAAACGCGGGCTCAGGATCGGCGTCGCGGCGAAGAGGATCGACACCCAACCGATCATTCAATTTTTGAAATTGCGGTGCGGTCAAGATTTCACACTTGGTTGGGCCGTTGAGGTCGATCGTCCGTGATTCACCGATCATTCTCACTCGCACTGCTCCACGCGGAGGCGGCGGAGGATTTTTGTGGATTCGAAATTTGCCGTACAGTCCCAAGTGAACGTGCATTACCGTTGCGCGTCCGCCGCGCGTCTTGGGGTTTAACCAGCGATAAAATAAATGCTTGCCATGCGCCGACACGGAAGTCAAGCGTTTGCGATCAAGCCGTTTGGCTTCGGCGGCGAATCTGCCTTGGGGGGAACAAAGGCGAATGGCTTGGCCGGCAAGATGCTTCGAATGATCTCGCGCCATGCGGTGAACGGTATGGCCTTCAGGCATGCAGGTGCTTTCATAGAACACAGGCCCGAAGAAATCGGCATTACGCGCCTCCACCGTCGGTCTGTCAAATCAGTTTCCAGCCGATCGCCAACAAAACAATAGCGATCAACGGGATCAAGCATAAGATGATCGCCAAGGTTTGCAAACGACGTGAGTAGAAATGTCGCGTGGCATTATCCACTCGCAGATAGCCGTACGCCGCCGCCAACCAACATAGCGCCAGGACGCCCCCCAGCGCTGTCCGTTGCAGTCGCCGGGCTTTGAAGTTCAGTTGATATTGATCATTGACAATTTCCGCAAAATCTTCATCAAATCGCAGCCTTGCGTAGCCGATATGCCGCCGAACGGATTTGCTCGATTCAGGATCCGTGATCGTTTTTTCGATCACGATTTCCTCATCAACGATTTCGCGCTGCAGGAAGTGATCGTCGAGTTTGACAAAGCGATATCCTCCGGCCCCCACGATGCCATCGATCTGATTGTTAATGGTGTCTTTGATTTTGCCCATCAAAACCATCGAAGCTTCCGAACGCAGATAGAAATCTTCCGTCTCCACCAGCAAGAAGCTTACCTCGCCGTCTTCAAAACTGCCTTGTTGGATCCAGTCCGGTTGGGCGGGTTGGGCTGGTTCGGCTTGAGCCCCGTCGGATCCTCTACCGCAGGCTACGACGACGAAAATCATCAACGCCAGCGGCATGAAGAATTTCCAAACGCTGGTATACAACAGCATCGGTACATCGCAAACGGGTTTCATCGTCAATCGCATTGTGAATGGGTTGCTCAATTGGCTATCGTTGCTGTCCAGCGGAGGAGACGATTTTGTTGCGCTGACCTTCGCCGATCCATGGCGCTGAAAGCTGCAGCGACGTCGACACCACAACCGCAAACAAACCATGCGTGATCGACGACCGCCCCAGAACGTGGCTGAAGACAACCGCCCAGACGAAACACAGCCCCACCGTCCACAGGCTCAACCGCGTCTTCCTCAACGGGTCGACTTGATACCACCACCGTAGCGCGCCAAATAGCACTATAAAGAACAGCAGGTAAGCCGGAATCACGGGGATGCCGCTGATCTGGAATTCGGCAAGTTCAGTTGAAGGTATGTGATTGAGGTCCGATAGTGGGATCCGATAAAAATCGGCTGCCGTCCAGCCAGCGATTCCGATCCCCAATCCAATGACGGCCATCGCGACCCGTCGTAGCCAAACCTCGCCGCGGGTCAGTTCCCACATTTTTCCGGTGGTCAATACGACCCAGCATGCGAAAACGCTGATCGTCGTCACAAACGCATAGCGTCCCCAAAAATTGACCAACGGTTCGATGTTCGATCCGTCAGTAGTTTCAGGCGTTAATAAGGAAAACGGAATCAGATTCAACACGATGCAGGATAAAGCGGCGATCAGCAGCGCCCCTAACAACTCAGTCAGCCGCTCTCGCCAGCTCCGTTCGCTGATCCAGGCGCGAATCGTTGTTAGTTGGTTTGAGCTGAGCCCGAAAGTGCAAAGCGTCTTTTTCCTCTCAAGTGAGTTTGAAAGATTGCCCTTTGCCGACATCCCGGTCGCGAATCCGGTTGCGGCATCCACTGTTTGGCCCGACATGGGGCCGCGGAGCCGGCCGTGCCGTCTGACGTAGCTGATCAGATAAAACAGCCCACCGACGAACGCGCATTTTAAAAGCAAGCCTGGCTTGAATAAAATTGCGACCAACGCCAATCCCATGAGAACCAATTTTGACATCGTCGCCGCCGACCCGTGCGTCCACCAGTGAATAATCGGATGGGCGGCGGCGATTTTTTCGTCAACGAGCAAAACACTTGCGTCGATTTCCGGGCGGCGGCCGACCGATGTGATACGCTCCGAAACGTGAGGGTCGGCGGCGACGCTATCGCCGGCCGCTGTTTCAATGCCATTGGTACGCAGAACTTGGATGGGTTCTGCGGTGACCGTCGCATCTTCGGAATCAGCTTCTAAAGATTTTTTTTCGTTTGGGTGCGGCGATGTCGATTTGTGGATGGCAGGATTGGGGACGATCACGCGATCCATCTGCCCCGCGGTTTGCGATGGTTCGACTTCGCCGAAGACAATGTCTTCACGCAAGATCTGAAGCGCGTCGCCGCTGACGAAGATCGGCGCAATCTTCGCCTTGCCGTAGCTGACTGGAGGCTGGCTATCGCATCCGGCAGAAGCCATCAGCGAAGGGTGACCCATCGCATACTGGGCGGTGATCGTTTCGCTGTTGGTCGCAAGGTCACGCCATGGCAGTTCTTTAACCATCGCTTGTACTGATGAATAACGGTACTGAGGATCCTTATTCAGCGATTTGAGCGTCACGCGGTGAAAGGCAGGAGGGATTTTTTCAAGCGGGACGTTGGCCGTTAGATGCTTCATGATGATCTCTTGCGAGCTTTCACCATTGAAGGGCACGTCGCCGGTGAGCATCTCGTAGAGAAGAATCCCCAACGCGTAGATGTCGATTTCTTTCCCGTAAACGCCTTTGCCAATTTCGGGGGCCATGTAGTGGAACGTACCCACGGCTTCGGTTTGCCCCGATTTGCGATTGCAGGCGATGAATTTTGAGAGCCCGTAGTCGCCGATTTTTACGATGTGCTGATCATCGTCGCGAAAGATGTTACCGGGCTTAAGATCGCGATGGACAATGCCGTGCTTGTGCAGGTACGCCACGCCCGACGCGGTGGCGGCGAACCACTTCTTGATCTCCGTTTCGGGCATGCCCTTTGGAAATGCCTCGATCACATCGCGCAATGAAACGCCCGGCACGTATTCCATCACGACCCAGCTCTCACCGCGATCGTTGGTCTTAATGTCCCACAGCGAAATCAGGTTCACGTGGTTCAGGTTCAAGCATTGACGAACGCCGCGCAGTTCCACATCCAAATTGCGTTGGATCTTCTTAAGCGCCACTTCCTTGCCGGCGTCGCTGATCGCAAAATAGACTTCGCCAAAACCGCCTACGCCGATGCCGCGCTTGATCGTGAATCCCTGCAGCGGTTTGGCACCGCTTGGATAGGAAAATTTCATGCCGTTGCTCCATAGGCTGAAGCAAGTGCGAAATCCAGCGTAGGTAAACCGTGCCTTGGAGGAATTGTCACTACCATGATTCGATTAAACACCATCAGCCAAACTCTCCAAAAGATCACCGCCTATTATAGCTTAAAATAGCGACCTCCGAGCGGACTTTGCAGGTGGATAGATAGCCGTTTGTCGTTTGATGTTCACACGGCCTCAATGGAAAACGAAAAATCGTCGCCTTCGATACGACTTTTGTCCTCTAAAGCCGAACCCGTTGCCAATGGCTGCCCGTTAAGGAATGCCTTGGCCTTGGTTTTGCAAAACCATTGGTTCCGGCGACGAAAAAGAATCAGTTCGTGTTTCCACCGCGGGCACACAATGTGATTTCTCGATTGATTGCCCATCACAATAGAATCACCCGCAAGTAGCACCGCATCCGACCAAGGAAACGTGCGATGTCTGGAAACAAAATCCAGTACAGCGGTCGAGCTTAAAGGGTGAGGTTTGCGGTACCCAACGGCAACGGTATCGCCGAGTTGAATCGTCTGGCCATGGATTAATACCGCCGGTTCGCGCAGCCGATACCCATCGACTGACACCGATCCAACGGAATGTAACAAGTGGCGGTCTTCGATCGTTTCGATTCGCGCGTGGACCCGATCAAGATCCCCACGCAGCGGAATGGTGACTTCCGAATCGGGGATGGCTTGACCAAGATTATTCAGCAGACCGCCGCAAACGAGAAATCCGCCAACGCCATCGACCCAGATGGTAAAGTCACTCAACGTGCTGGATTGCGTCGGCGTATTGGCGTTGGAATCGTGTGATGAATCTGCGGTCATGGTTTGTAGTCTATCGGTTTGTAACGAAGGCTTCCAGTCACCGCCGGAATGACTGTTTGACCAAAAAAAGCCGCACGAGAACTCGTGCGGCGGATTCTTTGGCTGACATGATTCTTGAATTCAATTGTCCGTTGGAAGCCGTATTAGCTGGCAACTAACTCGGACTTCAAGTTTGTCACCTCTTCGGCTTCTTCGCCGGTCGATTCAGGTGAGTCTTGGACCTGCTCAACATCGCCGGATGAGTTGAAGTAAGCATCCAATTCTTCCAATAGATTTCCAGCTGACCCATTTGCATCATCGTTGACCGGAATCTGACCAAAGGCAACCGGAGCCATGTTCAGCATTTCCTCCTCGGTCTCAATACGAGCGCTGATGTCATCGACCATCGTGCGCGTCCGCGCCAGTTGGCTGTCATCGAAATCGTAGTGCGTCGTTGTCTTCACCAAGTCGTTCATGCGATTGCGGGCGTTGAGCGTTTCGATTTTGACTTGAAGTTCGCGCTGTTGCGCCTGAGCTTTCTCTAGACTTTCGAAACCATTGTTGAGCGCAGATTCACGCAGAGCCAATGTTTTCTCAGCCGTCTTGAGTCGTTGTTCTGCGGTTCGATGCAGTGTGAACCGGTGCCGTAGATCTTCTTTGACTCGTTCGCTGGTGTAGGCTTTTGAGTTCGTCGCGACGAAAAACTCTTTGCCCGAATCTAAATGTTGACGCAAAGCAAGAATTTCGGAGCGGCTTTTCTCAAGCTCCGATTTCTGTTTGGCTAACTGCTGTTCGAGTCGTTTTACTTGCACCTTTTCTTTGGCGATTTGGTGATACTTATTGTTTACCTCAGGACCAATCTTTGCCAGCTGTTGCTTGGCGGCGTCGATCTGAAAGGAAATCGGCACCGCGTCTTGGGCCGAATCGGTCAATCGCTGATAGGCGGTTTGGGTGTAAGGGACGACGTTGCTGCCAAAGAGCAGACCGCCCACTAAAACGGTACCCAAGGTGCCGACAACTATTTTCTTGAATATCTTCATCTTAAACTCCCGTAACTAGATTGCTGCTAACGCCGGTGATTTCTGCCCATATTGGAGCCGTGGCGGTAGAGGACTGAGGAGTTTTCGCCGATCGAGCGCGGATATTTGAAAAGAAAAAAGTATTTTTTGCGGAAGTTTGAAAGCAAAAAAAACGCCGCGCCAAAACCTTATTTTGACGCGGCTAATTCCCTGTGTTCAGTTGAGAATAAATACAAAGCTGCAAAGCTAACTCAGGAAACTGAAGGCCAGATTAGTTGCCACAATTCCAAAGTCTACACACGCACTGGGAATTTTATCGTGGGTTCAAAAAGTCGCCGCGCGGCACGTATCCGGAAGAAGTGCGTCTGCTCGGCTGAGACACTTTGGGCGGAGTCCGAACGACGTGACGAGTGGTTGTTGAAGCCGTTTGTGAAGGTTTTACGCGGTATCGCACCCGCTTTTTCGAGGTCGCCGAGTAGCTTTTTGGCTTGGGGATTGGCTTGCTTTCTAGCTTAGTTTTGGAGGCGGATTTTGAGCCCCTTCGTTTTGCTGGCGTGACCGATGGCCGTGTTTTTGAACCAACCGATTCGGGATTTTTCATAGAAGAGGACTGGCCAGCATCCATCCGGCGGGCCCTCTCTTGC
>CAKZVF010000218.1 GCA_937921995.1 uncultured Pirellulaceae bacterium
TTGATCGTCCATTGATCGTTCAATTCCATCAACGGATTCCACTCTTGAACCCGCGATGTTTTTCCATTTGAACCAGTTGGTTTTCGAAAGACAACAAACATCGAATCATGCGATTCAAAATCAATATTCACTGCAGTGCGACCGTCTTTGAGTACTTTCCAATTTCGAAATTCGCTGACTTTTCCTGTCAGCGGATCCCAACGCTCAGGCGTTTTGCCGCTGACTCGAAAGATAATATTCGTACGTAGGGTTTCCTCATTTTGATGGGTGAGGAAATAGAAATCGTTTTCTCCCAGTCGGTGGCGATTGAAGAGGATGGAATCGGGGGCTTCTCAGTCGGGAACCAAGCCATCGACCGCGGCTTTGAATTGAGTGGCATCGCCGATCTTGCCGCTGTCCCAATACTTTTCGACCAATCTTTTTAGTGTCTGGTCTGAATTGTTTTGCTGACTCAAGGACGGCGAACGGCGAGGTTTGGGAGCAAAGATTTTTGCTCCTTGACCCGCCAGTTCTCCGAGCTTCTCAACGTGCTCTGGCAACATCAAGCCAGCTCGCTTGAGCACCAGTAGCTTGTACCGCGTGTCGAGCTGTTTTCCTTGATAGCTCACGCGGATATCGCCGTTCGAATCGACGGACAAATTTTCCAGCGAGTTGATTCCTCCAAGGTCAAAATTTATCCCGGCCAATTGGCCCATGTCGGGTCGTTCCCGGGGGCCAAGGAAGTTGTTGAACCCACGCTCGTCGCCATACAACGCCAGCACATCCGCTTGGTAGGTGCCCGATTGCAGGATGAATTGGCACCGAGCGATGTAGTCCATCCACGCTCGGGATTTCATGAACCAGGTATTGTTGCGGTGGAAGTTGCCGCCAAAGCGACCCATCGACATGCCTGGCCGGACGGCGTCGTTCCAAGGTTGATGGGCAAACGTGTGAAAGTAATATCGGTTGACGCCCGTGGCAAACGCGCGATCTCCCCAGGCTTTCAACTTTGCTGGACTCGCCGTCCAGTCTCCTTTGATCGCCGTGAAGGACTCGGCGCCGACCACCGATCGACCCGAAAGATGAGCACTCGAGGGGACAATTTGCGACGTCCATTGCCAAAGGTTTCGCGGACGATTCTGCCAGAACTCGGTCATTGGAATATCGGCTAGCAAACTGACCGCCGGAGCGTCGAAGGAGCCGGTACCGTACGGTTCAATTGCCAGCTTGAGTCCCTGAGCGTGGCATTTTTCAGCGAAGTAACCGAAGTAATTTTCCTGCATCAGGTCGGCCACGGTTGTACGGACGTCCCACAGTACGCGTTCGGTGGTAACCGTATCATCGACCACGCGGCCCGTCATGCAGAGCAATTTTGGAATTAGAGAATAGCCCCGTCGCCGCTGGAATTCCTCCGCAAAATCGTCGGTCCAATTTTGCATCCCGACTTCGTAGCTGTCGATCAACACGGTCGTGAAAGCGCTTTTCCCGCCCGCATCGGCAATCACCTTGTCGATCAAAGCTCGCCAATGAACATCGACCGCTTTTCGACTGAGTTTATCCAACTCCAATCCGATCGCGCCGCGCGAGCCAGGCTTATTGCGGGCCGCCGTTGTGGTGTATCCAAAACGCAGAATCGTCCAGTCACCTGCGGGCGGGATCCAGTCCAGCGTTCCGTCGGCAGCCATGCGTTTGCTCAGCAGCAGCACCTTTTCGGCGGCAACAACAGCCTTGGTTGGAGCAACCCGTCGATCCGGTCCGAATTGTTCAGCCTTGGAGTCGGGATTGAAAAGACTTTTGTCTTGCCAATTTTTGATTCGGTACGCAGAATCGACTGGTGTGGGAAAGGCCACGACCGCGATGTCTTTGTAAAAATCATATTCCTTGGACGTGCTCTTTGTCTTTTGACCGTCAGCACGTTGGGGAAGGCCCAGCTTCACCGGCTGCTTATCGCCGCTGAGGATCTGACTTTCACTCCAGACCAACGTTTTCATTGAGTCTTTAGGTTTGATCCACGGTCCACCTGAACTTGACCAGCCAGAGCAGTTATTGAAGCCCGCATCGAGTCCCAAACGTTCGGCTTCGGAAATCGCGAACGCCATCAATTCGTGAAACTTCGTCGAGCTGTACACGACTGGCCCGGTCGTTACCGGTAGGCCGACGTCAAATTGCTGGAATCCGCCCAGCCCGACTGCCTTCATCGCCTCAAGATCCTTGGTGATGCCGTCCTTGGTCACATTCCCGTTGACCCAATGCCACCAAGTGTAGGGCTTGGCATAATCAGGAGGCGTCGCGAAGGACTGCTCGATCGTCTGTGCGGACAACGTGCCACTCAAAAAGAACAGGACGGCAATCAGATAGGCGATCCGTTTCATATTTTACTTTTGACCATGTTGTTCGATTCAGGCTACTTGGAGATGTTTGCTTTTGCGGCCGCGTAGGCTTGGTGCCCCGTTGAGTCGCCCGGCAGAACGGGGTGCTGTTTTTTGGGCAGCATCGCGGAGTGTTTAGCGATAACGTCTTTGAACTTGGGGTCGGACGCGAGGTTTTTCCACTCGTGGGGATCTTGAGACAGGTCATACAGCTCGCGCGAGCCGTCGTAGTAATGGATAAACCGATATCGGGCAGTCCGAATCGCAAAATTGCCGACACCAAAACTGGTGACCGCAGGATGATCCCAGACTTGCTCGGGATTCTTCATCAGCGGAACGAGGCTCTGGCCTTCTTGCTCAGCATCAGCAGGAAGGCCGGCCAGTTCCAACAGCGTGGGGAAGACATCCAACAGTTCGGCCGGTTGCTTTGTTCGTTGATTTGATCTGAATCCTGGAGCGGAAATGACGACCGGAACTCGCGTGCCGTCCTCCCACAGCGAACGTTTCGCCCAACGTTGTTTTTCGCCCAAATGAAAACCGTGATCGGAAAATAACACGACAATCGTGTTTTCGGCGTAGTCGCTTGACTCCAGTGCGTCGAGCACCTTGCCCAAACAATGATCGGCGAAACTCACCGAGGCTAAGTAAGATTGAACCGCATGCTCCCACTGGTTTGCGTCGGTGACCCACTGGTGGGTTGGCGATACGTGCTTGAGGTTCGTCAAGTCGATCGCGTACTGGCTCAAGTCGTTTCGATCATTCGCTTGAACCAATGGCAGCTTGATTTTTTCGCGCGGATGCAGGTCAAACCACTTCTGTGGCGCATACATCGGAACGTGCGGTCGATAAAACCCGACGCCCATGAAGAATGGTTTGTCGTGTTTCTTTTGCAGTTGCCCGACCGCCCATTTTGCCGCCTTCATGTCAGGCATGAGGTTTTCGTCCTCTGGATAGGCACCCCAATCCCACAACGGATGACCATGCGGTTGTGAAATTTTCTTTTCCGGTCTTGGGCCGAATCCGCCTGAAGGTTGGTACTCTTGGAAAAAACGTTTGTCCCCACCGTGAAAGATCTTTCCCGTTGCCATCGTCTTGTAACCATTGGCGGCGAAGACTTCGGGCATCGTTTTTACACCTTCAAGCACCGGAGCCTGTTTCAAATCCGGCGAGAGAAAGTAGATTCCGGTGGTATGTGGATACCGGCCCGTCATCATGCTCGCACGCGAAGGGTTGCAGACTGGCGACTGGCAATGGGCGTTCTCAAACAGTGTCCCTGTGGTCGCCAACCGATCAATGTTGGGCGTTTGGGCTTGAGGATGTCCGCCGAGGCAACCGACCCAATCGTTGAGGTCGTCAATGGATATCAACAGAACGTTGGGCTGGTCAGAATTCGGCTGGTCAGCAACTACCTGTGGCACCACTACAAATAAAATACAAAACAGAAGCAGGATTCGACTCATGACAGAACCGCAAGTTGGTATAGATTGATGTTGGTTTCAGGATACGAAACCCCAAAACCTTACTACCACAGCGTAACGGTTTTGCCGCTTGATGGAATTAATTTGAGACCAACGATACGAGTTTTCTCGGCCGGCATTTGTACTCGTAAGTGAATGAGATCGCTTTGGGCCGGAATTTTGATCTCGTGGGTTTGCCATTGTTCAGACGCCGCTAATTTTATCGCCACTCGAGACGCCGCTAGAAAGTCTTGTTGCCCATCTTCACGCCAGGCAAAAGCGAGCTCTCCGGCCTCGCTGGATTTCAGCCGAACCGTAGCGGTCACAGGACCGGCGAGGTTAAGTTGGTTGCGGACCAAGAAAGGTGCTTGCCCTTTTCCTTTTTTCCCGTGGCCTAGACTCAACTGGCCGTCTTGAACAACGATCTCGCCATTACGTGCGATCCAGCCCTTGGCATCGACGGCCACCCCAAGTTCGTTTTGATCGCTTCTCACTTTTGGTTTGTTGGAATTGGTTTTTGGAGCTCCGCGCGTTGGAGCGGGTTTACCATCCAGATAGAAGTCAAAATAGTCGGTCCAGGCTTTTGCCATTTTGCCATTCTCTAGCCCGGGAGGACTAAGTTCGGCGGCCCATGACTTCAGCCGCGTCCGAAGTCGCTCAGTGATCTCTGGATATTGGGCAGCAACATTATGTTTTTCTTCAATATCGTTTTTCAGATTGAAAAGGTATTCCCGATCGCCGCCTCGTAGCAACTTCCAATCGCCTTCACGAATGGCCGTTTGCGCGATCCAGCGCCACATCAGCGCATCGTGAGGCGCCGCTTGATTGGCCCCGGATAAAAACGGAATCAAATTGATGCCGTCGAGGTCCTCGGGTTCCGTTTTTACGTTTGCAAGTGCCGTCGCCGTTGCCGCCACATCCAGTGCAGAAACCGGATGAGGATATTGCTGTCCGCCGGCAATGGTGCCGGGAAAAGAAACAACGAACGGAGTGTGGATGCCTCCCTCGGCCAGCATCCCTTTTTCTCCGTTGAGCGGCGTGTTGAGCGAGCCGTCCCAGCCGGGACCACCGCCGGGTGCATCGCGTTTGTGAATCTTCAAAGGCGCGCCGTTATCGCCAATATAAAACACAAGCGTCTTCTCGGTCAGGTTGTTGTCGGCTAGTGTTTTCATGACCAGCCCGACACCATCATCGACCGCTGACAACATCGCCAAGCACTGTCGACGTCGCTCAGGCATCTCGCCGGGAAAGCGATCCAGGTACTTTTGCGTCGCATCCAACGGAACATGCGGTGCACGATAGGCGACGTACAAGAGGAATGGTTGGTCGGCGTATCGTTTAATCACCGCTGCGGCAGCACGACTGCATCCATCGACGTGATACATCTCGGGTTTCGTAATCCCCATCGGACGGTCTTTTCCATCCAGATCGATATTCGCGTAAAACTTGCCTTGGGAGTTTTGGTTGAAAACGTGATCAAAACCGTGCTTGGTAATTTGCGGCCCGGGGCCCAGATGCCATTTCCCAAATTGAGCGGTTTTGTAGCCAGCGGACTGGAGGCGTTTTGCAAATGTCGTTTGCTTATTGAATCCGTCCATGGGATAGCCGTTGCTTTCCAACCCGAACTTGGCTTGGAATTTCCCTACCAACAATCCAGCACGTGACGGAACGCACTGTGGAGCGGTGCTGTAACCGTGAATCGCTCGAACGCCGCTGCGAGCCAGCGCATCGACGTGAGGAGTCCGGATGTCGTCGAGTACGCCTTGGCAGGAAAGATCCGCGTGCCCATGATCGTCGGTGTAAAACACCACAATGTTGGGACGTTCGTCAGCCTGGGCAATCGCGGAGCCAAGCATGAGCAACGTAATCGCGATCACATTTTGGTAGTTCATTTCAGGTTGTTTCTTACGTTGAATGAGGGCTGTATTTGGACGGCTAAGATTTGGGACAAAAAGCCTATCGCGCATCAGCAGCTAATTTGCAACCGTCTTCCCAATTTTCGACTGAGGCCGTGTAAGCTCCGCTTGCTCCTGAGAGTATTTTCCAATCAAAGCATCGAGCCGTTTCGCGATTGCTGCTTGGTCACCGACGATCAGCCAATATCGAAAGCGATAGATTGAATCCGGCCCAAGTTTGACTCGATCCAAGGGGGCAACATGCATACAAGGTCCGGCAAGCGGGTCGTCGCTTTGCCCAGCTGCGTGCGGTCCAAAATTCCAGTGGCCCTTGGAACAGGGAGAGTACACAGCAACGCCTTGCCCGCCTGGTTCAAAAAAAGCCATCGAATCTTTTGGCGGATTTGCTTTCCCCCATGGCGGCCCCGGCAGTTGAGATTCGGTTCTCCACTTACCTTTGCCAAGGTAAGATTTCATCTGATTGAAGTTACGTGTGAAATAGCAGGCCGGAATTTCCTGGGGTCTCAAGGCAGCTGGCCCCCACGGATCGTCCGCGTCCCTCAGGCAAGTTAGCTCGCACCGAACCACCACGACATCGGGCATCTCCGGCTCGAAGGATGTCCACTGACGCATTCGCGCGGCTGCCTTTTCGTCCGGCATGTCCCACAGTTTTGGAATCGTCTCCGAAAAAAGAGTAAGGCCATCTTTCGATTTGTTAAATTCAGTTGCACGGGCCCAGGAACCAACGCCTCCCCCTTGGATGGGATTCCACGTCCATGGACTCCATGCTTCGCTTTGCCCATCCACCTTTCGATCGCGAGACTTTCCCGCATAGTACGATTGCTGAATCAGCCGTCCCGGGTCGGCCAGATTAACGATGTTTTTTGGGTACGCCGCGGACGACAACCACGTAATCGCGGCACCCCGCTCGCGGTCGATTCCGACTTTGGCAACGGTATTTTCCAACGTCAGCAAATCCTCACCGCTGGCCGTGGCCGCAATAAGCATAAGTATGACAAAGGCGTTGATTGAGATTCGATGATTGAGCATTGCTTTGCTTGGTGCCTGTTTCGATTTTGATGACGCTGGTGACTTATATGCCTGCAAATCGGAGATCTTTCATCAGCAGGCCGTATTTCTCGGCGTCAACTTATTACACCTATTCAGTTTTGGTCGGATTGGATCGGATGAACGCGTTGGCAGCACGGCAACGCTCACGATAACGCCGTAGCTCTATAGTCGATTTCCTGTGAGAATCACGATTCTTCGGCATAACAATAGTAGAACAGGATGGATTGTGCCGCGCGCTTTTTCCACGGCATAGCGTGTGCGACAAAGACAGACGCTGTTTTTGTCACATTACAGCTATCTAAGGAGAAACTACTTGACCGAGTCAGAAGAGTATACCGATTCAGACGAAACGAAACAGGCAATTCAAAAGGTGCTCTCAGGCGACCCTGAAGCCTTTCGTTTTCTCGTCCGTGAACACCGGCTGATGTTGCGAAGCTATCTTGGTAGCCAGCTTCACCATGGCGATGTCATGGACGATATCGCGCAAGAAGTCTTTATCAAAGCCTTTCACAAGCTTGACCAATACGATCCTGATCGGAATTTCTCCGCCTGGCTGCGTGGCATTGCCCGCAACCAACTGCTAATGCACTTCAGAACGCTTGGACGACGAAAAGCAAATGAGGCGAAATTTCGCGAAGAAGTCTATGAGATCATTCGAAACGACCTCGAACATAGTTACCAGCAACAATCAACCGATGCCATCGAAGCTCTTTTGCGATGCATAAACGAATTACCAGATCGCATGCGAAAGGTTGTCCGGGCTGGACTGGACGGTGTTAAAGCTCAGGCGATGGCCGAGGAGTTGTCGACATCGGTTGGAGCGATTTACAATGTCCACTATCGTGCAAACGAACTTCTAAGAGAGTGTGTTCGGAAGGAGATTGGATAATGGACCCCGATTTACGAAAACTTCTCTCCGCTTGGCTCGCCAACGAATTGAACCACGCCGAATTAGCTCCGATTTTGGTTCGCTTAAAAGTGGACGCCGAGTTTCGTAGTAAGTTCGTCGAAGAGGTGGCTTTACTAGGACAACTCAAGGCCGTTCAATCCAGCGAGCCACGGTGGCTGGAATTTGAGGACATGCTGACGGCTTCATTGAATGACGAGACAACCGATGACGAAGACTTCGAATCCCGAGTCATGCAAAGTATCGCCGATGCTCCTAATGTCAATCTCAACTCTGGTTCAACAACTCACTGGCAAGCTTCCAGATCCTGGATTGCAATCGCTTCAGTCTTGCTGGCAGTGGTAGCCTTGACAATTTGGTGGAGCTCCAACCCCAATTCCAACTCGGTCACCCCGGGACAAATTGCGAACGATGAGCGTCGTGATTCAACTGACAACCCAACTGAACTTGCATCCGTTGACGCAGTTGCTGTCTTGGGACAAACCATCGACGCTGTATGGGGCGGCAACACCGGCCCCTCGACGGGAGACTCGCTTCAACCGGGAGACTTGGTCCTCAAGTCCGGAATGGCTCAGATAGAGTTCTTGACCGGCGTTCGCCTGCTAATTCGAGCTCCTGCCGATCTTGAACTGCGATCCGCAGATGAGGTCCTACTGCGCCAGGGAGCTGCAAGCTGCTTTGTCACTGAGATGGGCCGGGGTTTTCGAATCTTGACCAAAGACCTGGAGGTCATTGACGTCGGCACCGCTTTTAGCATCGACGTTCAAAAGGGCAGGCAACCGGAAGTTCATGTCTTAGAAGGATCCGTCGAAATTAATTCGCCAAAACGCGAAACAATGGAACTTAAAGAATTTCATGCGATTCGGATGAGCGACGATGGCCCTCAGGATGTTGCCTATTCCCCAGAGCGTTTTCCTCAGCCCTCAGAACTGCGAGACCAACAGCTTGAACGCGCACTTCAGCGGTACGAAGCTTGGCAATCGTTTTCAAGCGAATTGAGCAAAGATCCTGCGGTCATGCTGCACTATAATTTTCAGGAGCCCGACCCAAGCGCGCTTGAGTTGACCAACCGCGCCTTGGTACCCAACGCCACTGACGGGGCCGTGATTGGCTGCCGCTGGACAGAAGGACGCTGGCCATCCAAGCGGGCGTTGCTGTATCGAAACGGGGGTGACCGAGTCCTTTTTCAGGTCCCAGGTACGTTTGAATCAGTCACATTCCTTGCATGGCTGCGAATTGATGCGCTCACCCAAGAAACGACTTCTCTGATGATGACCGAGTCTCCCGTGCGCCGCAGAATTGTAGCCAAGCCAAACGAGCGTATCACGGCTGAGGCGACAGAGCGCCGTGCGACTTCCGAAGTGCAGACGGTGCGCTGGGAGCTCGGGCAAGCAACACGAAACGCGATGTTTGCTGTTGGCTACGGCGGCCGTATTGCCAGCGACTGGAGGTACGATGCGATTGCTGTTGACCAGCCAGCCACGCACACCAACGCGTGGGGGAACTGGGCATGTCTGGCGGTCACTTGTGACGTTGCCAGCGGCGATGTTATTCACTACTTAAACGGTCGACGAATCGGCAGCGGCGAACTGACTCGATTGAAACCGCTGCTATTGGATTTTATGGAACTCGGAAACTTTGGCGTCACCCACGAAGAAATGAAACGAACAGCCGGTCAGTCACAACGACGCTTCTACGGTGCGTTTGACGAAGTGATCATCGCAAAACGCGTCTTCAGCGATGCGGAGATAGCCGAAATCTGGAGTCAGGGAAAGCCTTGAGGAAACGATTTTTTAAATTCAGTCGCACCGATGACCAGCCAACATGCTGTTTCTCCTTCGATCGCTGGATGTCGCAAATCCACAAACAGCAAAGGCTCTTCGAAAGAGGAAAGCTGGAAAGCTAGAATGCTTAAAAGGGACAGCCTTTCATGTGGGTAACATGTCGCGTTTCAAATTTGTGGATAGGCTTCGCGTTTATCCGTGCTTTTTTAAGTGAGAAAAGTCCGCCCCACGGCATATAGATGGCATCTGCGGAACCCTAACAGTTGTCTTCATTTTCATTGCCAATTATTTGCGACAGCCTCCGCTATTGATTGTCTAATTCTTTCTTAAAGGTGTAGAGATGAAAAAGCCTGAATCACGATCGGCATTCACGCTAGTCGAATTACTTGTCGTCATTGCGATCATAGGGATTCTCATCGGGATGCTTCTCCCGGCTGTCCAACAGGTGCGCGAAGCGGCGCGACGAATCTCATGCGCCAACAACATTCGTCAATTCGCATTGTCGATGCTCAACTACGAAAGTGCTAACATGCATTTTCCTAACGGAGCTTTTGCACACACATTCGACGATTCAAATCATGGCTCAGTCCACACAGCGACTTTTGAAGTGGGGCGTGGCTGGGGATGGGGAACCCAAATTTTGCCGTTTGTTGAACAGGCAAACATGCATACTCAATTGAGTGGCGTTACCAACAACTTCGACGCCAATCCAGGCGCTGCACTCGGAGGCCCGATCAGAGCCATGGAGCAAACGCCAATGCCAATGTTTCTTTGCCCGTCGTGTCCCATGGCTGAACTTAATTCAGAGCGTTTCGAAATGGGCAAAAGCAATTACGTCGGAATCGCGGGTCCAAAACTGCCACGACTCCACCAAGTTAAGGACTACTCAGACGTAAGCAACACCAGATCTGGTCCGATAGCTAGTAGTGGTGGCGGCATGCGAATCGCGCGTGCCACCACACTTGACTGGCCCGGAATCCTCTTTCCGTTTTCGGAGGTTGGCTTCGCCAAGATCTCTGACGGTGCCTCAAACACGTTTCTGCTTGGTGAACGCGATGGCGCCCCGATGGGGGTCGACTCTTCCGGGAACCAAATAACACGCAAAGCTGCCACTTGGTGTCGCCCGACGCGAGTCACGATCTGTGACTACTATTTGGCCGCCGTATCCGCGGATCCCGAACTCACCATCAACAGCTCGTTTTTAAGTACTGGATCTGCTGATAAAGCGATCTCCAGTCAACATCCAGGCGGAGCCAATTTTGCCAGAGCAGATGGTTCGGTTAGCTTTATCAGTGATACGATCAACGGAATTGCGTATGAGGCACTGGGTTCCAAAAACGGTGGCGAAGTCGTCACGCAAGACTGAGTTGATCGTCGGAGGCTCCCCTTGTTTTGAAAAAGTATGGCAAGTGAGCCTGCGAATTTAAGTGCCGACGTATGGAAACTAACCCCAGCTAGGGAGCATCACTAGCATGTCGTTGTATAGCCGTTCAAATCCCCTGTCCCTACTCTCGGCGTTGGCCTTGGGTGTACTCTTGGTGTCACTTTCGGGGTGTGGGTCGAGCAAAATTGGAACGGTGAAGGGGGTCATTACGATGGATGACGCTCCCGTTGCTGGCGCGGCGGTCGCGTTCCACCCGAGCGAAGGGCGAGCCTCGATCGGCCGAACCGATGCCGATGGAAGGTACGAACTTGGCTATCTAAAAAACGAAGCCGGAGCAATCATCGGCCCTCACAAGGTTACCATCAGCACCAAGATCTACGCCAGCGAAGCCTCCGATGCTGATGGCAATCCAACCATGGTCAAGGGTCAGCCCGAAACGATGCCGCGACGCTTCAGCACTCTCGCCAAGTCAGTTTTGTCGGCGGAGGTGAAAGCTGGCTCAAATAAGATCGACTTCTCTCTCGACTCAGAAGAGCAACGTTGAACAGTCCTGTTGCCTGGGAAGAGTGCCACATCAAGGATTGGGTGGCATTGCTATCTCAGATCTGGCCAAGAACCTTTAGGAACAAATGCTAACGAACTAACCGTCGTTACTCCGGGCTCTAGGCTCGGGGGGGCAGCGTTTTTTTTAGCTATCAGAGACTTTGATTCGGAAGAGCATCGAGAATTCCAATTCACTACTTCGCATCATACAGACAACAGCTCTCGTGCACGCGCAGCCAAGTTGCTGCGATCACCGTTCGCGTGGTCTTTGGTGGCTTAGGAGGAGATCAAACCGCTCAAGCCGCCGGAGAACCTTCTACACTTCCGAAGACTTCACGTAACCGCGATGCAAGGGTTAGCAAAATCAACAATCGCAGTTCAACTGTGGAACGGTGACGTCTTTGGCCTCACGCAGTTGAAGCGCATGAGGCCAGATGCTGGGTTCCACAAAGTCGAGCCCACAGTCAACAATATTCCGCAACAATCGGTCTCAGGCTTAAGGGCATTTCTAGCCGAATGCATTGGCTAAGCGTTGCTTACACTGGCTGAAGGCTGCACCATTGCGACCATTTTCGAAGAGGTCTGCCGGCAAAGCTGCCGAATTTCTTGGCAGTGTTCTCGTAAAATACGTGCTTGGGTAACCAGAGCTTCATGCTCAATTCGGTTCTCGTTGAGTGTAGCACGCAATTTACGGATTTCCTCTACAGTGACTTGCACGCTTTCCCTCCTTGGAATCTACGGGGTAGGTTAGGTTTTTTGGGTAGGTATTACTTTCAGGTATGTTCCGCAACGTTTGGCGTGTTGCCCACGTCAAGAATTGTCGTGCGGATTTAATTCGATCAATAGTTTAGAAATGCAATTGTGTTCGTCAACCATGGCCCCATACTGCTAGCATTAACCAAAAATGCCTCCCTTAGTTGGACTGCTTTGCAGCAAAATTTTTGCTCCGATAAATACATACGGGTACAGAGGCATTCTCTCCCCGTCTCTCCGCCTAAGTAGAGTGCGTAGAGGTTCCCATTCTTGTTTCTTTTTGTACAAAATCTAACGATTCAATTTGCGTGGTCTGGCCGTGCGGTAGAAGTTCTTGAGCCCAATCTCAATAGAATTTGAGTTGAATTCGAAGCTCCGGTCAGGGTGAAGATTATTCGTTGCGAACTGACCGGTTGTAACGTTCGGTCGAGAGCACGAACGTTCTAAATTCTGCGAGTGCAGCGTCACGATTTGTGAGGCGAATAATGCCTCACCAGATTGTCGGCATACGTTTACAAGCGGACAATCCTAAATGGGCTTGTGAAGGCATCAGCATTTCGTTTGAGTAATTCATTGAGCGAAGCGAGTGGATCAAAAGCCATAAATCGCTCAATGCACATGGTGGTAATTTTTCCTCAGGAGTCAACTTGTTCGCTCCAAGGCCGGATACGCCGTGGCTACCGGCGGCGCCTGCCACATGGAGCAGGCTCCATGCAGATCTAGGCCCTGTTTTGCTTTTGCTCGAGAGCCACGCTTAGTTTCGCGCAGGTTCGAAATTTTGACTGATTTCGCCAAGGAGTTTCTTGGGTTCAATCGGCTTTCGAAACCAGTTGGCGATTCGATTACTGGTGACATCAATCCCGGCTTCACGCGGTGTTTGACCACTGACGGCGTAGATTTCAACGGCGTCAAAAATCGGACTTTTTCGAATCTGTCGAATTGCAGAAGCGCCATCAAGATTAGGCATGCACATATCCATCAGGATGAAGTTTGGCTTCTGGTTGGACTCCAGAAAGGCCAGTGCTTCGAGGCCATCGGACGCTGAATTGACTTCGTACCCATGGAGGCGAAGCAACCCCGCAAGCATGGTACGCTCGTTCTCGGAGTCCTCAACTAGAAGGGCACTGACCGCGTTGTTATCTGAGTGTTCTTTTACCTCAATTCCTCTATTCAATTCAGGATCGATAACACTTGGAACCTCAACCGAATTTTGACTAGCGGCAATTTCAATTTTGCGGATCGCCTTATCAAGAATATTAGCGGCCTGTTCATGCCGCTGTTGCTGGATGTGTTTTTGCGCAACAGCAACCGCGATCTTTAAGGAATTAAGCTTGTTTCGAACGGCGTGTTCGCTTTGGTCAGCGATAATCAATTGCTTGGATAGTTTTTGCTTATCTTCTACTTCACCACGAAGCACCTTGATTTCAATGGGGGCATCAACTCCCAGTCTTACAGAGCTGCCTTTGACATTGAGAACTTCGATTGTGATTCCGAGATCGGGTAGGCGGATCGTATCGGATGGGCGGCGGGAAAGCACTAACATGAGCAGCTCCTACGGAAGTTGATTATTGGTTGCCTTAGAACAACCTTAAGAGAGATAGAGCCTCCTTGCTCGAATGCATCAGCAATCCATGCTGGCCCACATTGGAAGCGACGTGCGTCATTTCACCAATAGAGTTTCAACTGCTAGCTATATCGCCACAGGTGGTGCCGGCAGTGGGGCAGACGGCGGTTCAACATTTAACGCGTGATACTCGGCCGCAAGTTTGCCAAGGAGTAGCTCTGGATCAATTGGTTTGACAAAATGGTGGGCAAACCCAGCGGATTTTGCATTAATGCGGTCTTGGTCTTGGCCATAACCGGTCAACGCCACCAGTAAGGTCGGTTGGCCCGTCGCAACGATCCGTCGTGCAACCTCGTAACCGTTAAGGTCTGGAAGTCCAATGTCGACCACGCAAATATCAGGGGAAAGCTTCTTGAATTGCTCTACACCGTCGATACCATTGGCCGCCGTAGCCACGACCGCGCCCTCCATCTCAAGGTACTCGGCCAGCATTTCTCGAGCACCATCGTTGTCTTCAACCAGCAGAAGTTTCAAACCATCGAGTGTAACGCTTGCCTGTTCTGCTTCTACGCCGGATGCGGAAGCGATATTGCCGATTGGAATTTGCAATCTCAAACTACTGCCCAATCCTGGCCCAGCGCTTTTGGCTTCCACTGAACCGCCATGGGCGCTGGCTATCATTTTCACCAAGGGCAATCCCAACCCCATTCCTCCAGAGGAGCGATCCAGCAGTTGTTCGGCTTGAACAAACACTTCGAAGATTCGTTCAAGTAGCTCAGGGGACATCCCTTCCCCATCGTCGCTGATTTCGATCACGACGGAATCTTCTTCTTTCCAAACCGAGTACTTGAGGCATCCATTCTCCGGCGTGTACTTGCACGCGTTGACAAGCAGATTGGTTTGAGCCTGAACGATTCTGGTTTCGTCAACTAACGCGAACAATGGTGTGTCCGGTATCTCCAGGATCAAAGATTGCCGTTTCGCGTTGATCCGATGCTGTAGCGAATCCACAATATTTTTAGCCGTCGCTCCAATATCTGTCGTTTGAAGCTGGAGTTTAAACTTGTTGTGAGTGATTCTGGAGACGTGCAGTAGATCGTCCAGCATTTTTCCCAGTTGGCTGGATTGCTGACGAATGATCTCGATCGCTTTGGCCAACCGGTTATCTTCGATCGGCTCTTTTCGCGCGACTGAAAGCGCATTGGTAATTGCAGAGATCGGATTCCTGAGCTCGTGAGAAAGCATCGCAAGAAACTGATCACGACGATGCACTTGCTCGTGAATTTGTGCCTCCGCTTTTTTCTGAGCGGTGATGTCGCGAAGAATAATCGATGAGCCATCAAATGTCCCATCGTCGGTGTAGATTGGCGAAATTGTTGATTGGACGATAAACTCTTCGCCGTTTCTCCTGGCAGCTTTCAGTTCGATGCGTCCTACGTTGCGGCCTTGCTTCAACTGGTCGAGTGAGTTTGAAACCATCCCGGCGCTCTGTGGGTCGAGGCTAAGGACATCAATACATTTGCCAACAATGTTCTCCGCTTCGTGTAGGAAAAGCGATTGGGCTCCTCGGTTCCAAGTTCGAATCTCACCTTCGGCAGAAATTCGAAACACCGCATCGTCTGATGCCTGAACGATCTCAGACAATTCCGCCAGTTTTTGTTTGGCAAGCTTCATGGATGTGATGTCGATCAACGTCAACAGAACACCATCGGTGCGTCCGCGCGATGTATAAGGCAGCAAACGCATCAGATACCAGTTGCCATCACAATCTTCAACTTCCTCATCAATTCCGGATTCCGTTGCAAGCACCTGTTGCATCAATTCGATGATGTCATCGTGGTTAAGCCCATGGTTGAACGAACCAAAGTCGCGTCCAATATCTTGCGGTAGCAGTCTGAAGATGTTTGCGATGCCAAGCGTAAATTTGCGCACTCGAAGGCGGCGATCAAGATAGATCGTGTCGATTTGCAGACAATCCAGCAGATTGTCCATGTCATCGGTTAACTCCGTCAGTTCGGTGATCTTTCGCTGGTGTTCAGTGTTAACGGTAAACAGTTCTTCGTTGACGCTGTGCAGTTCTTCATTGGTTGATTGAAGTTCCTCGTTGGACGCAATCAGTTCTTCATTGGTCGTTTGCATTTCTTCGTTGGCAGAACGCAGATTCAAAATCGACTCATGAAGACTTTGTCGCATGTCCTCCAATTCAGACCTTAGTTCCAGGACGGTTGATTCTTCGTTGAGTTCACTATCGCCAACGATTGCAACTGGTGGCTTAGTGGGTTCGGTAGGCTCGAATGTGACCAGGAATTTTCTAGAGTAGCGATTGTGCACCGGCATGATGGTAACTTTGTAGTTGCCAGAATCATTCTCTGTTGATTCCATTTCAACACCCGGGAAAACCGCTGGTCGGTCTTCAATTCTTGCGCGTTTGAGCCCACTTTGAATGACCAGCCGGGGCGATTCGGGAAGTAATTCAAGGATGTCATCGGTTGGTCGCCCAGCACGGTGTTGGAGAAACTGGGTTGCCTTTCCGAACACATGAAGCACTTTATTCTGTTCGTCAACAAGGATTCCCTGGGGCATGTAGGTTCCTAGCAGCGTGTCATACACCGATGACAGCTCCTTTTGCTGCAAATCACTATTGCTCAAACGCGGCGTCCGTTGAGTCTTCGGGGCAGAAGAAGAACCAACAAGTGACATGTCGACTTGCGAGAAAGGCACCTGGGTGTTCTTTCGATACAGCTGCCAGGTTTTACTAATTGGGAGAAAGGCCTCATCAAGTTCAGTGACCGTTTCACTAGAACCGAGGAAAAGAACGCCTGATGAATTCATGCTGAAATTGAACAGCGAAAGCAGCTTCTTTTTTGCTTCATCATTGAAGTAAATCAATAAGTTACGGCAGCAGATCAGGTCGAGCTTTGTGAAGGGAGGATCGAGCAAGACATTTTGCTTTGCAAACACAATCTGTCGGCGCAGCCGAGGAATGATTTGATAGCCATCTTCTTTCTGACGAAAGTAATTGCTCAGACGCCGTTCGGAAACATTTGCCAAGTGTTCTTTTGTAAAAACACCACGTCCTGCGGTATCGATACACGACTCGTTAACATCAGTTGCGAAGATTTTTACATTGATGTCATAGTTACGTTGGCGAACCAGCTCGTCGATCAAGATGGCAATCGAATACGCTTCTTCGCCAGTTGCGCACGGAGCAACCCAGACGCGGAACGTTCCAGAGGTGGCTGCCGCTTCGATTTGCGCGGGCAGAACTCGATTCTGCAGTTCATTGAATGCGTTCGGGTCTCGAAAGAACTCGGTAACCCCAATCAGCAAATCACCGTACAGTAGTTTGAGTTCGGATGGTTCCGCTTCGACTTGTTGCAAGTAAGTCTCGATTCCCGCTGCACCTGAAAGCTCCATCCGTCTTGTCAGGCGGCGGGTGAACATGCCGCGTTTGTAGTAATCAAAATCAATGCCAAACTTACGATGGAGTAAATCCAGTATGCGTTTCTCCGCGTCCATCGATTCAGAGAAAACGGCATGGCGAGATCCGCGCTCTCGAGAGCCGTCAAGAAAACGACACAATGTGGCTGGGATTTCTTCAACCGCTAAAATTACATCACTCACACCCGTTGCGATTGCGGCACGAGGCATGCCGTTAAACTTGGCCGATGACTCGCTCTGTACGATGACCAAGCCGCCATGGTCGTGGATTTTTTCTACGCCAACGGCCCCGTCAGATCCTGTGCCTGAGAGAATAATTCCGATCCCGTTCTCATTGAAACTTTCCGCTAACGAACAAAGAAAATCATCAATGGGCTTGTTCGTCCGTTCACCCATCGAGTCAAACGTCGCCAAGCTGGAACCGTTAACCTGAGCGTAGAATCCGTTGGGAAGTACGTAGACGTGATTGGCTTCTAGCTCTATTCCGTCGACGATTTTAGATACGGGCATGCATGATTTGCGTGCCAGGATTTCGTCCATGAGGCTTTCAAAATTGGGCGCCAAATGTTGGACGATGACGAATGCTGCGCCCGTTGAACCAGGCATCTCTGCAAACAAACTTTCAAGTGCCTCAACCCCGCCTGCAGATGCCCCGATACCGACAACGACACGAGGTCGATTATCGCCATTGTTTACGTCCTGGGTCTGCTCTTCAACGCGCGATGATTCGGGCGATGGTGGACAATCGGGTTTCTCTTGTGGTTCTTCTCGCTGGGGCTTATTTCGATGTCTACCTTCACCCATCTTATGATGGGGGTGCATGGTTAACCTTAGTGGAGAGATGAAGAGGAAAGTGATTTCGCACTTTTAAGGGCTCAGTCTCTGCTATTGGGCTAACAATTGCAAGTGGTTAAGAGCACGATCACTAGCATTGTGAAAGCCTGCCGGTTGTAATGGATGCTTATGACTGAAATCAGCAATCACTAAGCCAAGGCCTTACTGCGTTCGGGAACTCGGAGGCTAAATTTGATCATCGCTCCATTTTCGGGCATGACCACACTGATTCGCCCATGATGCCGAAGCACGATTCGTCGGCAGATTGCCAAGCCGACTCCTGCCCCAACGCGTTCTTTGTACCCCAGTCGTCTGAAGATCGTGAATACATTTTCGGCGTGCTGAGGCGGGATTCCAATGCCGTTGTCATGAAAGTACACGGTTATTTGGCCGACTGAGTTAACATCGTGGGTGATCGTGATGATTGTCTCTTCTACGCTGCAGAACTTGATTGAGTTTTCCAGCAGATGATAAAACAGCAACTTCAGTTGATTGATGTCGCCGGTAACCTCTGGTAGCGGCGGATCACATTTGACGGTGACGTTGTTCGCTTCCAGCGTCGTTTCCAATTCGACCAAGGCTGCGTCTAGAGCCATTTGAAGCGACACTGCTATCATTGGTTGGCCTGTCGTATTGATTCGAGAGTAAGCAAGCAATCCATCAATCATTTCTCGAAGTTTGTCGGAGCTGTTTTTGAGAATGCGATTGGCTTTCTTCATTTCCACAACATCGCTACTGTCGATTGCCTTTTCCAACATAACAGTGTACTGACTGATGTGGCGAAGCGGCGCTTGCAAGTCGTGCGAAACGGCATACGCGAAATCGGGCAATTCCTGGGTGATTTCAGATAACGTCTGTAGTGTCAGTTTAGCTTTTTCAGCTTCTCTCAACTCCGTGATATCTGTCAGCGTCAAAACTACACCTTCGACGCGGTCTTCAACGCGATAGGGTTGAATACGCTGAATGTAGATTCGATGATCCTTGCCATTAACTTCTGTTTCTTTGGCAACTCCGGTGCTGAGTACGTCCGCTGCGTCAGTCAACAACTGGGGGCTGTCAAGTTTATAGGAGATGTGATTGATAGGGCGGCCAATGTCTTGGTCAAGAACATTGAAACCTGCTGAGATCGCAGGCGTGAACATTCGAATGTTAAAATTGCGATCTAGGAATATCGTTCCTATCTCCGTGCTCTTGAAGAGGTTGTCCATGTCACTGGTAACCTGAGTAAGCTCTTCAATCTTTGCCTTATGCTCAGAGTTGACCGTGTAAAGCTCTTCGTTGACGCTATGCAGCTCTTCGTTGGTCGACTGCAGTTCTTCATTGGAGGCAATCAGTTCTTCGTTGGTCGCCTGCAGTTCTTCATTGCTGGACTCAAGTTCCTCAACGGTTGCCTGCAGGGTCTCGCGCGAATAGTTCAGCTCGATCTCAAGTTGTTCGATGCGGTCATTGGAGTGCTCTGGTCCTTGAAAGTTCTCGACGATCTTATCGTCGGGAACGACCTTTTCCATTTCTTCTAATGAAATGAGAAAGAGAGACTGATCCTTCTTTTGATAGGGCTCGACGGAAACCTGATAGAGGCGTTCATCGTCCTCGAAGACCTTTGTGCGCACGCCACGATAAACAACTTGTTTGTCTTCCTGCCTGGCACGGTGCAGTGCCGCGCTTACCGAGATACTGAGGTTCTTTTCAAGCATCTTCAGTACATCATTGCTCGGCCGGCCGTCAGGAACAGTAAGTAATTTTCGGGCATCACCGAAACAGTGAATCAGCTCATTCATTTCATTGACCAACAGGCTCGGGGGAACGTGTTTGGCCAGCAGGTCTTCGTAAGCAGTGGAAAGCCACAGTGGATTCTGAGTTTGCTGGTTGGTACCGATGAAGGGTTGCGGTTGCTCATGGACCGCCGCGGATAACGGAGGAGCTAGAGGAATGCGAGTCGATTCTGGTAACCGCACGTCACGTCGCTTTTTGTAGATTCGCCAATGGCGATCCAATTGTTCAAATTCGCTTCCCAGATCCCCGACCGTTTCACTAGGCCCGAGGAACAAAATACCTTTGGTCTTGAGCCCGAAGTGAAACATCGAAAGAACACGTTTCTGAACCTTCGGCTCGAAATAGATCAGAACGTTTCGGCAGCAGACCAGATCTAATCGAGTGAACGGTGGGTCGCGGGTCAGGTCGTTGGCCGCAAAAATAACTTTTTGCCGGATTTCTCTCCTGATATTACAGATGCTGTTATTCTCAGTGAAAAACTGTCGCCTGTATCTGTCGGGGACATTCTCCATCGCGCTGGCAGGGTAAAAACCGTTGCTGGCTGATTCAAGGGACTTGCGGTGAACGTCCGTTGCGAAAACTTTAAAAGAACGGTCTTTCTCTGCTGACTGGGCAATGCAATCACTTAGAACCATGGCGATGGAATAGGCTTCTTCTCCCGTTGCGCATCCGCAGACCCACACGCGGATTTCAGCTCCAGGTTCAGCACGTTCTAACAACTCCGGGACGACGTCTTCGCGCAGTCTTACAAATGCTTCAGGATCACGAAAGAACTGCGTGACTTCCACAAGTAAATCGCGATAAAGCAGATCTGCTTCTTCTTCGCTTTGTTCAACGAGGTCAGCGTACTGGTTGAGCGTTGAGACGGAGCTCATTTTCATGCGGCGCTCAAACCGGCGCGTGATCGTGCCAGGTTTATAAAGTGAGAAATCAATGTTGTTGCGATGTCTGAAGATCCGAAACAGACGCAGCATCGCCGGCTCCGATTCAGCCGTTTGGTCATCAAATTCTGAGCGGTGAATGGCCGCCCGATCGCCCTCCTTGATATAGTTGCAAAGCTGAGCCGGCATGTCATGGACATCGCAAATCAAATCAACGATTCCAGTACTGATTGCGGCACGAGGCATACCATCGAAGCCAGCCAATTCCGGTGACTGAACCAGCACCAAACCTCCAGCGTTCCGCACCTCCTTAATCCCGCGCGAACCATCACTTCCGGTTCCAGATAAAACGATCGCGACTGCATCCTTGCCGATTTCTTTGGCCAAGGATTCAAAGAAAGTGTCAATCGGCAAGTGAAGAGCCGGTTTTTTTGATTTGTCAGTTAGCAACAACTTATTGGCCGAGATCGCCATGTTTTTCTCGGCGGGGATTAAGTAGATGCTGTTGGGTTCAATCTCGACACCATCGACTACTTTGTGGATCCGCATATTGGTATGCCGAGCCAACAATTCATCCATCAGGCTTTTAAAGTCTGGCGAAAGGTGCTGGACGATAACAAACGCCATGCCTGTATCTTCAGGCATGTGGTCGAAGAACTCTTGAATCGGCTTTAGGCCTCCAGCCGAAGCACCAATGCCAACAATTGTCTGAGTTTTCATGTTTGCTAGCTTTTCGATTGGCTCACAGAAAGAATCTACAGAGCGTTGGAAGGAGAGGCTCAGTCGCTGGAACTTTTTCAGCGGTTTTTATAGACAACGATTATTGCAGAAATATCGCTGGAAACCACCGGTATCTATTTTGGCGGCAGTGTCACGACCTGCACCCAAAAATTCTCGATCGTTTTGATAACTTCGAAAAAACAGACTAAATCAACAGGCTTGACGATGTAACTGTTTGCGGCCAAGCCGTAGCTTTCGAGGATATCTTTGTCGTGCGAAGAAGTGGTAAGCACTACCACCGGAATAATTTTGAGGCTTTCATCAGCTCGGATTTGCTTGAGGACTTCTCGTCCGTCAAGGCGAGGCATATTGAGGTCCAAGAGGATAAGATCTGGGCGCGCCGCGTTCGCGTATTCGCCTTCTCTATGCAAAAACTTCATCGCCTCTTCGCCATCGTGAACATGGTGAATACTGTTTTTGAGCTTTCCCTGTTTAAGCGCCTCGATCGTCAGCTCGGCATCGGTTTCGCTATCCTCAACCAGCAAGACTTCGATTGCCCTGTTCATACCTTGCCCTCAAAAAAATCATTGACTTGCTATTTAATTAGAGTACCAGTTTCAGTCGGCCTTCAAACAATAAAAAATTGCAAATAGCCTGCAATCGCCGAACTTCCTTTTTGAAAGTGGACAAAATAAGTCCCGCTGCGTTGCAACGCGGTTTGACTTGGCCGAACTCATCACACACACTTGCCGGCAGATTGCAGATCATTTCGCAATGTTGGAGAGAACTGCGCTTAGGCCTTGAGGGCGTCCACCGTAGTATCCTTGATAAGTGCAGCAACCAAGGTCCGTCAGGCAGCGAAGTTCATCTTCCGTTTCCACACCTTCGGCGATACAGCCTGCACCGAGCGAATTTGCCATGGCGAGGATCGTCCTGACGATCATCTGTTGCCGGTGGTTGGACTCGATTCCGGATACAAATGAGCGATCGATCTTCAACGTGTCGATGTGCAAATCAAGTAAATACTTCAGCGATGAGTACCCTGTGCCGAAGTCATCTATCGCCAAGCGAATTCCGGCATCATGCCATACCTTGATTGCCTTTTGAGCGGCTGCGGTATGTTTGAAGAAGACTCTTTCGGTGAGTTCTAGTTCAAGTGCGTTGCCGGGCAGCCTATTCTTGTCGAGCGCGCTTTCAATTCGATCATTCAGTAGTGAAACGTTCAGGAAATCCAACGCCGACACATTCACTGAAACGTAAGCCTTGGGTTCCAATTTGCGAATTTCTACGATCGCCTGACAAGCCTGCTGGAGCGCCAATTCGGTAATCTTGGTGACGAAGCCGACTTCTTCTGAAATCGGCAAGAACTTGGTCGGCGAAATGGTTCCTAGGGTAGGGTGTTCCCACCGAATGAGTGCTTCAACCGCTACCATTGTGTTGGACTCAATAGTCCTTTGAGGCTGAAATGCGAATTGAAGCGATTCGTTCTCAATTGCTTCTTCCAGTTCAGTTTCAAGAAAGTGCCGTTCTTTTGCTTCATCGGCCATCGTCTTGGTAAACGAGTGGCACTGGTTCTTCCCCACGCGCTTTGCAGAATACATCGCGACATCAGAACTTGCCAGCAGATCATCTGCACACGAGCCATGTTCGGGGTAGAAACTTAAGCCAATACTCGCTCCGGTGACGACTTCTCTTCGTTCGATGATGAACGGTTGGCGTATTCGCAAAAGCAAACGCTGTACTGTGGCTTGAACATTTTCAATGTTTGGATTGTTTCGGATGAGAACCACGAATTCGTCGCCGCCGAGTCTCGCCACAACATCGTCTGACCGAAATTCTCCCTTGATGCGTCCCGCTACCAGTTGCAAGAGATTGTCTCCAGCACGATGGCTGAGGCAATCGTTGACTTTCTTGAAATCGTCAAGATCGAGGAACAAAAGCGCGAAAGGGCGACCGCTTTCGTTACTTTGCTCAACTTCCCGTTTGAGTGTTTTGAGGAACCACTTTCGATTTGGCAGCTTCGTTAAGGCGTCATGATTCGCTTCATATTCAAGCGTCGCCAGGATTTTCTCAGCTGTTGTCTTGTGCTTGATCCGATCAATCGAAGCTTCAAGGAACTTAGATACCAGCGTGAGCATCACTTGAATTTCCGCGGTCTTTTCCCAAGCCACCGAATGAGCGACCGAAAGAACCCCCGTGACTTGATCGCGGTAGCAAATTGGCACTGCGATTTCGCATTCCAATCCGGCACTTGCGAGGACTTGGTGGTCTGGATGCAGGCTGCTTCCGAGATCGTTGAACGTACAGCCGGATTTTCGGATCAGCACCAGTTCGACTGCCGATTGCTGCAGCGAAAACTGAGAGGCCAATGGAATCCTACGGGTACCACTTGTTGCAACTGTTTCTACAATTCCTTCGTCGAGTCTCGGGATTTTATAACTTACTAATTCACCACCGGTGAGCTCAAGAAGTCCTTTGACCGCAAATTCGTAAAGCTTTGGCTCTGTCACCGCGGTGCGCAGTTTATTCGCGAGCCGTTGCAACATGTTCCACGAATGCTGCGTAAACACTTGTTCTTCTGCCAGACCAACAGCGCCCTCAGCGCTTCCGCGCTGGATCAAGATCGACATTTGGTCGATCAAGTCGATGGCGGGATCCATGGAGTTACTGCCGTCTGAATCTCGGTAATTTTCGGCGATCATATTGGCGAGACTTACAAGTGACAGGCGAGATGGAGATAGGGGGCGGGCAATACGCGACAGAGAGGTGCTTGGAGAAGGGTAGGTCACCAATAATCGAACGTGGCTAAAACCCAGGAAACTCGGTAATTGACTACGTTTAGCAGCTAATCTGCGGCAATCAGCATCCTCAATCTTGGACGCAGTGATGATTTCTCCGCGATGACCACGGCCCAAAATGTGCAGGACGTTTTTGTCGCATTTTGAACGGCACACCTTGGCAAATTGCTCCATTTTAGCCAGACTACTTGTGGGAATGGGGACGGGGACGGCTGAAGTAGAACCAAATGAACTTTCGGAACATAAATGGACCAGCCCTCCTCCCCCCAGCATCTTATTGTCGGCATTGGCGCCTCCGCTGGCGGACTCGAAGCGATTGAACAGCTTTTCAAACGAATGCCTGTCGACACAGGTTTGTCGTTTGTCGTGGTTCAGCATCTCTCGCCGGACTTTAAAAGTCTTATGGATGAACTTCTGTCGCGCTGGACGGAGATACCGGTCAAACGCGTTGTAGACGGAATGTTGGTCGAGCCCAACTCGATCTATCTCATTCCTCGAAGAAAAGAAATGATCGTTTCGCAGGGACGGCTGCTGTTAACGGACAAAGACCCCAAGGAAACCCTTACACTTCCGATCGACCACTTCCTCCGATCGCTTGCCCAAGAAGCCGATAAAAGAGCCGTCGCAGTCATCCTATCCGGAACGGGATCTGACGGATCTCGAGGAATCATAGACGTGCATGAAGCCGGCGGTCTTGTGATCGCTCAGCGCGAGGACACGGCTAAGTTTGACGGCATGCCGCTCAACGCAAAGAACACGGGGATCTGTGATCTACTACTGGCTCCGGATGAAATCCCCACGGCGCTCGTTCAATACTCTATTCACGCAGAGCGCGAAGCGGTTGCCGCGACATTTGAAAAGGTGTCCGTCGACACCAGTGGGCTGGACAAAATTTTCACTCTATTGCGGGACAAATACGAAATTGATTTTTCGCAGTATAAACTGAACACGATTGTTCGCCGAACCGAACGGCGTATGATCGTCAACCGGATTGAGCACATCGACGAGTACTCTGATTTTCTTGCCTCGACGCCGGGCGAACTGCACGAGCTCTATCGAGATCTCTTAATCGGCGTGACAAGGTTCTTACGCGACAAGGATTCGTTCGAAGAGCTAAATGCGACAGCGATCAGCCGAATTGTGGACGAAGCATCGCAATACGATGAAGTCCGGGTTTGGGTAGCAGGTTGCTCGACGGGAGAGGAAGCTTATACGGTTGCGATCCTTTTCAAAGAAGCCATCGCCGAATCTGACAAGAATCTCAACGTGAAGATTTTTGCCACCGACGTGGACAAGCACGCATTAGAGAAAGCCGGCAACGGAATCTACCCCGCCGACAGTCTTGTCGACATGGATCCCGCATGGCTGGAGAAGTATTTTTCACTAAACGCTGATGGCTATCAGGTGAATGCCGAGATTCGCATGATGATCGTTTTCGCGCTGCACAACATCCTTAAAGACGCCCCATTCACAAAGCTTGACCTTATCACTTGCCGCAACCTACTCATCTATTTTCAGCCAACGGCTCAGAAGAAAGTTCTTTCCCTGTTTCACTTTGCTCTGAAGACTCAGGGATTCCTAATGATGGGCAACAGCGAAGGCCCAGGTGAGCTCTCAGATGAGTTCGCAGTTGAATCTTCGCTGCACAAGATTTATCGCAAGCAGCGTGACGTGAAACTGCCGGCTGATGTCCGTTTGCAGTTGACTCCACCGGCGCGAGCGATTCGGGCGTCTGGCCTTCCGGGCTTGCGTGGCGATGAACCAGTCACGGGCATGAGCTTGATACCCACCTATGACACGATCCTCGAAAAGTTTATGCCGCCCTCTGTGCTTGTTGATGAGCAGGGGCAGATCCTCCACACGTTCACGGGAGCCGGTCGATTTCTGACCAATAATGATGGCCGGTATAGTTCCAATATTCTCGATCGTGTTGTTGAAGATTTGCGAGTCGCGATTTCTACCGCGATGCGAAGGTGCACACCTGAGAACGAGGTCTCGCACTATTCCAACGTGCCGATTCATCTGGGAGATGGCGATAAGATCATTTGTGATTTAACCGTGATGCTGATCGAAGACGCGCTTGAAAGATTTCAATCCTACCTCATCCAAATTTTTGAACACGAGGAAAAACTTGTAGATCCTGACCCGTCTGCTGCACTGAGTTTCGCAAGTTTGCCGGCAGAACAAATGAGCGCAATGGAAGCAGAATTGCGTTACGTCAAGGAAAGCTTGCAGGCAACGATTGAAGAACTCGAAACTTCCAACGAAGAACTTCAAGCGACCAATGAAGAACTAGTTGCCTCCAATGAAGAATTGCAATCGACCAACGAAGAGTTGCACAGCGTCAACGAAGAGCTTTACACCGTTAACTCGGAGCACCAGAAGAAAATCACTGAGTTGTCAGAGCTCACCCGTGACATGGATAACCTGCTGCAATCTACGGAGATCCATACGATTTTTCTTGATAACGAACTGTGTATCCGAAAATTCACGCCCAACGTTGCGGAGAAGTTTAACTTTCTCCCGCAGGATATCGGACGGCGAATTGACCAGTTTACCAACAACATTGACTGTGAAGATATCGCGGAACGCATCGAAGCGGTCATTGAAGCCGGGGAAATATCGGAATCCGAAGTTCAAGATCTCGATGGCCGCTGGTTTTTGATGCGGATTTTGCCTTATCGTGAATGTCACGCCGAACCGGACGCCAAAGAAAGGAATGTTGAGGGAGTTCTATTGACACTGGTCGATGTGACGAAGCTGCGCGAAGTTGCCACAGAGCTAGAAGAGTCCGTGCAAAGGCGGGACGAATTTCTGGCAATGCTTTCGCACGAACTCAGGAACCCGTTGGGGGCAGTGCTTAGCGCGTTGAGCGTATTTGCAACCGGCGATGACGAGCGTCGAAACGTTGCGGCGGACGTCGTCAAAAGGCAGGCCTCTCACATGTCGCTGCTTTTGGATGATCTTCTGGATGTATCGCGAGTCAGTCAGGGGAAGATTCAGCTGGATAAGGAAACGTTCGAACTTCGGGAAATAGTTGAACCAGCGTTTGAAATCGTCGAGCCCATGTTTACGCAGCGCAACCAGCAGCTGGGTCGTTTGATCTCTGGTGACGCGATGTTTGTGCTCGGTAGCAAACCAAGACTGATTCAGGTTCTTGTCAATCTGTTGACCAACGCCTCGAAGTACTCAAACGTCGACCAGAAAATCGTCCTCGAGATTCAGCGCAATGGCGAGACCGGAACGATTCGCGTGGCCGACAATGGAGCCGGGATTCGAGAGGACTTGTTGAGCAAAGTGTTCGACATGTTCGCTCAATCACAACGAAATCTTGACCGCAGCGATGGTGGACTGGGCGTTGGCCTCACGCTGGTAAAGTCACTTGTCGTTTTACATGGCGGCAAGGTCCTTGCCAAAAGCGAAGGCGAAGGCAAGGGTAGTGAATTCATGGTCGAACTTCCGCTTGTGGATCCTGTCCACCAGCCAGCGCCGCCAGTTCCTAACGAGAAGGCTTTTAAGACACCTGCAAACGTCGTTTTGGTAGAAGATAGTATCGATGCAGCGAAAATGCTTCAATTCTTACTCGAAGACGAAGGCTTCGAGGTCAAAATGGCCCACGACGGGAAAGCCGGTTTTGAGTTGATCAAAAATACGACCCCTGATATCGCGATCGTCGACATCGGCTTACCAACACTAACAGGCTATCAAATCGCGAAACAAATTCGGGAGGAAGCATCGCTGGACAACCTGCTGTTGGTAGCGCTGACCGGGTACGGCCAAGAAGCCGATCGAGAAGCCGCTTTGGAGGCAGGCTTCGACGACCACATGGTGAAACCGCTCGATCCAATCAAGCTGGCTAACGTCCTCGCGAAGCGGTCGAAATAGCCTCAAAATGACTACGACCGCTAAGCGGACTTGAGAGGTCAAATCATCATCTAGCAATGCGTTGACCGAACAACAATAGAAATGCGATCAAAGTTGTCCGGTGAAGGTTGATAGCAAGATGCTGTCACCGAATTAAGACTGCACCATCGCGACCATTTTTGAAGAGGTCTGGCTGCAAAGCTGCCTGATTTCTTGGCAGTGCTCTCGTAAAATTCGTGCTTGCGTAACCAGAGCTTCATGCTCGATGCGGTTCTCGTTAAGTGTTTCACGCAGTTTACGGATTTCCTCTACAGTTATTTGCACGCTTTCCCTCCTTGGAATTTACGGGGTAGGTTGGGGGTTTGAGGTTTGAGGTAGGTAATTCTTCCTGGGTTAGCTCGCAACGATTGGCGTGAAAAACACGTTCTGGTTATTCGTGCGAGTTCGCAATAGTTTAGAAATGAAGTGACTCCCGTCAACCTCGATTTTCAACCCGAAATAATTTTAGTTGATGCTGGTTGAAAATAGATTGGCCGGTCCTTAAAATTTTTTCGGACAGACATTTCTCTGGCCTCCCTACCACACACTCGCCCCTTCCACTTCCACAATCTACTGAACACGGAGGTTCCCACATGCTTGTTCTGTCTCGCAAACAAAATCAGGCCATTCAATTTCCCGATCTGGGAATCAAGGTAGAGATTCTTGAATCTACTGGCAAAAACGTCAGAGTAGGTGTTGAGGCACCTGTCGAAGTTAAGATCGTTCGAGATGAGCTCATAAGTGACGAAGCTCGTTCGACAGAACGAACTTTTCGGATACCGCAAGAACTTCGACATGAATTGCGAAACGAACTGAACTTGATCAGTTTGTCGCTTCATGTTTTTAAGCGGAAACTCGAGCGCGGTTTAGCACAAGAATCAGATCTTTCATTTGAGGAACTCGTTCAGCGAATCAAGCGAATCTCCAACCATGATTCGCTCACCTCTCATTCTGGATCCGATGCTATTCCCGATTTGCCGATCAACACGTTAATCGTTGAAGATTCTGATAACGAACGCGAGCTCATGAGCGGTTTTTTGGAGTTACATGGATTCGACACCAATTCTGTTTCAAGCGCAGAAGAGGCAATTGACTTTCTCAAAGATAATGATCCTCCCCATGCAATTCTTTTGGACATGCAACTTCCAAAAATCCAAGGGGCAGAACTATTGCAGAAACTACGCGAGTCGCGAAAGTTCGACGATACATTCGTCATTGTGGTCAGCGGCACAACGCCAGAAGAAAACAACATTAACGAAGACGATGGATTGGATGCGTGGTTCGAAAAGCCAATTGATCCAAGGCGACTGATCGACGCCCTACAGCAGATTACTCTCACACGTTCGATGCAGGCAGTTACCAACCCTGCTGTTTAAAGAATACGTTCCAAACCAGCGTACGCTGGTTTGGAACGCGCATTGGGCGTGTTGAGCAGGATGCTCTTTAACCCCCCCGAATATGGATTTTCGGTGCCCACTGCATGAGTCTCCGGGCCCCAGATGGAACTAGGGCCCGGTTTCCCTTCTATCCGAAATGCGGTTCGGTTCCCTTCGAGATCCGATCTTCCGGCACGTTTTCGGTCATTTCGCCGGCAGCGAAATTGTGAAACAGGATCCAATCCCCGGCTTGGATTCAACTGACACCATTCCCTCATGCCGGTCGGCGATTCGTTTTACGATGGCCAGGCCCAAACCCGTTCCAGGATACTCGCGCCGATGATGCAGGCGTTTGAAGAGTCCAAAAATCTGAGCTTGGTACTGTTGTTCGATACCAATCCCATTATCTTGAATCTTGATTTTGTGCATGCCCATCACTGTTTCCCCACTGACTTTGATTTCTGGGGTATTTTCCTTGTCTCGATATTTGATCGCGTTTCCCAGTAGGTTCTGGAAAAGCTGGCTCAGCAAAATCTTGCTGCCATAAGCCGTCGGAAGTTGTTCAACCGAAATTTTGGCGCAGGATCGTTCAATCAAGTCCGACAAACTGGCAATCGCGTCATCGACGACTTCATTCAGCGAAACCGCTTCAAAAAGATTGTCCGACTTTCCTACTCTAGAATAATTGAGCAGGCCCTCGATTACTTTACTCATTCGTTCGACACCCGCGACGGCATTTTCAATGTAGCCTATCGCTTGATCATCCAGATCCTCTAAATATTTATGCTGCAGCAGCTGGACAAATCCGTTCACCGCTCGTAGCGGTTCTTGCAAATCGTGTGACGCCGCCGAAGCAAACTGTTCAAGGTCCGAATTCGAGATTGTCAGCTCACGATTGGCCTCATGGAGAAGCAAGGAACTACGTTCCAGCTGTTCGGTGTATTCTCTGATTCGAGTGACATCCGTGGCAGCGCCAACAATTTGCCGTACCGTTCCGAGGGTGTCAAAACGATAGGGCGTGTCTCTAGCAAGGAAGCTTCGGTAACTTCCATCTTTCTGCCGAATTCGATACTCGACTTCTAAAATTTCGCCGTCGGGACAATGTTTCAGTTTTTCAGCGTGATCAATCATCCGCTGGCGATCATCAGGATGAACGTGGCGAAGGATTGGCAACTCGTCTTCGGTCGGCGCAATAGATGTATCGTAGATGGGGCGGTTTTCAAAAACCGCTTTCTTCTCGAACAGATCGAAAATGTAAAACGAATCTGGAATAACACGTGCCATCACATTGAACTGCGTCTGATCAAGCTCCGTGGCATCGATATGAATTCCAAGCATCCGCAGTGGCTTGCCTTGCTCATCAAACTGGGCTTTACCTCTGGAGAAAAGCCAGCGATAGCTACCATCGTAATGCCGCATCCGGTAGGTCGATTCGTACTCATCCTGATCGCCCTCAAGGTGAGTGTCGATTTCGCGAATCACTTGTTCCTTGTCATCAGGATGCAGTCGCTGTTTCCAATCTGCCAAATCGGCAAACTTTTCTTCGGGCTCAATGCCAAGTTGCGACTTGTAGGTTTCTGAAACGAACAGCTTGTCCCGCCGGATATCCCAGTCCCAAATTCCAATGTTGGCACTTCGGGTCGCCCAGGCAATCCGCTCTTCGCTCTTTTCAATCAGTTTCTTGGCTTCGAGGACCGCTGCTGCCTCTTGGCGATCAGTTAGATCACGTACGTTAGCACAGAAGACTTGCTCATCTCCAACTTCAACAAGCACGATGGCCACCTCGACAGGAAATGTCGAACTATCTTTCCTGCGATGCCTACCCGTGATGAGGGTGTTCTTCTGAGATCGCACCATCGGTGCGATCTTGTTGGTGAACGCTTCCGCTGAGTCGATATCGACATTTAGGTCTGCTACAGCCATCCCCAAAAGCTCCGCTCGGGAATAGCCACTGCTCCTACACGCCATGTCGTTGACAAAGATGAAGCGTCCTTGTTCATTGACCATAAAAACCGCGTCTCCCGAATTGGCGATTGCCGAACGCGCAAGTTGCAGTTCTCGTTCGTTCGCTTTTCGGCGCGATATGTCGTGTGCCGAACCCACCAAACGAATGGGCTCGCCCGCTTCGTTGTAGCTGGCTCTCCCGCGACTCTGTAGCCAGATGTACTGCCCCTCTTTGTTGCGAATGCGAAACTCATGAGCGTATGGAGCTCCCTCAGCTAACGTGCGATTGAAGCTCTGCCAAACCGCGTCGCGGTCGTCGGCGTGAATCCGATCGGTAAACGCGGCAAGCGTGTTGGGAAACCCCGCGCGGTCATCGCCGGCAAATCCAAGCATCTTTCTCCAGCCGGCGGAGTATTGCGCTTCTTCCTGTCCCACTTGCCAGTCCCAGACCCCGTCGGTGTCCCCCAAGACGTCCAGCATCACACGCGACTGAACTGCGCTTTGGATTTCTAAACGAGACGGGATCTCGGCGGTCGTGCCTGCCAAGAGTTCCTTAACCGTGGCGATTAAGCGTGAGACCTCAATTGGCTTTTGAATCGCACGCAGCGAGTTCATGCGGCGAAAGTTTCGATCCACAAACGCTGACTGCGAGTCCATGCCGCTGGTCGCGATGATTTTTGGCTGCGGGTCGATGTTGAGTGCAATGTAAGAGATCACCGCCAATCCACCTGAGAAGCTCAACTGGGCATCTTCGGATTCCAGCACGATGTCGGTGATGACCAGATCGAACTCCATGCTGTCCAAAGCGTCAATCGCGCCTTCAACCGATGGTTCGTGAACGACGCGGAACCCCTCTGCCTCCAGCGCCTGCTGCCAGTGCGACGCCAAAGGACGGTCATCTTCAACAAGTAAAATAGTGGCCATGGGTAATGGTCCAAGTGGTTGAAAAGACTACGGTCGGGCTCGCATGATCGCATCGGCGACCTCGACACGTCCAATGGGTTTAACGATTCTAGGCACGTCCACCAGCGCCTCGGGCAACTTGTATTTACTATCGTAACCACTGGCAAGCACGACCGCTGTCCCAGTATCTCGTAGTGAGACCGCAATTTCAAAACTGGTGTCTGAACCAAGGTTGATATCAAGAACCGCACAATCGTACTGAACCTTTTCGATTGCGGCCTTGGCGAGTTCTACATTGGGCACCGTATCGACAGATTCGATACCCATATCAATCAACAGACGTTCGACTTCCATCGCCAACACGAGGTTGTCTTCGACCACCAAGGCCGTCTTAAATGTTTCATTCAATGCGGGCGCAGACGACCGGTCATCTTTTGTCTTATCTTTAAGGACGCTCGCCACGCTGGATTCTGCCTGGCGGTCAATGGTCTCTCCGGGAAGCCAGAATTTGATCCGCAGTTGATCGTCTTCAAACTCTACCGTTGAACGTCCACCGCACTCAAAAGGAAGCGCACGTTCAATCAGCGCGAAACCAAACCCTCGGCGCTCTGGTTCGGAGACGGGCCTGGTCAACATTTCCTTCCACTCGATCGCAATCCCTCCGCCTTCGTCGAACCAGCGAACAGCGATTCGCCCACCTGCTTCGGACAATGCTCCATGCTTGGCGGCGTTGAAAACCATCTCATGAAACAGCAATGCAATAATTGGAGCCATATCGGCACGAACGGCCTCCGAAGATCCTTCGATCGTGACCGTCTTTTCATCGAATTGATAGGGTTTAAGCTCGATCCTTAACAGGTCTTGGATTCGCGCCCACTGAAGACCGCTGCCGCCAATCAAGTCATGCGCCGATGACAGCGCGGAGATGCGGCTTTCGAGCATCTCCACGTACTGTTCAAGTGATCCAGAAGAAGATTGTGTTTGCCTTGCGATGGAGCGTACCAGCGCTAGCGTGTTTCGAACGCGATGATTCAATTCAGCAATCAACAGATCCTTATACTGTTTTTGCCGTTCGAAGTCGCGTGATTGTTTTTGAGTATTAGTTCGCAAGACCTTCCAGATCGCACGACAAACTTCGCCGGCGGTGGTAAAGTCTTTCTCTGTCCATGGCTCACATCGTCCCGCAACCGATTCGATGTACTCCGCAAATGAACCGCGCGGCGTCAATCGAGGGCCGTTGGGGCCGACTGTAATTTCCTTTTCTTTTGCTCCTGCCCACCGCACCGAATGGACGACTTCGTTTCGGTAAAAGACAAGGAATACGGCATCGGCCAACCGCAGCAATAGGGCTCCGGCGCTCTTGTTGAGCACACTTGGATCGTCCTGAATACCTGCGACTGAACCAAGGCTGTCAATTGCCGCAACTTCCTCGGTCGCTTGTTCCACAAGGACTTTGGTGACCTGCTCCGAGGGTGTTTCGCCAAAGCTCAGCGTAGTACCATCTTCTTTTACTAAGACAACTCCATCACTTGCAGTGATTTCCATTAATGAGGGTGCCATCAGTTTCACGCACGATTCGACATCCTCTTTCATGGAATCAATCGTAGAAAGAGTTGTCATCGCTTGTTGCTGGCAGGTGAGTTTGGTTTGCTCGTACTCTTTCTGGATCATCATCGAAACCAGTTGCCCAAACAGCTCGCAAATCGAACGCTGGTCAGGTGTCAGTTGTCGCGGACGATAATGGTGGAACGCAAACATGCCCCATAGTTGACCTCGAACGATGATTGAAATGTTCAGCGTTGCGCGAACACCCATGTTGGTCAGGTACTCAATGTAAATCGGCGAGATACCTCTCAAGTGACTTAGGGTCATATCCAGTGGGGAGGCGGAACTCTGTTGGACCAAGGCGGATTGCTCGGCGTGGATATCTTTGATGACGCGGAAGGGAGCCCGTAACATGATCTGGCGCACTTGCGTTGGAATGTCCCACGCTGGATAACGAAGGCCCAGATAGGCCTCAATGCCCGGCCCCTTCGCTTCGGCAACAATTTCTCCATCACCATTGTCAAGAAACTGATACGCCATCACACGATCGTGACCTGTAATATGCCTTAGTGCTTTGACGGCTGTTTCCAGCAACTTGGTTAGGCCACTGCCTTCATGAACCGCACTCATCATGGACCGAACGGTCGAAACCGGTGATTGAGGTTTCACGTTCGTCGAGTCAGGTTCAAACTCAACAACGGCATGGCCTTGAGTCGCGTAGACCGAAATATCAAAGGGTTGGCCCGCGATATCGAACAACCCAATCCGGTCGCGTTGCTTCTTAATCGTCGGCAAACTCAGCGCCCCACGCACGCCATGTACGATTTGGCGATCATCTATCAGGTCAGTGTATGGCTTTTCAAGTAGGCTGGCGCCTTCCTGTCCTAACATCGTCAGCAGGTTATCGCTGTGATGTGTGATCAGGCCCGTCTCTCTGTCAAACGCCAACATGCTACCGAAAGACTGAATCCGGCCCGGGATGTGGACCGGCTCTCGGTCGCAGTTACTCAGCGCTACTTTTTCATCAAAATTCACTTGCTACTCCGGGGCAGGTCTAAATCTTCCGCAACCGCGGAAAAGATATCATACACGATCCCAAAGACGTTCTTCGCCACCGATACTGATTTATCAACATCGCAGCCCGAGCCGTTGAGCGCCTCAACAAATTTCGGCCAGCGCTGAAACGAATCCTCCGCAAGGTGTGACAGAAACGTACTGCCGTGCGACAAATTTGATTTTTGTACTTGCTTGATGATGAACCTGGCTCCAACCGCCGATCCTTCGATGACGTACGCGCTGGCCCATGTTTCCTCAAGCCCCTCACCAGGCTTGGGAAATGGGAGCGGCTTTGAAGGAGGACTCAGCCCATCTCCGAGGTCGGCAAGGAGGTCGCTTCGCAGGCTGTGACTGGTGGGCGGTAGGTGCGCCCAAGTTGAAGCCCGATCCAATACCTCACCATAGTGCCGATGGGCCCCGAGCATCGCTGTCAAGTAAGCCCGATAGCCAGCGTCTACCTCGAAAGGACGCATGCTTGCAACAAAGTCGTCAAGCCGCTGATGCGCTTGCGCTGTCTGTTCGCGCAGATGATCCCTGAGAGCTGTCATCTATATATCCTCGTCGAGAGCGAAGTTTCGATCTATTGTGCCTCAGATTGAGACACCCGTTTCATTCTGGAAAGGCTGATCGCTCCCATTGTCGCATAATACAGCCATTTTGCATGGCATGCGTTTTGCAATAAGGGGTGTTTGCACTTTATAAAGGGACCAAAGCGATGAATGCCGTCAATTCACAATTTCGTACCAGCGAAAGCTGGAAAATTGAGACAGTTAGCCTCAATGGGGAAATGGTATGTGAAGACGATTTTCAAACCCTATTCATCAGCAGCACGACGATTCGCATCGAGCCTGCCGGAATCGTGCTTTCGATCCGCCAAGCCTCTGAACGCGGAATTCTGCTTCGGTCGGGCTTAGACATGTACTTCGGGTACCTCACTCAACACGGTAGCCAACTGGACATCGAACTCAGTAGTCCCACGAGTCCGAATCTCGTCACGATCGTCGCCAAACTCGACTATCAGGACATCTCATTCACTTCGTCAACCGACGCCAGCGATGCCCGCCACGACCTAGTGCCATTTCTAAAAGCAGCCTCTTCAGCCTCAGCATTCTCCCACCGTTAGTCGCGCTATCTACATGGTTCCGCCGTCGGTTCGCATCTCAAAGAGAATAGCAGTAAGGCTTTACGGCCGTCCTCGGAAGTGCCCACCGCTCGACGGCTTTGGTAACTAAGTCGACTACCCGAGCCTGGGCAACCTGTGCCTAGCGGCAGTTTCCTTTCCATTCTGTTTAGCGCCAGCGTCATCTCGGCTCTCTTGCGATCTGATCTTGCAAAACGAGCGCTCCAGGAGTTTGCCGATCAGCTAAAACCTTTAGCACACTCATGTATGCTCCCTTGGTTTCAGCATTTCCATTTGTGATCTCCCAAGTGTCGTCCCACACGTAGTTCAATAATTGAAGCAAGCCAGACTCCAGATGGTGGTAGTCCTGCCACGCATGTTCGCCGAACTGTTCAATAACTTCCGCAAGCAGCCTTAGGCCGTCGTGTAAATAGTCCTCAGCACAAGGTGCACATAGAAATCTAGCGAACTGTCGTGCTGAGTCTGGGCGGGCTAGAAACTCATCAGCCCACCGCAAGTATTCTGTCTTGAACGATGCAATTTGGGCTCGGCAGTTGTTGTTTTCGATGTGTACGAATCCAAACTCGCTAAATCCCATTAGATGGCGAAATAGCTTTTCTGATTCATACCTTCCTCGCCCAAAATCAATCTCCCTCCAGTTTTTGTTGTCGTTTGCGAAAGCGATCATCTTTCGCCATTCTCGAAAAAAGCCTTTCGAGTACCCGGTATGTTTGTTTGTAAGGAACCAAGAAGTGAGAAACATTTCCGTCCAATGATGTCGCTCCAGCCCAAACGCCAAGAATGGCTCCCATAGTCGTTCTGGCGACTCATCTTCTGAAAGTTTCGGAACAACTGAAGCGACAACATCAAAAATCCATAGATCCACCTGACTAGGAATGGATCGGTCAAAATGGTGATTTGTGTCTTCAGATTCTTTCCGAGCCTCTTCTGTTCCCCCAAGAGGTCTTCGAAATGCCGAAGCCAAGCCGTCAACGGTTGAGACCCAGACTTTTCGGCGCTCGGGATTCATTTCGTCGTCAATGTTCTTAATCCAGTCAAACGCCTTTGAGATAAGCTGGACATCGAATCCATTGCATATCTCAATTCCTCGGCGAACACTACCAGCAACTTTACTCGTGTCGAGACGGCCAAGCACGGGTACGGCAAGCACTCCCTTAGCACGCGTGATAGAAAGCAAGCGATCGAAGAGTTACTTCAGTTGGACTCTAGTTTCGCAAGTCTAGAAAAAGGAGAAAATCAAATACACGGCGGACTCGTGCTGCCGACAAATCCAAGTGATCGCGCCCCCATTGCAATTTCTGATGGTTGGGAATTGTACATCGAAAAACGCAGTATCCCGATTCACCTAGGCGGGTTAAAGCCAACCAGCATCGTAAAATATCACCAACACAAAAACCGTTTTGTTGCTCATTGTAAAAAGGTCGGTGTACAGGACTGGCAGTCTGTCACCCAAGACGTTCTCGAAGTCTACGCAACCGCAATCGATGGCTCCCTAGCTCCCATAACTATTCACGATGATCTCACCATGGAGATATCTGTTTCAAATTGGTTGATAAAGAAAAAGCTGATACCGTATGATTGCAAAATCAACTGGAAGCTTCAAAAACCGCCGGGGGCCGAGCGCTATTGCTACGAGCGTGACGAGGTGTCCGAAATGTTGCAGTACACTACAGCATTCAGAAAGAATCGCTGGCTCTATCCAACTATTTTATTACTTAGTCACACAGGCATGAGAATCGGCGAGGCGATTAACTTTAAATGGCCGGATGTTGATTTGAAACGCGAGGTTGTCCACGTGCGCGACGAAAGCTTCATGAAGCAAGATAAGCTAGTAGCAGAACGTCGCATGGTCAAAGACAAGGAATCTCGGATCATCCCCATCCATGCCGTCTTGATGAAATACTTATCAGCCTGCAAAGACAAAACAGGACATGTCTTAACAGGAGATCGTGGTGGGAAGCTAAATTACAATCATTGTCTCGATGCGTTTAAAAACAAAGTGATCAAACCATTAACCAAACAATTCCCTACAGCTGATGGAAAGTTGGGGTTCAAGGACGGCCGCTTTCACTCATTCCGACATTTTTTCGTCAGCGAGTGTTTTGAAGCGGGCATCCCAGAGTGCCACATCAAGGATTGGGTGGGACATTCAGATTCAAAGATCGTTGAACTTTACCGCCACATCAGAAGTGAGTCAGCCAAAGCCAACATGCAGCTTGGCAAGTTTGGAACCGCAGAAACCGTATAACTTTTTTTCTAACCGATTACGTCGAGGATTATCCCGTTCGCCAAGAAACTCGCAGTAGATTTTGTCCCAGTTGAAGGCAATTTTTGTCCCAGTTGAACTCTCTACGGTACCAAAAACGAAAAAAGCCCGGAAAACACGATGGTTTTCCGAGCTGTCTAAAAATACCGGCTAGAGGACTTGAACCTCCACTCCCAAAGGGAACTTGATTTTGAATCAAGCGCGTCTGCCAATTCCGCCAAGCCGGCTTGCTGTGCGTGTGATGCGAATTATAGCTAACTCGGCACGCCGGTGACAAGGGCTGGATCCGTCAATCGCGTAAAGAAGCAAGGATCGGTCGGCTGTAAACCGTGCGCGAGGCAAGATAACTGGTCACAACCCCCGTCAGGATGATCGCCGCAAAAATCAACGCCAGCTCAACCCACGGCACGC
>CAKZVF010000219.1 GCA_937921995.1 uncultured Pirellulaceae bacterium
GCGATAACCACAAGGGCACGGGTTGAGTGCCGCCACCAACATAAAGTCCGAGGGAAAGGTCGTCGAAGATAATGCACGCGAGATCGTGACGACACCGTCTTCCAGCGGTTGTCTTAAAACTTCCAGCGTCTTGCGATTGAATTCAGGCAGCTCATCCAAAAACAGCAACCCATTATGAGCCATCGAAATTTCGCCGGGTGTCGGCGTGCTACCACCGCCAACGAGTCCCGCTTCGCTGATCGTGTGATGTGGCGAACGGAACGGACGCTTGGCCATCAGCGGCTGGCCTGGGCTCAAGCGTCCCAAGGCGCTGTAAATTTGTGTGGTTTGGATCGACTCCGACGGGGAAAGCTGAGGCAACACCGTCGGGATGCGTTTGGCCAGCATCGTTTTGCCGCTGCCCGGTGGTCCCACCATCAGCATATTGTGCGCACCCGCCGCGGCAACGGTGATCGCGCGTTTGGCCATCTCTTGGCCGCGCACGTCGGAGAAGTCGAAACCGTATTGCGAAAATTCTTCGAACAGCGTTTCGATCTTTGAAGGCGTCGGTTCAATCTCTAGTTCGCCTGCGAAAAATCCAACGGCCTCGGATAGTGAACTGACGGCAATCACATCCAACCCTTCCACGACCGCTGCTTCATCGGCGTTTTCGTAGGGAACGACAATGCCATGGTAGCCCATTTCTTGAGCTTGGATCGCCATCGACAAAACCCCTTTGGCGGGACGCGTGTGGCCCTCGAGCGCCAGTTCGCCAACGACGGCGTAGTCTTGCAAGCGATCGGATTCGATTTGGCCGCTGCCGATCAGGATTCCCAAAGAGATCGGCAAGTCAAACGAAGCGGCTTGTTTGGGCAGTTCGGCCGGAGCAAGGTTGATCACGATCCGGTCCAGCGGCCTTTCAAATCCCGAATTCACCATCGCGCGTTCGACACGATGCGTGCTTTCGCGCACCGCCGCTTCGGGCAAACCCACCAGAATTGTTTTTGGCATCGCGCGCGGCGAAACGTCGACCTCCACTTCCACCGGCATGGCTTTGATGCCCAGAAGTGAAAACGTCTTGAGTTTCGCCAACATGCCTCCGCTACGCTGGGCAGGAGCGGATTGAGACGCCGAAGAAGGGGGATGATCCATCGCTACACTCGATCAAAAGGGAAAATGAGACCGAATAATTGTAGCAATTTTAAATTGCTTGTGCACACGAATCAAAAAATGTAGGCCAGATCCAGCCATCGACAATTAACCTTGGCGTGGATGTTTGTACATATACACGATTTTACCGATCGTAGCACGCTCGCAAGGCCCGTTGGCTATGCTGAGGGCAGGTTTCAGCTTCGCAAGCAACCGTGATTTTGTGGCGGCTATCACGATAGAAACATCTGCTCATCGGTTTGCCGCAACGGGCATCGGTCGACGGGCTGTGGCCTACTTTCCTTCGGCGACTTCAATTGCCAGCAGTTTTCTCAACCCTCGTTGAACGTGTCGGAATTTCAATGGCATCTTGAACGCCATTTGTTTTTCGCCAAGCCACTCAGGCTTCACAAATTTTTCCAGTTGGTCAACGATGATCAGCAGCACGGGAATGTTCTTCGTGTTCTCCGCCATCACGAAATCGCGGTACGCCTTCAATCCGCTGCGGCCAAGACCGACGGTTCCAAAAATCACGCAATCAACGGGCGGGTCTTCTTCGGGTTCGTAGTCTTCAAACCTTTCCAAGCCGCGATCGGGATCGGCTGTGATCAAAACACGGTAGCCGAGGTCTTTGAGTTTGGATCGCAGGGTGTCCTGAAGTTTGAGATTGGATTCGATCAGAAGGATCGTTTTGTCCTCGCCTTCAACTTTGACTTCGACGCTTTTCGCGAAAGACTCAGCGTCTTGGTCGGTCAGTTGAGCATCGTACTTCGCAGTGTCGCCGGCGATCAATTGCGCCATCACCGTTTCGGCTTCGCGGTGCGCTTCCTTCGCCGTTTGCACGCGATTTTCAAGTTTGAGATCCATCAGCCGATTGATGAACACCACCAGACGATGTGGCAATTCGGGGTCGTGGTTGGTGATGGGAACCACGTTCAGGTAGCGCTGAGCCGCGATCCTTCTCATCCGTTCGGTCGTTTCCTCCAGCGCCGGTTCACCGCTGACCATGTGGTACAGCATGCAGCCGAGGAAAAAGATGTCACTGCGCGGGTCGTCTTTTTTTGCACCGGTGACTCTCTCAAGCCCTACATAGTCGATACTGCGCCCCGAACCGCCGACATTTTCTTGATCGCTACCGCTGACGGTGGCCAATCCAAAGTCCACAATTTTTGCTTGTCCTGTGGCCGATAGCAAAACATTTGACAATTTCATGTCGCGATGGCCAATGCCCAAGTCGGCCGCATAAGCCATGCCCGCGGCAAGGTCGCTGATGATTTTTAGGCTGCGAATAGGGGAGAGTTTTTTATGGGCGCGAACGTAGTCACGTAAGTTCTGGCCTTCGACGAAATCCATCACCATGTACAGGCGGCCGCGTTCGGTTTCGACTTCTTGGATCGGCACGATGTTGGGGTGACGCAATTTCATCACCATCGTCGCTTCACGCAAGAATTGATCACGCATGCTTTCGTCTTCGCTGTAGCGGCTGCGGAGAACCTTGGTCGCTTTGACATCTCCGGTTTTGATATGAACGCTGCGGTACACGCGCGCGAACGTTCCCGCTCCAATCAGATAAAGAACTTTCCAGTTCCCGTAGAAGTAACCGGTGATATGACCTTCGAGCACGCGTTGCAATTGCCAGTTGGTCAGATGTTCGTGGCGCAGCAGGCTGTCTTTGAACACCTCAAGATCCGCTTCTCCATCTACCGCACATTCTCCAATGATCTTTCTAAGTTCATCAAGCTCCATCAAACGACATTCATAAATGCGATGGGCCAGTTGGTCGGCTGTTTGTGCGCTCATTGGGGAGTTCTTAGTTGTATCAAAGGAGGAAAAGTTAGCCGGCGTTTGAGACAGCGACCCGAAGGTGCGGCAAACAGGAAGGACCGTCGATGAAGTGCCGTTTTTATATATCGAATTCGATTAACGTATCGGATTATCCTATTCTAAGCACTCTCAACAAACAACTTTTGAAATTTGACCCAAACGCAGAATAACAATCGTTTCGGTCAACTTACCGATCGCTGCATCGGATTGTAAACGATCGCGGCATCTTCGGTCCGCACCGGCGTTAACGGCGGCTGAGCAGATACTCGATCGCATCGTCGACACGCCCACGTTTCACGTCAGCAAATCGAAGCTGTCCGGATGCGTCGATCACAAAGTACGAAGGAATCGCCTGAACTTGGAACGCCTCGATTGTTTTATTGTTGGGTAGGTCGCTACACACGGGATACTTGATGCCTTTGGATTGAACAATCTTGGCCATGTCCTCTGCACCTTCGTTGGCACAAACGCCAATGAATGAGACGTTTTGGTCTTGGTAGTGTTGGTAGAGTTTGTTGTTGAAATCAATCGACTTCAGGCACCGCTGGCACCACGTGGACCAAAACGAAACGACAACAATTTTTCCCTGTTGTTGCTGCAAGTCAATCGCATCGGTATTGATCCATTGATCCGCCGCCAATTCTGGCGCGCGCTGGGCACGGAGTAGACGTGCAAAACGGCCACGCTCTTCCTTGGTTCCTTGAAACCAGCTTTCGTCGATACTGAAAACGTTGGATGTGGTTTCGGCTTCGGCAGGATCGTTGTTATCACGTTCTGTTAATGGCGTGACGTTTTCAACGCTCTCGGCTGCGACGAAGCTGCTGTTAGTCAAGTTTGCACTTGACGCGTCGCTACGATTGGCCGTGGAATTACCCATCACGTAAACCAGACAGTACACCGCCAAAAACGTGGTGCAGCTGGCGATGACAAGTCTGACGATTTGAACTTTCATGACTCAATCCAAATGAGGAAATATCTTTCTAGTGCTGTTGTTCAACCAATTTCGTAGTGGATGAGGCAACGAGTCCTTGGGGTGGAGATGGGGTGAGTCCTCTAAGTAGTTCAATGGAACTTCAGGACTCGTGGCCTCGTCCACTACCCTAAGGTTAAGACGTAACGCAGCTTTACGTAAAAATAGCTCTCGTATATTTCCTATGCGACAACATGAACCGCAATTTGTGAAAGAGCAACAGGGGAGAGCCGTGTTAAAGCAAAGATCGCAACTGTGACGGTTATAAGGAGAGCTTGCCCAAGCAGAACAGGATGCTCAATGCGGCGGCCAAGCTACTGCCGCATCATCTGACGACCAATAAATAAAACCGCACGTGACAGGAGTCACGTACGGCAATCGCCTTGTTCTGATTGTCGATCTGGATCAGATCTTAAAAGGTCCGATTAGAAGTCCGATTCGAACCCATCTTTATAGGCATCGCGTTCTCGGCGGGTCGCTTCGAGATCAAACATGAGGTACTTCATGTCCATTCGCAATTGGCTGAGTGCTTCTTGGATTAGGTTCAAGATGCGACGACGACGCTTGGTGTATTCAACGACTCGATTCAGCGGTTGCTGTAGCGTATTGCGGTGTTCTTCTGGAAGACTCGCGACAGCCGAAATCAGATCGTTAAGGTCAATAGGAAGCTGTTCGTTGTCGGTGCCTTTGGCGGTTGGCTTGTTTGTTTTCATATCCATCGTAGCTGTCCTTGTGGGCCTTGGGAGTTTACTTGGAGAAGATTCCGGTGATCGAAGGGCTTTGGGATTTTTTAATCCTGTGATGATGCTACGAAGATTGCACCAGCGATGCCAATGGTGCCACCTTAGACGAAAAAACCACCAAAGCATGGTTTTTACCGGTTGAAATTCTGGATTTTGGCTAATCAAGGCTCTTCCTACGTCGATCAGATGCTGCTTTTTGGCAACGATTGTTGATCTGGCGAAACATTCGGCATGTTGATAAAAGCAACACTGAAGTTGATCCGCCAACGTTGGAATCCATTCTGCGAAGTTTTGCCTTTGAATCAATGACCAACTCCGCTCACACCCGGATTTTGTATAGGCTCGTGCGATTGATCGTTGCGGTTGTAATGATTGTTGTCTTGTCTGCGGTCGGTCATGCGCAATTCACAGAGTCCTTCGATGGCAAAAGTGCTTCTTTCAAACGGCATCAAAGCGATTGCTCAGTAGATCTAAACACCTGGAAACAGTCGCGCGACGTTGAAACCCGGAACGCTCAAGCTCAGAACGCTCAAGCCCCTGGCGATCAAAACGAAACGGAAACCACTTTTGAACGGATTCGATTCCGTTGCGGTACGGGCACCAACGTGTTCGTGTCTCACGAAATCCCTCACGCCTACATTATTCCCGAACTCAAGCCAACGATTCGCATCCGCTCAACGCGCCCTGATGCTCAGATGCTTGTGCGCATCGTCTTGCCGCATACGCTTGCTCCTGATGCCAGTGGTCCGATGACAACGACGCTGCACGGAGAGAAATACTCGTCGGTAGGCCAGTGGCAGACGATCGGATTCGGTGGTGACGATTTTGATCTGGCCCAGCTGCTAAAAAAAGAACTTTGGTTCTTGCGCCGAAAATACGGTCCCCACGTGGACTCAAGAGAAGCCTACATCGATCGGGTTGTGGTCAATCTCTACAGCGGACCCGGGGATCACGATATCCAAATCGACAATTTGGAAATCAATGGTTTGGTGCCTGTGAAACAAACGCCCGTCGCCAAAGCGATGCTGGCCTCGGCGGCAGACCCTCACGTCCGACAAGTTGCTCGCATCGCGTCGCGCGACAAACGACCATCCTTGGTCGATCGCGACGGTACCGTTTTAATCGTCGATAAACGTCCTTTCTTTCCGATAGTGATCGAACACAACGGAGAAGATTTTGCGTTCCTCAAGGCTATCGGTTTCAACACGGTCGAACTAAAAGTGACCGCTTCGTCTGAGCAACTGATCGAAGCGAAGCGATTGGACATGTGGATTGTCTGCCCACCGCCGGCTTCAATCGGCGTCAGCGATATTGGATTCGAATACGACCGCGTCCTGGCGTGGTCGTTGGGTAAGAATCTCGGCGGCCGTGATCTTCTCACCGTTGCCCAACGCATTCGCGAAATACGCGAATCCGATTTGCGTGAAGATCGTCCCGTTGTCGGAAATGTTGCCCAAAATTGGTCCAAGTTGGCCCAACAAGTCGACATCCTGTCGGTCGGCGTACAGCCACTGGGCACCAGTTTTATCGCCAGCCAATACAGTGATTGGCTGCGGCAACGCGCCCACAGCGTCGCGACCAGCAAACCCGTTTGGGCGGATGTTCAAACAGAGCTATCTAAATCGTTGCTGGATCAGGTCAGCATGATCTCTCAACAAACACCCCCGACACCGATCGAACCTCAACAATTGCAGTTCCTGGTCGTGGAGGCAATCACCGGCGGAGCAAGAGGGCTACGGTTTCGATCAAGGAATCGCTTGGACGCTCCTGATCCGGCATCGCGTTTACGAACCATGACGATCGAATTGGCGACCGCATTCATACAGCAAATCGAACCGTGGGCGGTTGGCGGGGCCATGATGGGCACAGTTCCCAACGACGATCCGTCAGTCGAGATCACGGCCTTCAACACAAATCGTTCAAGGTTGCTGCTGATTCAAAGGCCTACGCATCACGAACAATATTGGGCTGGTGATGTGCCGCTTAAAGATATTTTGATTTCCGACACCGCTTCGGCGTTCACTGACAGAGCCTACCAACTGACTGACACCAGACTGAAGCTGTTATCGTCAGTGCGTAGTATGGGGGGAACGGAAATTCAGATTCCCGACTGTCCATTTTTAACGGCCGTTGTTTTTACTCAGGATCCGCTGGTCGTCAGCCAACTTTCGCAATCATATCAACGCATCGGTAAGCAACCGATTCAGCAAATGCGGTCCGAACTATCGCAGCAATGGATCGCGATCATGCAATTGATCGACGGGCAGATGGCACGCATGGGACGTGGTTCGGCTGAGCTTGGTGGAACCCTCAATCAAGCCGTTACTGCCTATCGTACCGCCAACGATCTGATCGTCAAAAACAGTGGTGATGCTGCGACGACATTTCTTGATCGAACCGAAGAGCGCTTGGGATTCAGTCGCCGCGAAACGGTCATCGGTCCATTGGGTTTGTTCCAATCAAAAACGTCGACGCCTTTTGTGGCTCATGCCAGTCTGATTCCTTTGCATTGGCAGCTGACCGATCGACTGAAAACCTCTGGCGATTGGGATCCCAACGGGCTTCCCGCGGGCGACTTTGAAAGCCTTGAACACATGCAGCGATCGGGTTGGGAGAATCATCGCATCGACGCCACGAATTTGAGTACGCGCGTCGAACTTTCCAGCGGTCAAGTCGTGTTGGGACGCAAGAGTTTGAAGATGACGGTAACACCAAATTCATCGGCGGGTGTCGTGGAAGAAACGCCGTTATGGATCGTCAGCCCCACGGTGAAGGTTCAGCCCAACCAAATGATTCAAATTCACGGCTGGATCAACGTGCCTCAAACGCTCCGAGGAAACATGGACGGGCTGATGATTACCGATTCCTTCGGCGGTGCGGCGCTGGCCGAACGCATCATCTCCACCGATGGATGGGAAGAGTTCACGCTTTACCGCAGCATCAACAAAGCGGGTGACCTGAGCGTACGGTTTGATCTTACCGCGTTTGGCGAAGCGTATCTGGACGAAGTCACCATACGCACGATTGATCTTAAGTAGCAGCCGTTCTACAAATATTCCCATTGGGAAAACGTTGCCGCTTGGCCGTGGAGTTTCCCGTCAGCATCGACAAGGTTCCACACAATCGCTTTGGGGATCAAGAACCTCCGACCGCTGGATGAAATCCTGACGCCGGAATAGTCATCAATGAAGCCTTTGCTGGCAACCGCCTCCAGCAATCGGTCCCGTTCGGCACGGTTGAGCGGTTCGGCCGATTTGCGTGAGGGCAATTGGGTAAGGCTGTCCCAATCCATTTCAAATAGATCAAGCGCCGCGCGGTTTCCGTAGTTAAAGATTGGGTCGTCTTGCAGTCCATGGGACAAGATGACCGCAGGTGATTCGAACAGCGCCTTAGCGTACACCGATGGCGAAAGGTTATCGGTGCCCGGCAAAATTGCATGCGGCATCAGTCGAGCGAAGCTGGACCGTAACAAAGCGGCGTGTTCAGATTGAAAATGGTTCGAGGTTGAAGGGCGCTGCATGTTGGGCTCGATGATTGTCCAAAGGGTTCGGTCGTGGTGCTACGCATCTGGTAGACTGTGTTTGGTTGCTGACCGGAATCGAGCAACCATTTGAGATGCTGTTGTAAATTTGATCTAAGGATACAGACAATGAAGTACGCTCCGCAGTATATGGCCAAGTTAAATGTTTGCACAATCTGTTGTTGTGTGGTCGTCCTATCTTTGGCCAGCGCATCTACCTTTGCCCAATCGCCCGGCACCGATTCCGATTGGGCGCAGTGGCGAGGCCCGGCGCGCGATGGGAAAGTGAACGCCGCCCCGTGGCCTGAGACATTGTCGAAAGACCGGCTGACGGAAAATTGGCAAAAGCCTCTGGGCCCAAGTTATTCCGGTCCCCTGGTCGTTGGTGATTCCGTCTTTGTCACCGAAACGGTGGATAAGAAGGATGAATTTGTGCGATGTCTGAATCGAAAAACAGGAGAACAAAAATGGGAAGTCAACTGGACGGGGTCCATGAAGGTACCGTTCTTCGCCCGTGCCAACGGTAGCTGGATCCGTTCCACGCCGGCGTATTCCGACGGCAAACTTTACGTTGGTGGCATTCGAGATGTCCTTGTGTGTATCGATGCCGCCTCTGGCAAGATCCTTTGGCAGAAGGACCTACCGTCGCTCAATAACGCGCCAGCACCAATGTTTGGCTGCGTGTGTTCTCCGTTGGTTGATGGTGAAGCAGTGTATATGCAAGCCGGCGGCGCAATGCACAAATTTAACAAGCAAACCGGCGAATCCATCTGGCAAACGGCATCCGACGGGCCCGGCAAAAACAGCAGCGTTTTTTCATCGCCGGCGATTGAGACCATCGCCGGCGATCGTCAGATGTTGGTGCAAGGCCGCGATAACCTGTTGGGCGTCGATTTGGAAACAGGCAAAGTGTTGTGGGATCAACCGACGCCGGCCTTTCGTGGAATGAGTATCATCACGCCAACGGTTTTCAATGACATGCTGTTTATCAGCAACTACCAACACCCAACAACGATGGTGTCGATCCAAAAAATGGACTCGCAAAGTTACCAGTTGTCTGAGAAATGGAAGAATAAGGCGCGCGGTTATATGACGACGCCGGTGATCGTCGACGGACACGCTTACACGTTTCTACAGAATCAAAGATTCGCCTGCATGGAATTAGAAACGGGTACGGTCAAATGGAGCAGCGAAAAATTCGCGAAATACGCTAGTCTGATCGCCAACGGAAACCGTGTTCTCGCCCTGACCGCCGATGGAGATCTAATTCTCTTCGCCGCCAACCCGGATAAGTTCGAAATGATTGATCGACGCAAAGTAACCTCGGACTCGTGGGCTCATCTGGCCGTCAGTGGAAATGAGGTTTTCGTGCGCTCTATTGACGGGCTGCTGTCATTTGATTGGAAGTAGCGGTTGCCGTCTTTGCAGATTTGTATGTTCTGCCGCCGCCGATTAGCTATAATCTTCGTATGAGTTCAACTCCGAACAAACCGATAGACATCTCAACGTTACCGCCTGTTTCTATAGATCGGATGGTGAGAGCTGTGGAGAAAGTTAAACAACGATTGTTGCGGACAACCCGTGTACTGCAGAAGGCTGATATTCCTTTTGCGGTGATCGGTGGCAATGCGGTGGCGGCTTGGGTGTCGCGCGTCGACGAAGCGGCCGTGAGAAACACTGCAGATGTTGACATCCTGATTCGGCGAGAAGATTTTGATCGCGTACGTGTTGCGATGGAGGCGGACGGATTTGTGTTCGGACAATCGATGAACATCGACTTTTTCTTGGATGGCCCCGACGGTAAAATTCGCGACGCCGTTCATCTTTTGTATGCCTCGGAAAAAGTAAAAGAGCAGTATTCCTCAACGACGCCTTCTTTGGATCACTTAGATACTCAGGGGCAGTTTCCTATTGTCCAAATTGAAGATCTTGTCCGTATGAAGCTGACATCATTTCGCCGGAAAGACCAAGTTCATCTTCTTGACATGATTGGAATTGAGATCATCGATGATTCTTGGCCTGCTCGTTTTGCCTCCGAACTGGGTGACCGGCTGCAGCAATTGCTGGACGATCCCGACGGATAGGAAAAACGGGCATGCGCGTGGCGAAGGAATATTTCCGGCCCGCTGCCTGTTCCTTTGGGCTCTTCAGGGTTTTTTAGTGGCAACGTCGATCGACCTGCTCGCGCAGAAACGCTATCGGTTCGGAGAACCGAGCGACAATGTCGCTCTGCTCTCCGAGCTGATGGCGTCGCCGCGTTACCGGTTCTGTATCGGAGGCCATTAAATCCCCCGAAAAACCTGCTTTTAAAGCTGTCTAAGAATCGGTGATATTCGAGAGAAGGCTTCTTCTCTGGCCTGAATTGCTTGGTTATCGGGGAGAAAAACTCCCAATATTTGCTTTGCGGAAACGAATGATCAAATGTGTGCTGTCGCGGAGCTTTCCTCCGCGCAGTGCGTTATCAAGTCGTTGCAGAAAGCAAATATGAAAGAATCGCTACAATTGAAAATCGGCCAGATGCTGTCGCTTGCCAGTGCACAACCGGCGAAATGGCTCGCCATCCCGATGTTCTCTCTGTCGCTGCTTTTTTTGATTCTGTTGGCCGGTCTGACCGTGGTTTGGGTCGACATGGCAACACCCTCTGTGTTGCCGGTAGAATCGGGAGTGGCAACGGACTTAGCAGATCAAACCTCTGCAGGCAATTCTTTTGCGGAGCTTCGTAAGTCGGCCAATTGGGCTGGCTATATTCTATTTGGAATGCTCTTGGCGATCTGGCCTGCCTTTTGGATTGAGCCTCTCTTCTGCCGCTGGTTGGGTCAACGAGAAAAATCAAAAACGAAATCCTCTTGGTCCACGGACCTGTGTTCGGCGCTCTGCCCTCCTTTGCGATTGGCGAAACCTATCGCAGAGATGGATGGCGAAATTTGGTTGCCGAGGATCGGGTGGCATCCGCCGGGAAAACCGCTGGCCAAAATGTTGGACAAGGTCTTCAGCAAACCGATGCTGTTCATCGCGCTGTTGATTCTGCCGATCCTGTTGATCGAGTTTGGCATGACCGAACAAGTTAAGAGGATGCCGTGGCTGAAGTTGGCGCTGAGCATTTCAACGGGACTGATTTGGTGCGCGTTCGCGATCGAGTTCATCGTGATGGTCAGCGCGACCGATAGAAAGCTGGCCTATGTAAAAAAGAACTGGATCGACTTGGCCATCATTTTACTGCCGCTGGTTTCATTTCTGCGATCGCTGCGAGTGGTCCGTGCGGCCAATATCGCAAAATTTGCCAAGGTGCAACAACTGACCAAGATGAGTCGCATTTATCGAATGCGAGGCTTGGTGGCAAAATCCATTCGCGCGTTGATGGTGTTAGAAGTGATGCACCGGCTGCTGAAGGTTTCGCCACAAAAACGCATCGAACAACTGAACATGAAGCTGGCAGATTTGGAAGAAGAAGCAAACGAGATTAGAGCTCAGATAAAATCCCTGCGGGCTCAGGTACCTGAATCCGATCATAAAACTACCTCGGAAACCTGCGACAGCCAAGATTCACGTGCGGCGATTCGTGCGATCGCGGGGTAGTAACGTCTGAAGTCGTGCCTGTATTTCAGATCCTTTACGGTTTCTACTTTCGTGCGCGAGAAAAAGGAAATCGGACAAGAAAATATGGACAAGAAAATATGGACAAGAAAATAATACAGGTTCGCGCGATTATCTTTTGTCTATATTTCCTTACCCAATACGATTCCTTAATGATCACTAAATCAGCGCGGCATCGCGTTGGGATTTGGCTTCGGTCACCGACGCAAAGACGGTCTCAAACGCGTGTTCTCGAATCGACGCTTTGTTGGATCGCTTGAACGGAACATCAACCACGATGCCCGACTGCGACACGATCTCATTGCCCAGCGTTTCCAGTTGCAAAAGATTGTCCGCGAAGCGGCTGGCGAATTGGCCGTTGCTCATGTCATCCAGCAATCGTTGGTTCATTTCACGAATCAGCGGAATCTGCGAGATGTCGACGCAACCGCCGGCGGGGATATGTTCTGTTTCACGATGCCACTTGCGGAAAAAATCCTGCATGAAGTGATTCATTTTCCCCAGTCGCGACAGCTTTGACATGTTCCGCAGGTACATCGTCTGATGCGTCATCTGCCCCTGCATGAAAATGAAACCGGTGATCGACCAGTACACCAGATAGTCCCACAGAATCTTGACCGGCATCAC
>CAKZVF010000220.1 GCA_937921995.1 uncultured Pirellulaceae bacterium
GATTCAAACCGAAGAATATCCCTCAGTCGGCTAATAAAATCAACCTCGACCACGCTTCCGTACAGAGAACGATCGAAATCCAAGATATGAGATTCAACTTTCAGCACATTTTCGCCAAATGTCGGGTTGGGGCCAACATGAATCGCCGACCAATGGCTACGTCCGTCGATGTAGGTGCGCCCGGCATAGACGCCCGCCGCGGGAACCAAGGTGTCGATCGCGTCAAGGTTTGCCGTTGGGAATCCGATCTTTGATCCACGTGCCGCCCCGTGAGTCACCATCCCGCGAATGCGGTAGGGGTGAGTCAGCATTTGAGCCGCGGGCCCAACGTCACCGTGGGCAATTAAGTTGCGAATGCGACTGCTGGAAATGAGATCCGCATCGTCCTGAACAGGCGTCACGATTTCGAGATTGATATCGGCCTCACTGCACAGCGCTGCCAACACTTTCACGTCGCCGCCTCGATTCTTTCCGAAGAAGAAATTAGGTCCTTCGATCATCGCACGTCCACCCAATTTCTCTTGAACGATCTGCGCGAAAAATTCGTCGTGCGTCAACGACAATAATTTTCGATCCGTTGGATAAGCCACCACCACATCGACGCCAAGTTCCGCCAGCAGATCCGCTTTACGATCGGTCCAAGTCAGCGGGGCAGGGGCTTCGTCCGGCCGAAGGACACGCACCGGATGCGGATCAAACGTAAACACGATCGCCGCCCCGTCCACCAAATTAGCGTGATGCTTAAGGCGGTTGATGATTGTTGCGTGACCGCGATGGACGCCGTCAAAGTTTCCGATCGTGATGGCCCCACCGCGCAAATTGCTGGGGAACTGTTCAAGGTTGCGAATGAGTTTCAAGGTTTGATTCGTTTGGGCGTTGGGAATTCGATTGTAAATTGGGTGCCTTGGCCCACGTCGCTTTGCACGTTGATACGGCCGCCGTGGCCTTCGATTATTTTCTTCGCCGTCGGTAGTCCCAGCCCCGTGCCAGAGTCTTTGCTGGTGTAGAACTCTTCGAACATCCGCAGCAGCGTTTCACCTTCCATGCCACAACCGGTGTCGATCAAATCAAGGGCAACTCCGCGGCGGGTGATGCGTGTCCGCGCGACCAGCTGTCCGCCGTTGGGCATCGCTTCGATCGCATTCTTCACAAGGTTCACCAACGCCGCTTGCAATGTTTGCGGATCGAGTTTGATACTGGGAAGATCGGATTCCAAGTAGCTTTTTACTTCGATGCCTTGTTGTGTGGCCTGCGAATGAAAAAACTCAAGCACCTGCCGGATTTGGTCGTTCAAACTGCCAGCGGTGAATTCCATCGTGCTGAACCGCGTGAAGCGCAGAAAATCGTTCAGCATCGTTTCCAAACGCACGCACTGGCGATTGACCGTCTGAACACGTTCGCTGGCACGGCGAGCCTGGACAGACCCTACGTCCTCAAGATCTTCGTGCAACAATTCCATGTTCATGCGAATCACCGAAAGCGGGTTCTTCACTTCGTGCGCAAGCGAACCGGCGAGCGCAGCGAGTTCGCTGTACCGGCGTCTCAGTTCGTCGATGTCATCGGTATCGTGCATGTGTATATTCTGATCGTAGGTTGGGCACTCCTGCCCGACCACCCTCGTACGTTTGGGTTTGTCCTGAAATAACTTCCCGATTCACAACTCGAACGCGTTAGCGAGGGGTTACGGAGCGAGGCGACTCTATCCCTCGCTAACGTGGTCGGGTTGGGATTTTACCTCGGCCAAATACGGAGGTTATTTCGTGGCTGTTCCTTTAGGTCGGGCAAGAATGCCCAACCTACGTATGTACGACAACAAAAAAAACGCTCGAGGCAATTTACCCCGAGCGTTATTTTATCTCATGTTGACCGCAGGTAAACCTAGCGTCGTGAAGAGCCGCGTTCGCCGCGACCACCACCTCCGCCGCTTCCGCCACCACTGCGTCCGCGTCCGCCGCCGCCACTGCGACCGCGTCCACCACCGCCACCACTGCGTCCGCGACCACCGCCGCCTCCGCGCGATGAGCGCTCAGATCGTTCGCCGTCAGAAGAATCAGAACCGCCATCACTATCGGCTTCCAGATCAGCAAATTCGTCTTCGATGCCCAATTGCTCGAGCGCCTGACGACGGCTGAGCTTGACGCGATCGTTGTCATCGACGTCCAGCACCAAGACCTTCATCTCATCACCGATCTGGCAAACCGTGCCAACGTCGCTGATGTATCCGGTCGAAAGTTCACTAATGTGACACAATCCGTCGCGGCCTGGGAGGATCTCAACAAAGGCACCGAAATCTTTGGTGCTGCTGACAACACCGTCGTAGATCTTGCCGACTTGAACCGTCGCGGTGCAAGCCTCGACGCGCTGTAGCGCGATCTTGGCCAATTCGCCTTCGGTGCCCGCGACCGTTACGCGGCCGTCTTCGGTAACTTCGATGACTGTCTGAGTTTCTTCTTGAATGGCGCGAATGTTCTTGCCACCAGGACCGATCAACATACCAATCTTGTCCGGCGGAATCTGAGTCACCAACAAACGTGGAGCGTGCGGTGAAAGATCCGAAGATGGACGTGGAATCGCAGTCAACATCGTTCGCAAGATTTCCATCCGAGCTTCACGAGACTGCGTAAGCGCCGCCTTGATGATGTCGTTGGAGATACCACGAATCTTAAGATCCAACTGGATACCCGTAATACCAATTTGAGTACCGGCGACTTTGAAGTCCATGTCGCCAAAGTGATCTTCGCTGCCCAAAATATCGGTCAGCAGCTCGTACTTGTCGCCTTCTTTGACCATACCGACAGAGATACCGGCAACCGGGTTCTTGATCTTTACGCCCGCAGCCATCAGGCCCAAGGTCGTGCCGCAAACGGTCGCCATCGAAGACGAACCGTTTGATTCAAGAATGTCAGAGACAATACGAATCGTGTAAGGGAATTCCTCAGGCGAAGGCAAGATCGGGTTGATCGAACGTTCGGCCAAAGCTCCATGACCAATCTCGCGACGGCCTGGACCACGAATCGGACGACACTCACCAACGCTGAACGATGGGAAGTTGTAGTCCAGCATGAACTTCTTGCTGTATTCGTCCATCAAGCCATCGACGCGCTGTTCGTCGCGGCCGGTTCCGAGGGTAACGGTGATCAGAGATTGAGTCTCACCACGCTGGAACAAGGCCGAACCGTGCACGCGTGGCAACAAGTTCACTTTGCATTGGATATCACGAAGCGTTTTGCCATCGCGACCATCGGTGCGGACACCGCTGAGGATGGATTCGCGGATGATGACCTCTTCAAGATCATGAATCGCGGTTCCGAGATCTTTGGGGCAAATCGCTCCGTCGGCACTGGGGTCAGGAATCATTTCCGCCTTGATGCGATCCTTGACGGCATTCTTGGCGTCGCCACGATCCTTCTTCAGCCCCGTCGTGATGGCAGCTTTGAAATCGTCGTAGTACTTTGCCTTTAGTTTTTCCAGCAAACCGTTGTCTGCTGGCGGTGTGTAAGGGTTCTTTTCGACAGGGAACTTTTCTTTCAGTTCACGCATCAGCCCGATGACTTCTTTGCAGATGCCATGAGCAAATTCGATGGCCTCCATCATGTCGGCTTCTGGAACCTCACGGGCGAAACCTTCGATCATTGTGACCGCAGATTCGGTACCGGAGATGATGATGTCCATGTCCGACTCTTCCAACTGCTCGTGCGTTGGGAAGGCAACGAACTTCCCATCAACTCGACCGACGCGTGTCGAAGCGACGGCATCGGCAAACGGCAGCGGCGAGATAAAGCATGCCGTTGCAACGCCGTTCATCGCCAACACGTCGCCGTCGGTTTGTTTGTCACTGGAAAGCACGAACGACTGGCACTGAACTTCGTCCATGAACCCTTCGGCAAACATGGGGCGAATCGGGCGGTCGATCAGACGTGAGGTCAACGTTTCTTTGGTGGTTGGACGACCTTCGCGTTTGATGAATCCGCCAGGGAATTTACCTGCGGCGATCGTACGTTCGCGGTAATCACACATCAGCGGAAAAAAATCCAGTCCAGCGCGAGGCTTGCCTGTGGCACAGGTACATAGCACAGTCGTATCGTTGTACTTCACAAGGACCGCCGCAGCGGCTTGCTTGGCTAAAACGCCGGTCTCGATAGACAGGACTGAATCGCCAATTTGTTTTTCTACTTTTACTTCTTTCACAATTATCTTCCTACAAAAACTACAAAGGGGTTGCTGCTCAGGTCCTTGGTCGAAACACCTCCACTAACATCTAGCGGGTGACCAAAGACAAAACTTACTTTTGCGGCACGTCGCCACAGAAAGAAAAAAAACAGCATCTAACAAAGGGGCGATCATTTCGCCCATCAAAAAAACTCAGCAGCCGTCGCCTAAAATCAATCTCAGCAACGACAAAAAAAAATCCGACGAACGTTCGTCGGATTCTTAAAAAATTAGCATGACGTCCGTCGAAGCGCGACGTTCCCTGAAATTGCAACCAAACAGGTACCACAATTCGAAAGAGAAAGTGAGCTTGAAAAAGAATCGTTCGTCATAAGGGGGGGGAACCAAAAATAAGCGACAGGTGACTTGCAATAAAACGCAGGCGCCGACCTTGTTACTTACGGATGCCCAACTTCTCAATGATGTCTAGGTAACGATCAGGATTGACGTTACGCAGATAATCCAGCAATCGGCGTCGGCGTGAAACCATGCCCAACAGGCCTCGACGCGTCGAGTAATCTTTCTTGTTTGAACGCATGTGTTCGGTCAAGTGATTGATGCGGGTGGTCAGAATCGCGATTTGAACTTCCGGTGAACCGGTGTCAGACTCGTTCTTGCGAAACTGTGCGACGACTTCTTCTTTTTTCTCTTTAGTGATGGTCATAAATCTGAGGCTCTAAGCGATGGGAGATGTTGGATCTGCGAAGACCCAAAATTCCTGGTACTGAAAAAGCCCTTTCCTAATTTCTAATGTGACTATTTAATTAAATGTGTGACTACAAAAATTGTCTATCTATTGATACAGATAGAGCAAACAGGGGATTCAAATCATCGGCAACTCAGCACGCAGACTGAAACCGAGCTATTTAAATAGGAGAGAAGTGGCGCCAACGTCTTGAACGAAAGCAGCGCCGCAGATCAAACTTCGAAATCGACGGCTTATTTGACCTCTTATTAATAGGGGGTTTCTCCCCTACTCACTCTTATTCCCTGATATTTCAGCCCGTAATCTTAACGTCGCCTCAAATTTCCGCAATAAGAGAATTTTGGCCA
>CAKZVF010000221.1 GCA_937921995.1 uncultured Pirellulaceae bacterium
TGTGACCTGACGTTCGATCAAGCGATGGACGATGGCTTGCCGCATGAAGTCTTCATCGAGCGCCGTATAGTTCCGCCGCGCGAAAGTGATACTTTCCTTCACCATCGCCAGTTCGGACATCTGCTCGATCGTCACCAAACCCAACTTCAGCGCGTCGTCGGTATCATGCGCGTCGTAGGTCGTGCTGTCGGCAGCATCCACCAATTGAACTTCCAACAACGGCCGCTGCCCCTTTGCGTCTTTGTCGATTCGGCAAGTTTGCCCTGCGAGCACTTCGTGGGTTAAGTTCAGGCCTGGAAACTCCTGAAAACGAATCTCCAACTCATTGGCGATCGTCAAAGCAAACTGATTGTGAGAAAACCCGCCCTCATCGATGATACATTCATTCAGCGCATCCTCACCGGCATGCCCGTAAGGCGGATGCCCTATATCGTGCATCAGCGCAAGCGCTTCAATCAAATCCTCATTCAGCCCCAACGCGCGGCCAATCGTCCGCGCGATGGTGGCGACTTCTTGGGTATGCGTTAGGCGCGTCCGGTGATAATCGCCCATTTCACCGGTGAACACTTGCATCTTCCCGCTTAAACGCCGGTAAGCGGAACTGTGCAAGATGCGGTCTCGATCGCGCTGAAACGGGCCACGGTAGGGATGCTCCGCTTCGGGGTGAAGTCGCCCTTGGCTCTGCGCACTGAACATCGCGAAAGGCGCTAACAACATCTTTTCGCGCTTATGCGTCCAATTGTTGTCAGCGGCAGGCGCGTTGGATGCAGGCGATGGATCAGTACTTGGTTTCATGAGAGACAAAAACTTTCAGACAGCGAAATTTGCAATGAATTCTGATTATCAACGATAGTACAAACTAGCTCAATCGGACCAGCGACCAGCAACCGCTCCAAGCATCAATCATGATTGACCGTCGTTAATCTCTCACTTGAGTCAGCCTCAAACGCATTGCCCATCTCAGCATGCAGCATGCGAATCATCAAAAAACGAAACAGGGGTGTAACAGGCTGTGCGGCACCATCCACATCTGCACCGTCCACATTCTTTTCGTCCGTCTGCGACTCGCTCATATCCGCATCGACATCGACGCGGGCGTCCAAATCGCGCAGTGCGGATTCGATCTGGTGATTCAACTGACTTGTCTGGTTGATCGTTTGTGCAGGCCCGGCGATTAGACCGGCATGTCCGAACAACAAATCGCCGATTCCTTGGGAAGTACCGCTGGGAGCGATGATCAGACTTTCCCCTGGCTTGAGATCCACCGCAAACTCTAACGGCGTCACTTTGGTTTTGATCTGACTTTCGTTCAATAAAAAAGTCCGCTGTGAAACGTCGTAGCGATTCTTAGAGATGCCGTGGTGAATTTCTGGCAGCATCAGCAAACGAATCGAGCCATCGGTTTGTGGAAAACTGGAGAATCGGTAAACGCCTCTGACCAACTGCCCAAATCCTGTCAGTGGAACACCGCCACCGTCAGCGATCGACCAGCGCTTTTGCGGATAGACATCAGAGGTAATGATCTCATACTCTTCGCCGGTATCGTTTTCGATGCGTTGGTGCGACACCATGCGACTGGGGGATTGCAGCAAACCGGCTTCGGCCATCTGCCGTTTTAGATCATCCATTTGCGAAAGATCCAACTCCCGGCGTTTCAACAATTGCGGTAATACGATTGGAACTTGGGGCGACATTACCGCATATCGCAAGCCGTTCTCATCGGCTTTTTTGCGAACCGGCAGCGGCAATTTCATTTGATCCAGCTCGCTCCAGTACTGCTCGAACATGTCGCGCTGATCAGAATCAAGCTGCACCACCGCAAGCTGGACCGCAACAGCACCTGGGTTCATGGAACTGCGCGAGATTGAAAATCCGTTACTGCCGGTTGCTGTTGCACTGTCATTGAGAGGCGCACAACCGATGCTGATAAGCACCACCACCGCAGCAGAGAACCCAACCAGAGAGAACCTGACGGCGAACGGGATGAAAGAGCTTCCAAGCATAAGATTGGATACAAATTTTGGTCTGCGCGATCAATAGCAATCGCTATCAACGGTGCTGGCGAAACATCTATTGCGACGAAAATTCCCTTTTGATATCCGGTACCCTGTTCGCCACATTGTTTAGCACGTGAGGGTAAAATGCACCGCTGCACTGAATTTCTAACGATTGTCGCCCTTGGATTCCTTCTCGGGTGTGCCGGATCCCCAAACCTTGGCGACAGCATGAAATCGCATGGTCAAGCCGCAGAACATCTGGGCAAACAATGGGAACAGGGCGAAAAGATGCTGAAAAAGGGTGAGAAACTTCAGAAGCAAAGTTCTAAATTGTCAAAAGAGGCTCAACAGAAACAAACCAAATCCGAAGAGTTGATCACGCGCGGCAAAGAATTGATGAAGGAGTCTGAAGCATCGTTCGAGAAACAATTCCCTAACAGTAAATCTTCTGAATCGGATACAGCTACCCAATAGCTCCCTCACAGTAACAAGGGTCGGTTGGGCAAAGAGAACGCGCAGGTGGTCCCTTCCTACCCGGCATAGTCGGAGCCATTAACAATGATTGACTTTCAACTTGTCTTGGGGAACTCCAATCTTGGGGAACTCCAAGTTATGTAAAACGACTCTCCGACCTGGCAATACGTTTAGAGTCCGATCGCATCTTTGACACGCTTTAACACCATGTCAGCCACTCCTAGGGCCAAGTCACCGGCACCCACTTCACCGTTTGGACGCGGTTGCCAACCCTCGGGAAACTTGCCGTCGATCCACATTCCCCTCACGTCCTCGTCAGTGAGGTAGCGTTTGCCCGATTCGTCGACGCGGCCAAATAATTCCAGTAGCGCTGCGAAGTCCAAAGTTTGAACAAGGGTACCCTTGATGCCGGGATCATGCTTCTCACCTTCATTGGCGGCGGCGGCAAAGTGTTCAACGTACATGCGCCCGTTTTCGCCGAAATTTAACAACCAACTTTCCAACTTCTTGGGATCAACCTTAGGATCTAGAATTCCGGTGCTCCCGGTATGATCCAGCGATGAGTTCCGCAGGCCAAACAGATTGAACTTGCAATCGCGTATTCCGTCTGTGTCGTCAGTACTCCTGACCAACATGTTTCGAACGAAGGCACTAACGCCAATGCTCTCAAGAACCTCATCCAACTCGGCGGTGGTGACGTTGCCGTCTTCGTCTGGATTCATTAAGCCGTTGTTGTAGAAGGCCAACATCGCCGGGCACGGGATCTCGTCTGCTTTGGGGCGCTTACACCAAGAGCTTCCGCCTGTTGGGGGCGTAATGTCGGCGGCGGTTTCCTTGGGCTCTTTATCCTCAGACATAGCACACTCCAATCTTGATAAATACCAGAGGCGCGATGGAAAACGAACAGGTCACTCTAACGACCCGCCGCCCTCTCCCAAACACACGCCGTCTACCTAAGATGCCAGCTAACGGCCGCGCTGTCAATCGAGCCTGCCAACCTAACGGCACTTCTTGATTAGACTATTTCAGCAATCACCAGACCCAGAAATAACACCGCCAAGAATACCGATGCACCCATCAGCATCCAAAAGCGTCCTAACCACACCATCGCCAAATTCAGATCATCGACGCGTTTGTTCTTCTCGAATTCATCGCCCAGCATTGAGTACCGGTACAGCATCACCATCGAAGCGATCACCGTGATGCAAAGTACCAAGGCGAAGATCGCCCGTTGCACGTGCCCAGATTCACCTTGAGCGATTCCGTCGCCGAAGAACGAAAAGAATAGACACAACAATGCGATCGACGCCAGAAACAACAATCCGCACAGGACTAACACCATCTGCCGGGACGCTTTGATCGTGCGACCCAAATCCAGCATGTTCGATGGCTTGCCTTTGACCGAGGGCACCGCCGCCATCAATTTGTCGAACGCCGCCTTGAATTCCGGACGCGTTCCCGCTCGGGCCCAATCGTTCATCTGTGATTGCCAGACCATATCCGACCGCACAAGATCGCCCGCCTTAATTCGCTGCACAATCTCGGTGCGTGTGACGGGACCTTCGGGTTCGCTGTCGGTTTCACCCGCCACGGCGTAGTACCATTCGACCTGCCCCGGCGGCTTCTTGCGCTTTCGCTCGGCTTCTTCGGCCAAAAATGTCGGATCAACATCTGACTTCTGCTGCACAATCGCAGGGTCAACGGCCGGCGCTGGAGCAACAGTCAAATCGTCGGTCGGCTCAGCTTCAACCACAGGGCTCGGTTCGGGCGCCGCGACAAAGATCTCAGGAAACGCAGCCGCCTTCTGCCAACTGTTGCCGTCGGTGGAAATCTCATGCGAATGATTGACTTTCGTCGCTTGCGTCATCGCTTGCAAACGGCTCAGCACAAAGGGTCCCAGCACGCGTCCATGCATTCGCACAAAATAGGTCTGTTCTGACATCGTAACTTCTTTTATTTACTGCTGAGCACAAAAATGGGTCGTCCCGCCTGCAGCGGCAACACAGAATCCCCTTGATCAACAACGCCCGCGCGATAGACGCCGACCTTCTCAAAACTGGCCGTATCGCGTCGGCCCGGCAGCACGCAGTATAGCGGTTGCCCCTCTTTCACCGGCACTGCCACATCAGCGATCCAAAGCACGCCCTTTTTATAGATGATTCCCGCTGGAGCAAAATCAGCCAATGCGCTCCACGTCTTCATCGCCGCCGTCTTTTCAGCCATTATCTTCTGAGCCGCCGAATAACTGCGGCGGATCGTCTCGAGCATCTGTTTCGCTTTGGGACGCGCCGCTTTTGCGTCTTCGGCGCGTACGTTTCGCCAAGACAAACCCGTAACCTGGGATTTCCTCAATAGCTCACGTTGCTGGATCGCAAATGACTTCAGGTTTGGCGATAGGCCCTCAATCAATCCCAAGATCTGGTCGACGAAATCAGCCTGCACCAGCGGATCAATCGTGGGACCATTTTTCACCGTCAACTCCTTTGATCGAGTCAGCGCGGTCCTCAGCAACTTCAGCAACGCCTGATCAACATCTCCGCTGAACGTTTCAAACTGTGTCAGAATATCCTTCGCCAGTTCGCAGTGACCTGCCAAGCCTCCGATGTCGCTGGCTTGATACCCGTCCACCACTTGAGCCTGTCCACGTACAAAGTAAGAGAAATTCCTTTGCTCTGGCTGAAAGTTATCCGTCAAATAGTATCGGTCACCTCCACGATGCAGCACGTGAAGATCGGTGTGATTCTTTTGCTTGAAGAACGCTTGAACGTCGCCCAGCTTACGAAACAATTCAGTACGATCCGAAACCATCGAATCTACAAATTCCTCGGTCTTCTCCAAAGACTCCGGCCAGTTCGTAAAACGCGTCAGCTCCGACGCATTTTCCATATCAACTTGCAGATCCTCAAGTTCATCTTTGCCAAATTTCTCAATGTCGTACTTCTTGACGGTGGTCGCGATTGCTTGCCACTGCCGCAACCCGTCCCAGAGATTTTGCTCGGCCATCGACGAACGAAAATCTCTTGAGTTAGGATTCTCGGGATAAAGCTTCTCGAATCGAGAAAGCGCGTCGCCAAGACTCCGCAGCTTCACCGCCTGCTCCTTCAATGTCGTCAGCGCTTGAGCGGACTGCTTCTTTTTGCGTGACCGGTCAATCACAAGATTGGCTTCGTTGATCAAATCTTCGGTCTGCTGTTGGGCTGCCAATGAAACCCCCGGCATACCCTCGGTGCGCTCAACAGCATCTGTTTTGAGCGTGTTCAGTTTCTCCACGATGCCGGTGAGCGCTTCTGGCATCGCTGTTGAATTCTTTACTTTGGTCAACATCGCCGACAGTTCGGACTCAATCGGTTTCGCCGCGGCAAGGTAAGCCTCGGTGCGTTTATCCTGGTGCTGCTGGCGTGCATCATCTAATTTCTGCTTAAGATCCAGCAACCGTTCATTGTCGCTGTCGGTCTTGGCGTATTGTCGCGCCCGATCAATCAAGTCATCCGCTTCGTCGCCCAGTCCACCGGTCAGATCCAGCCGTCCAACGATTTCGTCGAACATCGCCACGCGCTGAGCTTCATCTTTCTCCAGCTTCGCCATGCGAGCGTGAAGTTGGCTGATCTCATTGTCCGATTTTGCGTACGCTGGCAACTGGTCATAGTATCGCTGGCCAGATACCAGTTCTCCACCGTTGACGAACTGCGCCAGCGCTTCACGTGATTCAGCAATTGCTCCCTGTCGTGACTGAGCCAGCCCAAACCATCCCGCCGCCACCAGCGCGGCGACGCCACACCCAATCATCACATACTTCAAAATCCTTGACTGACGGTGCTGCTCATGCAGAACCGCCTTGCGATACGCCTTCGCCTTTTCCAACAGTTCGGTGGAAGTATCGCGTCCGAAGTTACTGACTAAAGCCGTTCGTTTATCAAGTTCCTCGATCGGCACTTTCGCATCAATGGCGTGTTCGAGATCCGTTTGCGCTTGCAGATAGTTCCGATCGGCAATGCGTTGCTGTTGATTATTCTCAAGCCAAGCCAACGGTTCCCGCGTTTTCTGAGCCAAGGGGTCGTTGGGTTGGAGATTCGCAACCTTGTTCAATCGGATCCACTCTTTACGCAGTGGCAGCGCGGCTTCTTCATCCGATTCAACCAAGCACTTATTCAGCGCATCGGCAACGCCCTCCATCTCCTTCAAATGGCCTTCCATGCCAATGTCATTGAGGGCTCGTTTCGCTTCGACCATCAAAGCCGGAGGTACTTCTACGCTCCAAGGAGTGCTCAGTTCGGCGGCCAAGTCCCGCACTTTGCTGCCATCGCCCTTCTTCTTCGCTTTCCGCAGTTCATCTCGGATTTCAAGCAAACGTGCATCTTGAAGCGCCGCCAAATCCAACTTCCAAACGTTATTCTCAGGATCCTCCTGAATCAATTTATTCAGAATCAAAATCCGAGATTGCAAAGGCGCTTGCGCCAAAGCCAACAGGCGATTCTTCTTCAGCAGCGGTGCTAATTCGTCCAGTTTTTTATAAGCCTCCTCCAACCGAACGGCCGAAGGAAATTCCAACCGCGACGGCACCTCCAGTTTTTTGTCGGCAAGCACCTGCACCCAATCTTTGCGCTGTTTAAAATTGAGCTCACGCACGGAATCCAACAGGCTCCGAGGATAATCGGCCACTTGCACGGCTTCGTCTCGGCACCCCATCTTCAACAGCGACGTGACTTCGATCAGCCTCCGATTTACTTCGTCACAGGCTTCACGGTACTCGGCTGCCAGTTCGACGATAAACTCGTCCGGCAAGTTCTCACTGTTGAGAATCGCGGCTTTAATTTCACGTACTAAATTTAAATACATCCGAATCTCTTGCTAATTTTCGCGCAGCCAAGGCTTCGCAACGATCTACGCCTCTGGTGCAAAAGGCGCAACCAAAAGTGCCCCTGTTTTATTTTACTCCGTCTCGCTGGCAAATTCTCCATGGTAAGAAATTCGCATTTCTTCAGGAGACCAACGCTCCTCTTGTTGGCC
>CAKZVF010000222.1 GCA_937921995.1 uncultured Pirellulaceae bacterium
CCATCCGGGAATTTAGTGGGTCTGTTAGAATTCTCCGAAAAACAGTCATCGGAGAAATTAGATGGAAGACAAAGAGCTTTATCAGCACATTCTTGGTTTGAACACACCGTGGTCGGTTCGTGAGGTCAAGCTGGACACGGAACTGGATTCATCGTCCACGCATCCTCCGGAAACAGTTTTGAAAATAACTGGTCCGATGATAACGTCAACGGTTTCATTTTCGGCGGCTCGTCATCGTCGACCTCGGTCAACTTCAACCGTTCCGAAGACAATGACAATTTTGGCATCCTTGATTTAGGAACCGGCAATACCTTCAACGGAAACATCAGTCGCCGTAACGGTACAAATTAGATCGTGTGCTGAAATCAAGTAAGGTTTTAACGGAGTTCGATTTCGACATCCTAATGACCTCGCTGGTTGGTTCCAAAATGAACAACCAACGAGGTTTTTTAGTCCGTGGGGCGAGCGCGTAACACAGCGGGGAAGCTGTTTTTTCGCTAAAGTTCAATCCAGAACCTTGCGACTTGGATGTTAAGTTCTTCATGGAAGATCACGTCCTGCAAGACGCCACCGCTGTTCTCAATGGTCCGCGATGACCCGACGTTGTTTGGGTCGCACGTTACCAACATGCGCTCAAGCCCCAGTCTCCGTCCAAAATTTTTTGCGTGATTGAGCATCAAAGTCGCGTAACCCTTTCGGCGTTCTGAAGGTCGAACGCTGTATCCGCAGTTACCGCCATGATGCAATAATTCGTCGGTCAACTCGTGCCGAAAATTGAAGTTGCCCAAGATTCGACTGTCGGCAAACAGAAAGCGCGTTGTGTTGGGCACCCAACCCGCCAAATCTTCGCCGCGACTCCAAGCCCTCAGTTTTTCGACGGTCTGGGCATGGCTCCAGCTTGAGTCCCCAAAATAGCCGGGGATCACGCTTTCGCCAGCGCTGGCAAAATCAGCCACATAGTCTTCGATGGCTGCTTTATGATCCAATTCAAGTGAAACGATTTCCAATGCGACACCGTTAAATAGATGGATGGCAAAACAGAGTGAAATAATTAGAAACAGGCTTCATCAGCCCGCTTTTCTTCTGACAAAGGTCAACCGGGAAGGTTCGGTTGGCCTCTGACGAATGTTTGCACCAAAGCCGACCAAAACAAAGTTGAGCCAATATTCAGCTGGTAAAAACAAAATGGAGGTGTTGGCGCAAAGCCCTAACTACGGTCCTACGTTAGACTGATATAGGATGGAATGATAAATTGAGTCCGCTTTAAACCATGATACCGGAGTTTTTGGATGGCTTTTGACAACGTAGTTTGTATCAGGGAGGCTCGCGCGTGGTGATGCAAACAATACGATCCACAGTTTTCCTTAGCCGCGTCCGATGCGTGTCGGCAGCGAAGGTTACTTTGTGCGCTATTATATTTGCCATGTGCCTATTTGGGCTCGCGCGATCCGGCTACGCTGACGATCAGCCTTTCCAAGCGGCGGCGTTTGAACTGCAAGACCTGCAAGGCCAACCGTTGACGATGGATGAGAACGCAGATGGGCTGACGGTCATCTGTTTTCTGGGCACCGAATGTCCGCTGGCGAAATTATATGCCGTGCGATTGCAAACGCTGTCGGAATCTTTCTCCGGCCAAAACGTGCGGTTCATCGGCATCAACAGCAACCGCCAAGACTCGGCCGAAGAACTGGCGGACTTCGTCGACGATCAGCGAATCACGTTTCCTGTTGCCAAGGACTATGATAATGTCGTGGCCGATCAATTTAACGTCGTCCGCACGCCGGAAGTGATCGTCGTCGATGGCGATTTGAAGGTGCGGTATCGCGGCCGCGTCGACGATCAGTATCTGCCGGGCGTCAGTCGCAGCCAACCGGATCGGGCCGATCTTCAGATCGCCATCGAAGAACTGTTGGCGGGCAAGGCCGTGTCGGTTCCGGTGACCCAGCCCGAGGGCTGTTTACTGGGCCGCGTGACGCGCCCTGTTGCCGAGGCCACCGTGACGTTTTGCGATCAAGTCACGCGCGTGCTCCAGCGAAATTGTGTCCAGTGCCATCATGAGGGAGACATCGGTCCGTTCGCGCTGACCGATTACGACGAAGTCGTTGGCTGGGGCGACATGATGGTCGAAGTGATCGACAACCAACGCATGCCGCCATGGCATGCGGACCCATCGGTCGGCCACTTTACCAACGCACGCACCATGTCAGATCGTGACAAACAAATCATCCGCGACTGGGTCGATCAAGGTATGCCCTACGGAGAAGCCGATCGGCTTCCTGATCCGATTGAATTTCCCACCGGATGGCAACTTCCGCGTCATCCAGATCGGGTCATCGAGATGCGCGGCCGACCGTTTGCGATTCCCGCCGATGGCACGGTCGAGTACCAGTACTTTGTCGTTGATCCAAAATTTGAGCAAGACGTGTGGGTCACCGCGGCGGAAGTTGTGCCCGGCAACCGCGGCGTGGTCCACCACAGCATCGTCTTCATTCGCCCGCCTGACGGAACGGAATTCACCGGCATCGGCTGGTTGGCCGCCTATGTACCCGGGCAACGCCTCCCCGCGACGCGTCCTAATCTCGCTCGGCGGATTCCCGCCGGTTCGCGACTGGTGTTTCAGCAGCATTACACGCCCAACGGCAGAGCACAAACGGACATCACTAAGGTTGGGTTGGTGTTTGCCGATGAAAAGAACGTCACCCAAGAACGGCTGACGCTGACTGCGATGGATCAAGGTTTTGAACTTAAACCAGAAGACGCCGATCAAACGGTGACCGCCGACATGAGGCCAATGCCGCGCGGCGCGAAACTGTTGGCGATCGCGCCCCACATGCACTATCGCGGCAACCAGTTCAAGGCCACGATGATTTCAAAGGACGGTGCGAAGGACGGTACGAAGGATTTATTGCGAGTGCCCAACTATGATTTCAATTGGCAGCACAACTACGAATTAGCCGACCCCATCGATTTAAGTTCGGTCAAAGCGATCAAAACGGAGTTCGTGTTTGACAATTCCAAAGCCAACCCATTCAATCCGGACCCCGCCAGTTACGTCACCTGGGGCGATCAAACGTGGGAGGAAATGGCGATCGCCTTCTTCGACGTGTCGCGACCTCGCCAGAGGGATTCGGAGGCTAACAAGGATAAAGCTTCCAAATCCAGCGACGATACTGTGCCGGAAGACATTCGAAAAAAGGCGGAGAAGATGGCCGACGATTTCCTTGAAAGGTTCGACACCGATGGCGATGGCTTGGTTCAACGCGCCGATGTTCCGTTGACGACGCAAGCCAGAGCGTTTCGGCGCAGTGATATCGACCGCGACCGTGCGCTCAATCGTGAAGAACTGGTGAAACAGTTCCGTTCGCGCGTAAAATAGAAAACTGCCGGAGCAAACCCCCAAAGTGTCAAAACTACTTGAACGCTCCACCAGCTGGATTGTCGATCTCCCGCTTGCGTCGGGGCTGCTGGTGATCGCCATTTCGGCCGTCGCGATCGCGGGCTACGTCGATCCCAGCTGGTTGAAGAACTTATTGTTCAGTCCAGCGGCGGTAGTTGAATCCAACGATTTGCAAGAGCGAGCCATCGAGGCCGAACTTCCTGACGTCGATCGGTTTTCGTTGGGCGGCGATGTTATCTTGGCCGTCCAATCGGATCAGCTGTTTACCTCCTCCGGCGCCGCGGCGCTGCGAAAAGTAACCGACGTGCTGGAGTCAACGGACTATATCAGTCGCGTTGTCTGGATGGACCGGGTGCCGATGCTGAACATTTTCGGTTTACCCGAACCCGTGTTCCCTCACGCCGCCGCATCGCCGCAACAGTACGCCGCGGCCAAACAAAAAGCGCTCGACCACCCCTTCATCGGCGGACAACTTTTGTCGTCCGATGGTAACACGACGTTGGTGATGCTCTCGATCGACGGGCTGATGGTTGAATCGGACGAAGACTGTATTGCAGGTGTCAAACAGATTGCCGAAACCGCGGCCGCAGACCATTCCGACGTCCAGATGAAATTTTCTGTCACCGGTTGGCTGCCGGCGTACGTCACCGCGATGAAGTCGCACAACGAAAATCAGTTTCAGTTCATGCTGATCGGCTACGGCGTGATCGCGATCATGGCGGTTGTGTTGTTCCGAGGCATCGCAGCAGTGATGGTGGTGGCGTTGGCTCCGGCGTTGGGCGTGTTTTGGACGCTGGGGTTTGTTAACTACTTTGACTTTGGACACAATCCCTTCAACGAAGTCGTCCTGCCGGTGCTGGTCAGCTTGGTGGGGCTGACCGATGGGGTGCACTTGCTAGTGCAAATTCGCAAACTGCGTTCCGATGGAATGCCGCCAAAGTCCGCCGCCAAACAGGGGCTCAAGGACGTGGGGCTGGCCTGCGCGCTGACGTCGCTGACGACAGCCATCGGTTTCGGTTCGCTGGCAACGGCCAACCACGAATTCGTACGCGAGTTCGGGATGTGTTGCGTTGTGGGCGTGATTCTGTCTTTCGTCTCAGTCGTCACCACGATCCCGTTGGCGTGTAGCACATGGATCGGGAAATTCGTCAACGTCGGACAAGAGAAAAGTCTCGTCGATCAGCAGTTGGGGCGTATCGGCGTGGTTGTGGAATGGGTGTTGGCGCACAAACACGTCGTCAGCCAAATCGCCATCGTCGCAACGGTGGTGCTGATTGGGATCTCGTTGACGTTAAGGCCCGATGATCGGAGGTCCAACGCGCTGCCAACCAACAGCGAACCGGCCAAGACGATTGCGCTGCTGGACAGAGAAATGGGCGGCATCGATTCGAATTCGATCGTCGTCGATTGGGACGCGTCGATTGAACCCGATAGTCCTCGGGTGCTGGAGTTCATTGCCAAAATCGACGCACTGTTGGCCACGGAGCCGCTGATTGGACATCCGCTGTCGATCGCGAACTTGATCGAAGCTTTGCCGGGCGCGGGGAAAGCGGCCGACCGCATGTCGATGCTGGAGCTATTGCCGCCTCCGTTGAAACGCGCCTTCTATACGCCCGAACGCCGGACGGCAACGGTGACGTTCCGAGTCCAAGATTTGGGCATCCGAAAATACAGTGCTGTTTTCGAGCGGATTGAAACGGGGGTGGCGGCGCTGGAGGAGCAATATCCTGGGTTCACGACGGAGATGACGGGCGATTCGATCTGGCGTTGGCGAAACCTTTACGAGATCGTCGTTGATTTGGCGACCAGTTTGGGCGTCGCGTCGCTGATCATCTTTGCCGTGCTGGCGCTGGTTTACCGTTCGTTTCGAATCGGTTTGATTTCGATCGTGCCTAATTGTTTCCCACTGGCGGTCGCGGGAACGTGGCTGGCCGTGACGGGGCAATCGTTGGAGGTCGTCACCGTGTGTGCGTTTACGGTTTGTTTGGGAATCGCCGTGGACGACACCATCCATTTTCTGACGCGATTTTTGGAGGAACGTAACCGCACCGATGACGACCAAGAAGCGATCCGCCGCGCGTTTACGGGCGTCGGCACCGCGCTAATCATGACGACGATCGTTCTGGTGGCCGGATTTTCGACGGTGCTCCTGAGCGATTCGCGCGATCACTTCATTTTTGCGTCGATGGGAGCCATCACGTTAACCGCGGCGCTATTTGCTGACCTGGTGTTTCTGCCGGCGCTATTAGCGCGTTTTGTTCGGCGGTGACAGATAGAAGATCATCGGTCGGTCGAAACGGCATTTCAGCAGCACCCAGCGGTGTCGGATAAGCCAAAATGTTGAGATGGATTTCAAAATTTTACCGGCTGGTTCCAATGGAGTAGCATCTGCTGCTATCAAACGAGCCCCGCAAACCAACGGGGCCGCATTTGGCCCAGTCTGCCTATTCGTCTTTTGCGTTGCGCAATAAGCGACAAGTTGCAAATGGTTCGGTAAAAACCGAGAAAAGGAATTTTGAAAAAGTTTACAAATCCCCCCAGCCGCGCCATACTTACACCCCAAGACAGTCGTTTGCGTAATAAACGACACCATGTCGTTTATAAATACGTTGTACGCCCCAACTCATCTGATGTCGCAAACCTCTGACGAACTGACTCTGATCTGGTGCGACAAACCGCTCGGAAGTGTTACCAACCTGTCACGCGACCAACCTTGGATGCTCGCGGATTTCGCGCCGAACTCTGACGCCGCGGAATTGCGATCGTTCTTCGATGCCTGCACCAACGAGGATTATCCACCAGACGACATTGAATCCCTTTTTGACGCATCGCTCTTTGACGACACAAATTGGTTCGTAGCCGATTCCGTTGGCTCGCGCCGTGCGATCTACATGCCCGCTGTGCATTGGGCGGACGGGGATATCTCGTGGCGATGGAGAACGGAATCGTAGCTCAGGGTCGTACAACATGGTTTTTACGCTAGGCCTGCGGCACACCTTCGCTCTTTGGCAACGATCGCTGGCTTTGGTACAATTCTTGTAGTTCAGGCATCGCGCGCTTCGTTTAGGGCGGTGTCGTAAAAACCTTCCGTTAGCCGACCTAGATCAATCGAGAGTTCAATGTCGATAGCAAAAGATACAATGGCGGACATAATTGCTCGCCAACCCGATGACAGTAGTTACGATGAAATCCTTCGCGAACTTGCCTATGCTCGCATGATTCAACGCGGACTGGACGACGCAGACAACGGTCGTACCGTGTCCGACGACACCATGAAACGAAAGATCGAATCGTGGCGCAATTAGTTTGGACGTTGGAGGCAACTGAGTGCCTCGAACAAATACACGAGTACATCGCAAAAAACTCGCCGTCCGCTGCGATAAACGTCGTCACTGGCATCTATGAAAAAATTCAATTACTTCGCGAACATCCTCGGATAGGTCAGCGATACTTCCCGATCACTGATCGGGAAGTACGTGAAATCCTGTATGGCCACTATCGAATTCCATATTTGATCGTCAACGATGATCGAATTGAGATTCTTGGCGTTTTTCATGGTGCTATGGACATTGACCGGTATCTGAAATAACCGGTCGCCTAACATTGTTTTTATGCAAGGCCGCGGCTTCGTCGTTGTAAGGTCACACGGTTTACAACATTGATCGCTTCGGTGGCGCGAATTGGTTTGCCATGCCGCGGACACCGCATCTTTGGCAACGTGGTTTCTTTTTGGTAAACTGTTTGGTGTTGCGACGCTTGTTGGCTTCGGTGAGAAGCGGTGTCGTAAAACCTTCCTTTGGTGAACATAGACCAGATGAATACAACGCTTGACCGACATGTGCTGTCCGTTTCCTTTGCTGTAACTTCATTGCTTGGCGTCGCGTTTCTGCTCGCATTCTGGTTGCCCACCGATATCGCAGCGGCGATGGGACGTGCGGCACTGTTCGTCGTGTCTATGGCGGTTGTCCACTGGCTCGGCTACCGCCTTTACATCACGCAGGATACTCCCACGATGACTTCTCGCAATGTCGACTTCTCGCATGTGCGCCACCATCTTTGGGGCATCGCGCTAACCCAGTTGCCGTGCTTATTACTTGCGGCGATGTTGCTGGACGGCGGGCGGGGATTCCGCATATGCATTGCTGCCATTTTCGCACATTGGCTTGCCATCGCCTTTATTTCCGCGCGTGATCGCGCTGAACTGACTCAAGTGGATGCCTTCGTAATGCGTTGGGGCTTTTTCCCATGCCTCGCCTGCGCCGTGCTCATCGGCAACGTGCTCAGGTAGTACCGTCGTCCACCAACATGGTGCTTACGCGGCGGCACACTTTGGCTCTTTGGCAACCGGCCTTGGTATGGTTTCCAAAGTTCAGACTCCGTTCGCTTCGTTCAGGGTGGTGTCGTAAAAGCTTCCGTTGTCAAACATAGATCACTCGATAGGCACACATCCGTGACTGCATCCCCTGAGGAAATTGACCGCCGACACAAAGCAGCAATCGACGCCATCCGACACGCTCATGGAACGCTTGCGGACGCAAATGGCGCGACACTGTTCGTTTCGCATCACCTTGATGAGTTGGACGACAAATATTAGCTCAAGCACTGTGGCGTTTCTCGCCCAACACCAACGCAGGTTTTGGACGTTCTAGTACTCAAGAAACACTGGGGCTGCAATGAGAACGATGAGATTAATGATGCCATCGAGACCTTTGACTTCACGTTGCCAGACAGCGTGACTCAATACGTTATTTGCGTTGAATTCGATGAGAAAGGGGGCGTAGACGGCGTCTCCATGGAGAGCTAACCGTCAACTTGCAATTCTCCTGCGTCGCAATGTCAGACAAGATGGTTTTAAAGCAAGGCCGCGGAGTCGTCGTAAGCGCATTGTTTGGTTTGCGATTTCGACCACTTCGGAGATATGTTTGGGTTTGCTCCGCCGCGGAAACCGCCATTTTGGCAACGCGGTTTCTTTTTGGTAAACTGTTTGACGCTGCGTCGCTTGTTGGCTTCGGTGAGAAGCGGGGCCGTAAAACCTTCCGTTGTGAGTTCGATCTGGTATAATTCAGTTATGAGCAATATGAACGAAATTTTGACTGCGGCACAATCTCTACCCGCTTCCGAACGTGCGCAATTGATTGCCTCCTTGTGGGACAGTGTTTCGCCTACTGATTGGGTCCCGCCAGATTCACAATGGGTTGCTGAGGTCAATCGCCGCAGCGATGCGTATGACGCTGGTGAAATGACTGGGTGTTCTTGGGCAGAGGTTCGCGAGCGTGCTCATCGTGAGGCTGGCTTAGATGGCTAATGTCATCATTTGCTCGGCCGCCGAAGGCGA
>CAKZVF010000223.1 GCA_937921995.1 uncultured Pirellulaceae bacterium
CGAGATCGAACACGCGAAATTCAAAGAGATCGCCGACGAACACGGTGCGCTGCTGTTCGTCGACATGGCACACTACTCGGGCTTGGTCGCTGGCGGTGTTCATAACAGCCCCGTGCCTTATGCGGATTTTGTCACCACCACCACGCACAAGACGCTCCGCGGTCCTCGGGCCGGTCTGATCATGTGCAAAAAGAAGTGGGCCAAGAAAATTAACTCGGCCGTGTTCCCGGGCATGCAAGGCGGTCCGCTGATGCACATCGTTGCCGGGAAAGCCGTTTGCTTCGCCGAAGCGATCAAGCCCGAATTCAAACAGTACGCACAAAACGTCGTCGACAATTGTCAAGCGCTGGCCGAAGAACTGCTGACGACGGATTTGCGTTTGGTCAGCGGCGGAACAGACAACCATTTGGTGTTGGTGGATGTGACGCCGCTTGGAATTGGTGGAAGCGTCGCCGAAGAAACACTTGATAAGTGCGGCATCACGATCAATAAAAACATGATTCCTTACGACCAGCGTCAACCGATGGACCCCAGCGGAATTCGCATCGGGACCCCAGCCCTAACCACGCGCGGCATGGGCCCGGATCAGATGAAGCAGATCGGTGGCTGGATCATCAGCGCCTTGTCCAGTCCCGATGACTCGGCAAAACTGGATACGATCCGCGGCGAGATCAAAGAGATGTGCGAAAGCTTCCCTGTTCCCGCTGCGGCAACGTTGGTTTAAGTGCTTTCGTCGTCTTTCGCTCCGAGGTTGTCATTTTATCTAATGCTTGGAAGAATAGGTGCAAATGGTAACCCGACGCGTGAGCGAGGAGCCTCGATGATCCCCACTGTTCCTCGCTCACGCGTCGGGTTGCCATTTAAGTGACAGCCTCTCCGCGAAAACACGCCCACCATCACCCCATAATCTTTCGACAACTCTAAATTAAAGATCTCCATGGACTCCGAACTGATCGACCGATCAAACGAAATCAGCCAGCGCATCAATCAGCTCCGAGACAGTCTTTGACTACGGTCAAAAAATTAAGGACATCGAAGCGATCGAAGCCGAGATGGCGAAAACCGATTTCTGGGACGACACCGAAAAAGCACAAGCAACCGTCGGAAGATTGAAGGCGGTGAAATCGGTCATCACGCCTCTGATGGAACTGAGCAGCAGTGGCGAGGATCTTTCGGCGCTGATCGAAATGGCCGAAGAGGACGAATCGATCGAGCCCGAGATTCGCAGCGAGATCCAGTCGTTGGAAAAGCAGATCGACGCGCTCGAACTCAAAGCGCTGCTGAACGGACCGCACGACGGCTGCGACGCGATCCTGACGATTTACGCGCGCGATGGCGGCACCGACGCCAACGATTGGGCCGAGATGATGCTGCGGATGTATACGCTGTGGGCGCAGAAGCAGGGGCATAAAATCGAACTGTTGGAAAAATCGGCCAACTCCGAAGCCGGTATCAACAGCGCCGCGATCGCGATTCGCGGTCCGATGGCTTACGGCTACCTCAAAGCCGAATCGGGCACACATCGTTTGGTCCGCATCAGTCCATTTAATTCAGAGGGCAAGCGGCAAACCAGTTTTGCGGCGGTCGACGTGACGCCGGAGATTGCCGATTCGATCGACATCGAAATTGAAGAAAAAGATGTCATCACCGAAACCTACAAAGCCAGCGGGGCAGGGGGGCAGCACGTCAATAAAACCGACAGCGCCGTTCGTTTGAAACACGTCCCTTCGGGCGCTGTGGTTCAGTGTCAGAGCCAGCGGTCGCAGCACAAAAACCGAGCTCAAGCTTGGAAGATGTTGCGGGCGAAATTGGCTCAGATCGAAGACGAAAAACGCGAGGCCGAAGAAGCCAGTAAATATCAGAACAAACAGCGCGTAGGTTTTGGTTCGCAGATCCGTAACTATTTTTTACATCCCGATCAGCGCGTCAAAGACGCACGCACCGGATTCAGTATGGGCGATTTCGGCAAAGTGCTCGACGGCGAAATTCAGGGTTTCCTCGATGCGTATCTGAATTGGTTGGCCAAGGAAAATTCGTAAGGTTGCCTGTGCCGCTGAAGCTAAAAGACTTTTAAACGGCAAAATCTTGATCCGTTTAACGAGTAGCCGGCAGGCGTCTGCGTTTCGCCCCACCAAACACGGTCGTCTGCCGGCTTGTCGTTAAACCATAAGCCAACGCCTGCCCTAAAGTGAGGACCATTCGGCTAACGCACGATCAGATCGCTTGGACAGCCGTGATGCAAAAAGCAAAACCACCAGCCCGGCGGGCGGCACAAGAGTTTGTGTCGCCCGCTGGGCTTATATATATGTTCAACTTATTCCGGTGGCTCTCGCCACCGGCAGGAATTGTATCGCCCTCCGGGCTGAAGCGAGGCTCAAGTCCGTAACGCACAATCTGATGGGACAGATAACCGTCCAAGCGAAGAGTCTGGCGGCTACGCGACTCTGATGCTTTCACCACCAAATTAGTAAAACACGGTATTCACCGAGTCAAACGGCCGCTTTTTGATCGTTTTTTTCTTCCGACCCAATCTGTATTGCCTCGCCCCACCAATAACGCAAAGATTGAACGTCCTATCTCTCGCGCCCGGCACTACCGAGCGTTATGAATATGGCTAAATTTTCAAACTACTTGCTGCGGAGAAATCTTCAAAGATGTTCACCCTATTCAATATTTCAGTGTTGCCGGCCCCGATCGCAATGATGGGCATGCACTTTGACCCAATGTACTTTCTACTTGTTATTGTGCCTGGCATGGCACTATCGGGAGGCGCAGCATGGCTGTTGAAGTCGCGGTTTGCAAAGTACTCCAAAATCCCAAGTCAAAAAGGCTACACCGGTCAACAAGCGGCGCAGATGTTGCTGGACCGAGCCGGCATTACCGACGTGAAAGTCGTGCGGGTCGACGGATCGTTGACCGATCACTACAACCCAACGACAAAATCTTTAGCGCTATCAACGCCAGTGTTTGATCAAACCTCGATCGCCGCGATCGGCGTCGCAACTCACGAGGCCGGCCACGCGATCCAACACGCGACCGGTTACTTTCCGCTGAAGTGGCGAAGCCTGTTGGTGCCTGCCACGGGCATTGGTTCCAAATTTGGCACTTACACGATGATGGGCGGACTAATGTTGATGGCGATCGCAGGCCCTATCGGCAAAATCGT